>NZ_QHHW01000024.1:0-473554 GCF_003947325.1 Amycolatopsis sp. WAC 01375
CGAGTTCGCGGCAGGTCCAGGTGGTCGTGAGTGGCGATTCGGGTTAGAACCCGAATCGCCACTCACGACCCACCCGGCCCACCCTCACTACCGCTTCCTGGTCCGCAGGTAGTCGCCGACCACGGCGGCGCCGAGCCCGTCCAGATCCGGAGCGACGACGCGGCCGCCCGAGCGCCGGGCGATGAGGTCGACGAACTCCGTCAGGCGCGGGTCGTCCCCGAGCCGGAACACCGTCACCGACGCGCCCAGCTTCGCCATCCGGTCCACTTCGGACAGCGTCTTGAGCAGCGTCCTGGGCTGGGGCGGATAGTCGAACTCCGCCGAACCGTCGGGTTCCAGATGCGCCGTCGGCTCACCGTCGGTGACCATCAGGACGACCGGCTGCGCGTCGGGATGCCGCCGCAGATGCCGTCCGGCCAGCAACAGGGCGTGGTGGGCGTTGGTGCCCTGCTCCCAAGCGCCCTCCAGCCCGACGAGTTCGGCCAGTTCGACCGATGTCGCGTAGCGGCCGAAGGTGATCAGCTGGAGGGCGTCGTTGCGGAACCGGGTGCTGATCAGCTGGTGCAGCGCGAGCGCCGTCCGCTTCATCGGCAGCCAGCGGCCCTCCTGCACCATCGACCACGAGGTGTCCACGAGCAACGCCACCGCCGCCCGCGACCGATGCTCGGTCTCGATCACCTCGACGTCGGAGACGTCCATCCGGACCAGCCGCTCCCCCACCGAAACCGAGCGCAGGACGGAGTTGCGGACCGTCCTGGAGACATCCCACGGCTGCATGTCCCCGAACCGCCACGGCCTGGTCGCGCCGGTCGGCTCGCCCGCGGCGCCGGCGGACTCGGTCTCCCGCTGGCCCGTCTTGCCGCGCAGCGCGTTCACGACATCGGCGAGCGCTGTCTCTCCGAGTCGTCGCAAAGCTTTGGGAGACAAGCGAAGCGTGCCGTCCGGGGCACGTTCGAAGAGACCTTGCCGCCGGAGCTCGCGTTCCAGCTCGGACAGCCGCCGAGCGTCCACGCCCGCGTCCGGTCCGAGCTGGCGTTCGAGAGCGTCGACGTCGATGTCCTCCAGCCGCGCGCCGGGATAGGACTGGCCGAGCTGTTCGGCCAGCGCGTCCAGTTCGGCGAGATCGGACATCGCGCGGGCACCCTCACCGAGGCCCAAGGGATCGTCGCCCCGGAACCGTTCCGAAGACGTCCAGTCCTCGCCGGGCCGCAGCGCGCGCAGCTGGGCGTCCAAAGTGGACAGCTGTTGCGCGAGCCGAGGGTCGCCGAACGCCTGCTGCGACAGTTCGGCCAGTTCGGCCCGTTGCTCCGGGGTCATCGAGTTGAGCATCCGCTGCGCGGCCGCGGCACGAGCGGCGAGGACGTCGATCAGCTCCTCGACGTTCTTCGGGTTCTCCGGGAAGAATTCGCCGTGCTCGCGCATGAACTCCGCGAACCGCTCCGGGACGTCCTCACGGCCCTGAGCGTGCGCGGCCAGCAGGTCGTTGAGATCGGCGAGCATCCGGTTGGCCCGCTCGGCCTCTTCCGGTCCGGCGTTCCGCAGCGCCTCCTTCATCCCCTCGAAGCGGGAATCCAGCAGCTCACGGCCGAGCAGGTCACGGATCTTCTCGTAGTTCTCCCTGCCCGCCTGCGAGCGCCAGTCGTACTCGGCGAGTTCGCGTACGGCCGCCGCCGTCCCGGGCGGCAACGCGTCCAGCTGGGCCTCACGGAAGCGGGCGTCGTCGTCCGGATCGGGGAACAGCTCACTCCGCTCGGCCTCCAGTGCCTGGTCGAGCAGCCGCTGGACCTCCTGGAGCGTGCCGTCCAGCCGGTGCCGCCGCTGGATCTCCGACCGGCGCTGCCAGAGCCGCCTGGTCAGTTCGTCGAGCCCGGCGGTGCGCGGGGTGCCGCGCCGCAACAGCTCTTCCAGCGCGGACCGGGGCGAGGCGCCCACCATGACGTCGCGGCCGATCTCGTCGAGCGCGTCCCGCAGATCCGCCGGTGGCGCCAGCGGATCCGGACCGTCGTGCCACGGCCCGTACGAGTAGCCCTCCGGGGCGGCGCTCATCGGCCGTAGACGGTCGTGCCGTCGTCGGAGTCCTTGGCGAGTTTCCTCGACAGGAACAGGGATTCCAGTGCCAGTTCGACCGCGGCCGCGATCCGCCCCGCCGGTTCGTCCGGGCCGACGCCGGCGCGCGCGGCGACGTCGTGGAGCACGGGCAGTTCCGGCAGTGCGGCGAGGACGTCCTTTCCGGGCACGCGTTCCCCGGTGGAGACCAGATGCCCGGACTCGACGGCGTCGGCCAGCGGCAGCAGATCCAGACCGGCGAACCGCGAACGGGCCGTCTCCGCGACCGCCCGGCGCAGCAGGTGCACGAGATGCTCGGTCTCGCGGCCCTCCTCGCCCGGCTCGAATTCGAGCTTGCCCCGCAGGACGGCGGGCACCGCGTCGAGGTCGACCGGACGCGCCACGGCGGGTTCCTCGCCGGTCAGCGCGGACCGGCGCAGTGCCGCCGCGCCGACCGTTTCCGCCGCCGCGACGGCGAACCGGGCCGAGACGCCCGACCGCTGGTCGATCACCGGCGACTCGCGCAGGTTCCGCACGAACCGGGCCAGCACCTCCAGGAGCGGCTCGCCGACCTCGGCGACCAGGTGCGCCTCCTGCCGGACGACGGCGATCTCCGATTCGACGTCGAGCGGGTAGTGCGTCCGGATCTCGGCGCCGAACCGGTCCTTGAGCGGGGTGATGATACGGCCGCGGTTGGTGTAGTCCTCCGGGTTGGCCGTCGACACCAGCAGCACGTCCAGCGGCAGGCGCAGGGTGTAGCCGCGCACCTGGATGTCGCGCTCCTCCATCACGTTCAGCAACGCGACCTGGATGCGCTCGGCGAGGTCCGGCAGCTCGTTGATCGCCACGATGCCGCGGTGGGCACGCGGGACGAGTCCGAAGTGGATGGTCTCGGGATCGCCGAGGCTGCGGCCTTCGGCGACCTTCACCGGGTCGACGTCGCCGATCAGGTCACCGACCGAAGTGTCCGGTGTGGCCAGTTTCTCCGTGTACCGCTCGTCGCGGTGACGCCAGGTCACCGGCAGGGCGTCACCGAGTTCGGCGGCGCGACGGCGCGATTCCGGGGTGATCGGGTCGAGCGGATGCTCGGCCAGCTCGGCACCGTCGATGACGGGCGTCCATTCGTCGAGAAGTCCCGCGAGGGTGCGCAGCAGCCGGGTCTTGCCTTGGCCGCGTTCGCCGAGCAGGACGACGTCGTGCCCGGCCAGCAGCGCGCGTTCCAGCTGCGGCAGCACGGTGCGCGAGAACCCGACGATCCCGGGCCAGGCGTCTTCCCCGGCGCGGAGCTTGGCGAGCAGGTTGTCGTGCAGTTCTTGTTTGATCGACCGCGGCAGGTGACCCGCCGCGCGGAGGTCCCCGGCGGTCCGGGGCAGGTTTGCGGGAACATCGTTCACCCGTTCGACGCTACGTCGCGACCGTGGCCTCTGTCGACGTGAAGCAACTCCAGCTCCGGTACGTTCACCTGCTCTCCCCCTCGATAACGCGCCCATTTCCGGGTTTCGCCGGAAGCACGACTAAAATCAGTCCAGTGTGCCGTCCTAGTGCGACCCTCGCGGTCTGGTCTTCGGCGTGGCTGAACGGAGCCGCCGCCTCCGACGACATCCTTGACGCCCTTCAGGTCTGGGGCGAAGCCCACGACTTCGTCGCCGCGGACGCGGCGGCTGCCGAGGCGTTCGACCTGCCGCTCGCGTTCAACCGGGCGGCGACCCCGGTCCAGCTGCTGCTCGCCCTGCGCGTACAGGGTGCCAAGAGCATGCAGTTGCTGCTCCCGGTGCCCGGCGACGTGCGGGGGCTGGGCGGCGGCGGGCAGTTCACCGAGGCCGCGCTTCGGACCGGCGAGGCCGTCCTGTTGCCGGATCTCGGCTACGGCGTCGTCCCCGAGGCCATCGCCGAAGGCCTCATGCGGTGGACCGTGTACTCGGTGCCCACGCCGGGCGTCCTCGAGTACCGCCCGCTCGGCGAGGCCGAGCACGGCCTGACCGACGCGATCCGGGCGAGCGCGGGCGCGCTCCAGACCCTGGACGTCGCCAGCGAACGGCCGGGGGTGCGGGCGGAACTCTCGGCCCGGCTGCGGGCGGCCACCGACGCGCCCTGGCCCGCGGGGATGCCCGGCCGGGCACTGCGAGTGCTCCAGCGATCCCAGGAGATCGCGGCGATCCTCGCCATCGCCGAATCCGACGATCCGGGCGGCGCGCTCTCCGCGTCGGCGGCGCTTCGGCGGGCGGAGGCCTTGCGGCCGCTGACCGAAGCCGTCCGCAACGCGCGGTGCGCGGCGATCAACGAAGCGGTGCGGGAGTTCGCCGAGCAGGCGGACAGGCACCCGTAGCCGTTCACGTGGTCACGGAGTGCTTTCTCTGGATCTTCTCGGCATACCGGACGGACCACAGCGAAAGCCCGCCGATGACCGCGATCAGCAGGACCACGCTGAGCGCGTTCATCACGTCGGCCGACAGGGTGTAGACCAGCGGCACGCGGACCGCGGCCTCCAGCAGCAGCGCCACTCCCCACACCGCCGACATCCGGGTGAACGCCCGGCGGAAAGCGGGCACCTCGCCGGTGAGGCGGTCGATCTCGGCGCGTTTCGCCGCGCTGGAACCGGCCCGCACGGCGACGAGCACCATGGGCGTGCGGCTGAAGCAGCTCACCAGCAGCACGATCGCGGCGGTCGCGGTGGCGAAGGATTCCTTGAGCAACAGGAATTTCGCGTCACCGCTGACCAGCGAAAGCACGAGCCCGACCCCGAGCACGCCTGCCAGCAACGCGGCGAAGCCGTCGAAGGACCGGTCTCGGACGGCGACCCACGCGATCCGGGCCGCGGCCACCACCGCCCCGGCCAGCAAGGAGACCTGCTCGCTCTGCCCGGCGAGCCGGAGCCCGTAGTACGCGGCCAACGGGAGCGCGACATCCCAGAGCAGCAAGGAGAGCGTCGGATTCCTGCCGTGCCCGGTCACGACGGTGTTTCCTCTGCCGCCAGGAAGGCCAGGATCCGCGCGTTGACCTCGTCCGCCGCTTCGCCAGCGATGGAGTGGGTCGCCGACGGCCACAGTTCGACCTGCCCCCGCGGCAGAAGCTCACGAGCCCGCGCGGCCGCGCGGTCCGGGTGGTGGATGACGCTGCGCCCGGCGATCAGGGCCAGCACGGGCATCCGCAGTGAGCGCAACTGCGCGTCGGTGATCAACCTGGGTGACGGCAGGGCGATGCGATAGGTCCGCATTCCTTCGTCGATCACCCGCGCGACCGGATCGGTGGTGTCGACCTCCGCGCCACCGGAGATCCAGTGCAGGAACGACGGCCGGGCCCATCGGTTAATGCCGGGGATCGCGGTGAGCGTGGCGCGGACGACCAGTCCCGCGGTCAGCCCGCCGAACGTCAGCACCGGGTCGATCAGGGTGAGCGACCTCAGCCGCTCCGGCGCCCGCGCGGCGAGGTTGGCGGCGAGCCAGCCACCGAACGAGTACCCGATCAGGTGCACCGCCGCCAGGTCGAGTTCCGCGAGCACCGTATTCAGCCAAGCGGCTTGGTCCACACCGTCCCTGATCGGGGCGGTCTGTTCACTGCGGCCGGGTTCGCCGATCAGGTCCACCGCGTAGACCTCGCCGTGCCCGAGCAACGCGGTGAGGTTGGGTTCCCACATCACCGCGGTCCCGGCACGACCGGGCAACAGCACGATCGGCGTTCTGCCCGGTTGCCCGAACCGGTACACGCGCGCCACCCCGAACGCCGTCTCGACGTCGTGGATCCCGGCCGGCGCGGGCAAAGCCGCCAGGCCTCGTTCGTAGACGACCTCGTATTCGGCCCGTGCCTCCGACGAGGCGAAACCGCCCACCTTCATATGCACCCTCCTTTACGATACGATCGGATTGTAAACAGTTGGTGAGAAGTTGGCAATCCGATCGGACTGCCAAAAGGAGGAGCGGGTGCCCAAACGAGTCGATCACGAGCACCGGCGGCAGCAGATCGCCGCGGCCGTCCGGCGTATCGCGGCCGACCGGGGGCTCGAAGGGGTCAGCTTGAGCGAGGTCGCGGCCGAAGCCGGTATCTCGAAAGGGTTCGTCCAGCACTACTTCGCGTCGAGAGACGACATGCTGCGCTTCGCGACGACCACTTTGAGAAGCGGGCTCGAGGAACGCATCGCCACCCCCTCAGAACTCGGCGTCCGGGATCTGCTCATCGCCCTGCTCCCCCTGGACGAGGCCGCCAGGGACGACGCGCTGGTCGCCAACGCCTTCCTGATGCGCGCGCTCAAGGATCCGGAGATCGCCGGCCACTTCCGGACCGGCCACGGCCAGCTCCGCGACGCGGTGGCGGCCATGCTCACCGCCGCCAGGGACGACGGCGAGTTCGCGTCCACCGTCGACCCGGTCGCCGAAGCCGCGCTCCTGCTGGCGCTGGTCTCCGGCCTCGGCGACGCGGTGCTGCTCGGCTATCAGTCCGGCGAAGAGGCCATCGCCCTGATCGACCGCCACCTGTCGAGGATCACCGCCACCCCGTGAGCGGCACCTTCCGAGTACACGAAGGCCCCCTTCCTCGCGCTAGACGCAAAGACGGGGGCCTTCATGTACTTCAAGGACGTGCGGGCCGCTTCGCGGGTTCGCAGCACCCGATCGCGCAAGGCGCACCGTTGACCGTGCACCCCGCCGCCGGGAACGGCGACAGCTTCCGCGCGGGTGCCCCGTCGATGTGCTCCCGGATCAGTTCCACGACGAGCTCGGCGAAACGCGGGTCGGTGTCCGGCGTCGCGGCCCGCGCGAAGCCCATGCCGTGCTCCGCGGCCCGTTCCGCGGCCTCGTTGTCGAGGTCCCAGATCACCTCGAGGTGGTCGGACACGAAACCCACGGGGCAGACCACCACCGAGGTGACGCCTTCCGCGTGCAGCGAGTCGATGTGGTCGACGATGTCCGGCTCCAGCCACGGCACCTGCGGCGGACCGGAGCGCGACTGCCACACGACGTCGTAGGTCTCGATTCCCGCTTCGGCCGCGACGAGGCGCGCGGCCTCGGCGATCTGACGCGAGTAGCGCCTGCCGCCTTCCGCGGGCGGCCCGGACGCGGTGTCGGCGGATTCGGGCACCGAGTGGGCGCAGAACACGGTCCTGGTTCCAGACTGGTTCCCCAGCTTCGCGTGCGCGGCGCGAACGGCGTCGGCGAAGGCGGCGATGAACAGCGGGTGATCGAAGAACTGCCGCAGTTTCACCAGTTCCGGCGCGCCGTCGCCGACCGACGCACGGGCGCGCTCGATGTCCTCGTCGTACTGACGGCAGGCGGAGTAGCCGCCGTACGCGCTCGTGGGGAAGACCAGGACGCGCTGGGCGCCCGCCTTGGCGATCTCGGCGAGGGCGTCCTCGACCATCGGCCGCCAGTTGCGGTTGCCGAAGTGGACGGGCAGGTCGATCCCGGCGGCCGCGAGCTGCTTCTCCACCGCGGAGATCGCGTCCCGGTTCAGCCGGTTGATCGGCGAGACCCCGCCGAAGTGCTGGTAGTGCTCGGAGACCTCGAGCAGTCGTTCCCGGGGGACCCCACGGCCCCGCGTGACGTTCTCCAGGAACGGCATCACCTCGTCGGGCCCCTCGGGACCACCGAACGAAAGCCAAAGCAGCGCGTCGTAACCCACCCCGTCATCTTGCCGTTGTGGCGCCCCGCACGCTGACCCGGCCCGTTTTGAACCGATCGATCCAAAACATGATACGGTCGCTCCCATGGCCAGGCCGAAGGAATTCGACGAGCGCGCCGCGATCGGGCGCGCCATGGACGCGTTCTGGCTTCGCGGCTACGAGGGCACGTCGACGCAGGCCCTCTGCGAAGCCACCGGCTTGGGCCGCAGCAGCATCTACAACACCTTCACCAGCAAGCACGAACTGTTCATGCGCGCGCTCGACCACTACGCCGAACGCGGGATCGTGGCCAGGACGGCCTTGCTGGAGGAGTCCGGGACCGGCCTCGAGCGGTTTCGCACCCTGTTCTCGTACACGATCGACGAGGAAGTCGCGAACCATGGCCGAGGCTGCCTCGTGGTCAACACGGTGGCCGAATTCGGTGATCGCGATCCCGAGATCAAAGCGCGGATCGACGCCGACACCGGACGCCATCTCACCCTTCTCTCGGCCTGCGCCAGGGAAGGGCAGCTCGACGGGACGATCGACGGCGACCGCGAGCCCGGTGCCATCGCCGAGTTCGCGCACAGCACCGTCGCCGGACTCCGGCTGATGTCCCGCCGCGGCGCCGGACGGGCGGCCATGGAGGCCGTCGCCGCCATCGCATTGGACGCGATCGCCGCCGAGTAACACCTGGAACGAAACCCTTGTGCGCGACGCTGCCCACATTTTGGACTGATCAATACAAAACTGGAGGGAATCCCCGTGCCTTTGGCAGTCTGCGTACTCGGACTGAGCGTGTTCGCGCTCGGCACGTCCGAGTTCATGATCACCGGCCTGCTGCCCGGGATGGCGGCCGATCTGAACGTCGGCATCCCGGAGGCCGGGCTGCTCATCTCGGCTTTCGCGATCGGCATGGTCGTCGGCGCTCCCCTGCTCGCGATCGCGACGCTGCGGGTGCCGAGGCGTGCCACCCTCATGGCCTTGCTCGTCGTCTTCGGCATCTCGCACGTGGTCGGCGCGCTGGGCTCGGGATACGCCCTGCTCTTCGCGACCCGCGTGGTCAGCGCCGTCGCCTGCGCCGGGTTCTGGGCGGTCGCGGCTGCCACCGCCGTCGCGCTGGTCCCGGTCGAGCGCCGTGGCCGCGCGCTGGCCATCCTGGTCGGCGGGCTCACCGTCGCGAACATCGCCGGCGTGCCCGCGGGGACCTTCCTCGGCCAGCACGCGGGCTGGCGGGCCGCGTTCTGGGCGGTCACGGCCTTGACCGTCGTCGCGCTGATCGGGGTCTTCGCCTTGGTCCCGGAGACGCAGAACGGTGAGACCAAGACCGACGTGGCGACCGAACTGCGGCTCTACCGCGGCGGCCGGTTCTGGCTGGCACTCGGCGTCATCGCGTTCGCGCAGGCGATGATCTTCGCGACCTTCAGCTACCTCGCGCCCATGCTCACGGAAGTCGCCGGACTGCCGGAAAGCTGGGTTCCTGGCGTGCTTTCCCTGTTCGGGCTCGGCGCGCTGATCGGTATCACCGTCGGCGGACGGCTCGCCGACGCGAGGCCCTTCGCGACCCTCTACGGCGGCCTCGCCGTCGCCCTGCTCGCCCTCGTGCTGCTCGCGCTGTCCGGCCCGGCGACCCCGGTCGCGATCTTCGCCGTGTTCCTGTTCGGCGTCGCCGGATTCGGGGTCAATCCCGCCTTGAACGTCCGCGCCTTCGCCGTGGCGGGCAACGCGCCCACGCTCGTCGGCGCGAGCACGACCGCCGCGTTCAACGTCGGCAACACCGTCGGCCCGTGGCTCGGCGGCGAGTCGATCGACGCCGGTCTCGGCTATCCCAGCGTCGCCTGGGTGAGCGTCGGCCTCGGCGTCGCCACCGTCGTCGCGCTCACCTTCGCCGCCGGTGTCCAGCGCACCGACAACACCCGCCTGCTCCGCGAACCCGTTACCCAGTAGGGAGAATCATGTCCGAACGAACCAGAGCCACCCTCGACGAGTTCTTCCGCCGAATGTCCACAGGGGACACCGACGGAGCCACGGAACTGTTCGCCGACAGCGTCGGGTGGGACATCCCCGGTGCGACCGAGCTCGTCCCGTGGATCGGCCCGCGGCGAAACCGGGCGGAGATCCGCGAGTTCTACGAACTGCTCGACAAAGGGCTCATCAAGGACCGGTTCGACGTCGAACGCGTCCTCGTCGACGGACCGCACGCGGTCGCGATCGGCCGCCTCCGCTCGACGATCCGCGGCACCGGCAAGGTGATCGAGACGGCCTTCACCATCGAGTTCGAGGTGAACGACAACGGCCTGATCACCAAGTACCTGCTGCTCGAGGACTCGTGGCACGTCGCCAACGCCGTCCTGCCCTGATGCGCGTGAAGGCCCCCTTCCCTCGGCTGAGCCGAGGGAAGGGGGCCTTCACGCGCGTAAGAGACCTAGATGCCGAGGGCGTGCACTCCGCCGTCGACCATGATCATCGAGCCGGTCGTGGCGGGCAGCCAGTCCGACAGCACGGCGCAGACGGACTTCGCCGTCGGGTCCGGGTCGGAGCTGTCCCAGCCGAGCGGCGCGCGGTCGCCCCAGCCCTCCTCCAGCTCGGAGAAACCGGGGATCGACTTCGCCGCCATGGTCTTCATCGGACCGGCGCTGACCAGGTTGACCCGGATGCCCTTCGGGCCGAGGTCGCGCGCCAGGTACCGGTTCACCGATTCCAGAGCGGCCTTCGCGACGCCCATCCAGTTGTAGACGGGCCACGCGACGCGCGCGTCGAAGTCCATGCCGACGATCGACGAACCGCGCGACAGCAGCGGCAGGGTCGCGACCGCGAGGGCCTTGAAGGAGTACGCCGAGACGTCGACGGCCACCTTCACGTCCTCGCTGGGGGCGTCCAGGAACGGCGCGCCCAGGCAGGACTGCGGGGCGAACCCGATCGAGTGCAGCACCCCGTCGAGCCCGTCGACGTGCTCACGCACGCGGTCGGCGAGCGAGTCGAGGTGCTCCTGGTTGGTGACGTCCAGCTCCAGCACCGGCGCCTCCTCGGGGAGACGCTTGGCGATGCGCTCGACGAGCGACAGCCTGCCGAAGCCGGTGAGCACGACCTTCGCGCCCTCCTGCTGCGCGATCTTGGCCGCGTGGAACGCGAGCGAGGCGTCGGTGATGACGCCGGTGATCAGCAGGCGCTTGCCTTCGAGCAGTCCTGGCACGGGACCTCCAGTCCGGGTGGTTTCGATCGGTACGGGAAAACGGGGACGTCAGTGGCCCATGCCGAGGCCGCCGTCGACCGGCAGCACCGCGCCGTTGACGTACCCGGCCTCTTCGGAGGCGAGGTAGCGGACGGCGGCGGCGATCTCCGACGGCTCGGCGTACCGGCCGGAGGGAACCTGGGCGAGGATCTCCTTCTTGCGGTCCTCGCCGAGCTCGTCGGTCATGTCCGTGGCGACGAAGCCCGGCGCGATGACGTTCGAGGTGATGTTGCGCGAGCCCAGCTCACGCGCGAGCGAACGGGCGAGACCGACGAGACCCGCCTTGCTCGCCGCGTAGTTGACCTGGCCCGCCGAGCCGGTGAGGCCGACGACGGACGAGATGAAGATGTAGCGGCCCCACTTGCCGCGCAGCATGCCGCGCGAGGCGCGTTTGGCGACCCGGTAGGCGCCGGTGAGGTTGGCGTCCACCACGCGGGTGAACTGCTCCTCGCTCATCCGCATGAGGAGGGTGTCGTCGGTCATGCCCGCGTTCGCGACGAGGACCTCGACCGGGCCCTGGTGCTCCTCGACGAGCTTGAAGGCGGCGTCGATCTGCTCGGCGTCGGTGACGTCGGCCTGCACGCCGAAGAGACCTTCGGGCGCTCCGGAACCGCGGTGCGTGATCGCGACCTTGTGCCCCTGCGCCGCGAGGTCCTTCGCGATCGCCAAACCGATGCCGCGGTTGCCGCCGGTGACCAGTACCGACCGTCCCACAGAGCTCTCCTCGCCTCGTCGTGTCGCGCTGACGGCACTGAGGTTATCGGCTCGCCCGGCGCCCGCCGGAGCCGCGCCACCCCTACCTCCGGGTAACCGCGACCGTCCTAAGCGGATGTTAGGAACCGCGCCGAAACCTTGCCCGGCCGTCACGGATTGTTCACCGTGAGCCGGAACACAGGAGGTCAAAGATGACAACCCGGATCGGCGAAGCGTCGCCGCCCGTAAGCGAGAGGCGAGTCGTCGGCAACGTGCTGCGCGGCTCGATCGGCAACCTGGTCGAGTGGTACGACTGGTACGCCTACGCCGCCTTCACCACATACTTCGCCAAGTCCTTCTTCCCCACCAAGGACACGACGGCGGCCTTCCTCGGCACCGCGGCGGTCTTCGCCGTCGGTTTCCTCATGCGACCGCTCGGCGGCTGGATGCTGGGCCGGTTCGCCGACCGCTTCGGGCGACGAAGCGCACTCGTGCTTTCCGTCACGTTGATGGCGGCGGGGTCGCTGATGATCGCGGTCACCCCGACCTACGCCTCGATCGGGATCGCCGCGCCGATCCTGCTGCTGGTGGCCCGGCTCATCCAGGGGCTCTCGGTCGGCGGGGAGTATTCGACCTCCGCGACCTATCTGTCCGAAGTGGCCACTCCGGGCAAACGCGGCTTCTACTCCAGCTTCCAGTACGTGACGCTGTACGGCGGCCAGTTGCTGGCGCTCGGTCTCCAGTTGCTGCTGCAGGCCATCCTGACCGAACAGCAGCTGACGTCGTGGGGCTGGCGGATCGCGTTCGTCGTCGGCGCGCTCGCCGCGGTCGTGGTGATGTTCCTGCGCCGCGGGATGGACGAGTCGGCCAGCTTCGAAGCGGCCAAGGCGTCCGGCACCGGCAAGGAGGCGGGCGACAAGGGCACGCTGCGCGCGCTCATCAAGTACCCCAAGGAGATCGCGCTCGTCGTCGGCCTCACCCTCGGCGGCACGGTGTCGTTCTACACCTTCGCCACCTACAGCCAGAAGTTCATGGAGAACACCGCGGGCATCCCGCGCCGGACGGTCACGCTGATCCTGTTCTGCGCGATCCTCGTGGCCGCGATCCTGCAGCCGTTCGCGGGCAAACTCTCCGACCGCATCGGCCGCCGTCCGCTGCTGATGTTCTTCGGCATCGCCGGCACGCTGCTGACCGTCCCGATCATGACGCTGATGGGCGGGACGAAGGAGCCGGTGCTCGCGTTCCTGCTGATGCTGGCCGGGCTGGTGATCGTCACCGGCTACACCTCGATCAACGCGATCGTGAAGGCCGAGCTGTTCCCGACGAAGATCCGTGCCATCGGCGTCGGTCTCCCCTACGCGCTCACCGTGGCGATCTTCGGCGGCACGGCCGAGCTCATCGCGCAGGCGTTGAAGGGGGCCGGTCACGAATCGGTGTTCTTCTTCTACGTCGCGGGCTGCGTCCTGGTGTCGCTGATCGTGTACGGCACAATGCGGGAAACCTCGAAGACCTCGGAGCTGGACAAGAAGAACCAGCCCGAGCCCGAGCTCGTGTCCGGCCGGGAAGGCTAGGCGGGAAGGTATGGCCGTGCGGGTGTTGCTCGTCGAAGACGACGCCGGTGTCGCCGACGCGCTCGCCGAAGCCCTGCAATCGCGCGGCCATACCGTCTCCCACGCGATCCGCGGCAGCGACGCCCTGCACCGGCATCGCGCGGCCGACGTGATCCTGCTGGACCTCAACCTGCCGGACATGCATGGGCTCGACGTGCTCAGGAAGGTCCGGCAGGTCTCGCCGGTGCCGGTGCTCGTGCTCACCGCGAGCGGGGACGAGCGGTCCGTGGTGCGCGGGTTGCGGCTCGGCGCCGACGACTACCTGACCAAACCGATCCGCCTGGCGGAACTGCTGGCGAGGATGGATGCGGTCGTCCGGCGCGCCGCGGTCTCGGCCACACCGCAGGACGGCATCGTCCGCGTCGAGGACGTCGAGATCGACCTCGGCGCGCGGCGCGTGCTCGTCGACGGGACCGACATCGGGCTCACCGCCAAGGAATTCGCCGTCCTGGCCGTGCTCGCCGCCCGACCGGGCACCGCGGTGAGCCGCCAGCAGTTGATGGACGAAGTCTGGGGCGACGCGTACCTCGCCGTCTCCCGTTCGCTCGACGTGCACCTGACCCAGCTGCGCGCGAAGCTCGACCGGCCGGGACTGCTCACCACGATCCGGGGTTTCGGCTACCGCCTCGGCCGGGACTGACCGGTGCGCACCCGGCTGCTGGTCGTCCTCGTCGCGCTCGCGCTGACCGTGGTCGCCGCGTTCGCGATCCCGCTGTTCGGGTCGACCGCCGCGCAGCGGACCCAGCAGCTGGTGATCGCCCGCAACGCCGACGTCGACCGGTTCGTCGTCCTCGCCCAGCAGGCCGTCGACGCCGGCGACGCGACCACGCTGACGGTCGACGCCGCACGGTATTCGTCGTTATACGGCGAGGCCGTCGTGGTGGTCGACGCGCGCGGAGGGGCACTGGTCGAAACCGGCGGCATGACCGCCGCGGAACCGGTGGTCCGCTCACTCGTCGAGGCCGCGCTGCGCAACCAGCCCGCGAAGGGACCGGAGCAGCTGAGTCCGTGGTCGGCGGATCCGGTCTATTTCGCCCGCCCGGTGGGCACCGGGACGCGGGTGGCCGGAGTGGTCGTCCTCCGCGCGTCGGTGACCGCGGCGGCGGCCGACGTCGCCACCCGCTGGGCCACGATCGTCGCTGGTGCGGCACTGGTCGCGGCGCTGTTCGTGCTGCTCGCGGTCCTGCTGGCCCGCTGGATGGTGCGGCCGCTGCACGAATTGGAGACCGGCGTGCAGGCGGTGACCGAGGGACATCGCGCACAGGTTCCCGACCGGGCGGGGCCCCGCGAACTGCGTTCGCTCGCGACGTCGTTCAACCGGATGTCCGACGCCGTCGTCGAGGCGTCCGAGCAGCAGCGGCGGCTCGTCGCGGACGCGTCGCATCAGCTGCGGAATCCCATGGCCGCCTTGCGGTTGCGGGTGGATTCGCTGGCCGCGCAGGTCGATGGGGACGGCCAGCGGGCCTACCTGGCGACCGTCGCCGAGGTCGAGCGCCTGGAGTCCCTGCTCGACGGGTTGCTCGCGCTGGCGCTCGCCGAAAGCGCCGCGACCCGGCTCGCCGCGGGTGAGTCCGGCGACGAACCCTGCGATCTCCCGGCCGTCCTGGCCGAACGGGTCGACGCGTGGCGGCCCTCGGCGGACGACGCGGGAGTCCGCCTCGCGGCGTCGGAAGGCCACGACGAGCCGGTGCCCGTACGGTGTCCGGAAAGCGATCTCGCCCAAGTGCTGGATGTCCTGCTGGACAACGCGGTGCACTACGCGGGCCGCGGCGCCACGATCACCACCGGCTACGAGACCGGTGACACGACCGCCACGGTCTTCGTGTCCGACAACGGTCCTGGACTGTCCACAGAGGATCGTGAACGGGCGACCGAACGGTTCTGGCGGGCAGGCGGCGACGGCGCGCCGCGCGGGACGGGACTCGGCCTTTCGATCGCGAACCAGCACGTGCTCGCCCGGGGCGGGAAACTCGAACTGCGCCAAGCCGAACCGCGGGGGCTCGAAGTCCGCGTCGAACTCCCTCTCGCGACGGGAGGGACACCATGACCGTCACCAGGCGTACGGCGATCCTCGCTGGGCTCGCCACTCTCGCGGGCTGCTCGACGGCGGGCTACCGGGGACCGGAGCGGGAGGTCGTCATCTCGGCGGGTGAGAGCGGCGGTTTCTATCTCGCCTTCGCGGAACTGCTGGCCCAGCAGCTGAACCGCGCGGAGCCCCGGCTGCACGCGACGGCCGTCGCCACCGAGGCCAGCGTCGAGAACCTGCGGCGGCTGCGGGACGGCCGGGCCGATCTCGGGCTCGTCCTCGGCGACGTCGCCGAGGCGGCCTTCACCGGCGCGGAGCCGTTCTCCGTCCCGATCGCCTTCTCGGCCATCGGCCGCGTCTACGAGAACTACCACCAGCTCGTGGTCCGCGCGGACGGTCGCGTGCGGTCGCTCGCCGATCTGGCCGGACGACCGGTGGCGATGGGCGCGAGCGGCTCAGGCGTGGCGGTGTTCAGCTCGCGGCTGTTCGCCCGCGCCCAAGTGCCGGTGAAGGCGAAGAACCTGCTCCTGGGTGAAGCGATCAACGCGTTGGCGGCACACGAGGTCGACGCGCTGCTCTGGTCCGGTGGGATCCCGACTCCGGCGCTCACCGAGCTCAACCGGACCACCGCGATCACCCTGCTCCCCCTCGACGCCCATCTGCCGGCCCTGCGGGCGGGCTACGGCCCGGTGTACGACCAGGTCCACGTCCCGGCGCAGGCCTACCAGGGCGTCGGCGAACTGCGGACGATCGGCGTCGCGAACCTGTTGCTGGCCGCGCCTTCGCTGCCCGACGATGTCGCGGCCGCCGTCGCGCGCGTGCTGGCCGGACACGCCGCCGACCTCGTCCCGGCATCCGCCGTCGGAACCCAGTTCCTCGACGTCCGGACGCTGATCGGCACCGGCAAGGTCCCGCTGCACCCTGGTGCCGCGTCGGCCTACCGTGCCCTGCACGGGTGACCCGCGCTCCATCTTCAGAGGGATGCGCGCAGACCTGGAGCGCTGCCAGGGTCGGAGGCAGGCGGCCGCCGGGCCGCCCCGATCCGGAAGGACTCCAGCAGTGGGCGAATTCATGCGGTCGTCGCAACATGGGCCAATTAGGACAGTGTCATCGAGACACACCAGGGGGGTGCGGGGTTCGGCGCTGATCGCGGGCCTCGCGCTCGCGGGCGGGCTCGCCACGGCGGCCCCCGCCGTCGCGGCCGACCAGGCCAAGCTCACCGCACCGGCCCTCACCGGGCACTACGACGTCGGCACCACCGACCTCCACCTCGTCGACAGCTCCCGCCCCGATCCGTGGAAACCGGAACGGCGCCGGGAACTCATGGTCACCGTCACCTATCCGGCCGACCGCTTCGCCGACGGACCACGCGCGCCGTGGCTCACGCCCGGCATCAGCGGCGTCATCGACCAGACGCTGGCGAGCAAGGACTACCTCGATCTCCCGGCGGGCTCCATCGACTGGGCGTCGGCGAAGCGGCGGGCCGAGCTCGGCGTTCCCGCGGCGCACGGCGCGCCCAAGCCGGTCACGCTCTTCTCACCCGGTTTCGGCGGGCCTCGGGAGACGTATTCGGCGATCGTCGACGATCTGGCCAGCCGCGGCTACGTCGTCGTCTCGCTCTCGCACACCTACGAGAGCGCGGCGGTCGAATTCCCCGGCGGGCGCCTCGAAACGGCCCTGCCGCCGGGCGAGGGCCCAGAATTCATGAAGAAGGCGCTCGACGCACGGGTCGGTGACACCCGATTCGTCCTAGACCAGCTCGCGAAGATCGCCCGCGGCGAGAATCCCGACGCGGAGAAGCGACAGCTCCCCCGCGGCCTCGGCTGGTCACTCGACCTGTCCCGGGTCGGTGCCTACGGGCATTCCTACGGCGGGTTCACCTCCGGCGAGGCGATGGTGCACGACCGCCGGATCGACGCCGGGATCAACCTGGACGGCGCGATGGCGACCGCGTTCGGCTACCCGCCGGGCAGTGCCTACGTGCCCGGCGAGGTCACGAAACGCGGCCTGGACCGGCCGTTCATGCTGATGGGCGCCGAGGGCGTCGACGAGAACGGGAAGCCGCTGGAGCACACGCACAAGCAGCCCGATTTCGACCGCAGCTGGGCGGACTTCTGGGCCAACCAGCGGGGCTGGAAGCGGGACCTGCTGCTCCGCGGCGGCAGCACGCACATGGCCTACAGCGATCTTCAGGTCGTCGTGCCGCAGCTCGGTTCGCGAGTGGCGCCGGAGAAGCGTGAGGCGGTCATCGGCACCATCGATCCCCGCCGATCACTGGCGGCACAACGGGAGTACATCGGCGCGTTCTTCGATCTGCACCTGAAGGGCCGCGACCGGCACCTGTTCGACGGCGAGTCGCCGCGCCACCCGAATATCGATTTCATCGACTGAGCCGGGGCGATTCGGGCGTTTGCGAAAGGTCGGTCCGTGAAGGCCTCCTTGAGGGACTCTGGGTCCCTCAAGGAGGCCTTCACGGACTTCGGTGATCTTCAGTCGCCCCACCGGCACCGCCCGCTCATCCTCGCGAGTCGTGGCCCTTCCTCGCACAAAGGGAAGAAGCCCTTAACGTAAGTTGGAAACCGTGACAGAGCCACGGAAACCGATCGTCGAAATGCCCCTGCGCGTGCGTTACCACGAATGCGACGGACAGGGCATCGTGTTCAACGCGAACTACCTCGCCTACGTCGACATGGCCATGTTCGAAGTGGAGAAAGCCCTCTTCGGCTCCCACGAAGCGGCACTGGACAGCGGCGTCGACGTCGTGGTCGCCGAGTCGAACCTCCGCTACCGCGCGCCCTGCCGCTACGACGACGAACTGGTCGTGGCCGTGTACCTGAACCACCTCGGCACGACGTCGCTGATCATCGACTTCGAGATCAGCCGCGGCGGCGACCTGTGCACGGAAGTGAAGACCCGCTACGTCTTCGTCGACCCGACGACGCTCAAGAAGGCGGCGCCACCCGCGTCGGTCCGCAAGGTGTACGCCGCCCTCCTGCCCGCTCAGGAGGACTGAACGCCGGGGCGCCGGTCCTCGACGACGTAGCTGGCCCGCGTGCTGATCGGCGCGCCGGGGGTGTTGACGAACGGCACCACCCGGAAGTCGCTCCGCCAGCGCTGCCGGTTGACGTTGACCCTGACGTATCCCCGCTGGCTGTTGAAGAACTTCATGTGCGGGTTGGCCTTCAGCAGGTTCTCACCGCCCGGCGTCATGTCGGCGCCGTTGCCACCGCTGGTGATCGACGTCCCGACGAACTCGCTCGCGACGGTGGGCGAACCCGGGTCACCGAAGTCGCGTTTGAGGTCCCACGCGTAGTTCTGGTGCCTGTCGCCGGTGATGACCACCAGGTTTCGCACACCGCGGTCCTGCGCGGCCGCGAGCACGCGGTCGCGGTCGGCGACGTAGCCGTCCCACGGGTCGAGGTAGACGTTCGTGGCCTCGCCGGCGTCGGTGTCGGTCTGGCCCATCGGGGCCTGGTTGCCGAGGATCTGCCACCGCGCGCGGGACCGGGAGAAGCCGTCGAGCAGCCAGCCCCGCTGTTCCGAGCCGAGCAGCGTGCGGTCCTGGTCGAACCGCTCGGTGCAGTTCGCCGACTGGCCGTCACCGCACGGCTGGTCGTCGCGGTACTGGCGGGTGTCGAGCATGGTGAAGTCGGCCAGCGTGCCGTAGCTCAGCCGCCGGTGAAGCCGCGCGTCCGGCCCCTTCGGCAGCTGCGCGATGCGGTACGGCAGGTGCTCGTACATCGCCTGGAACGCCTCGGCGCGCCGACGGCGGAACACCGCGCGGTCCTGGTCCGGTTCCTTGTCGATCTGCGAGATGTCGCCCGCCCAGTTGTTCTCCACCTCGTGGTCGTCGTTGACGTGGATCCACGGGAAGGCGGCGTGCGCGGCCATCAGCGGCGCTTCGGACTTGTAGAGCGCGTACTGGAGCCGGTAGCGGGCCAGGTCGAAGGTCTCGCCCTTGAACTGCGGCCCCACCGGCGTGCCGCGGCCGACACCCGTGACGCCGCTTTCGTAGAGGTAGTCGCCCAGGTGCACGACCAGGTCGAGGTCCTCGGCCGCCATGTGCTCGTACGCGGTGAAGTGCCCGGCCTCCCAGCTCTGGCACGACGCGAACGCGAAGTTCAGCTCGCGCGGCGACGACCAAGCGACGGGCGCCGTCCTGGTGCGGCCGACCGGCGAGACCTCGTCACCGGTGCGGAAGCGGTAGAAGTACTCGTGATCCGGTGCGAGGCCGTGGATCTCGGGGTGCACGGAGTGGCCGAGTTCTGGCGTGGCGACCACGGATCCGCGGCGGATCACGGCGCGGAAGCGCTCGTCGAGCGACACCTCGTACTCGACGCGGACCGGCGTCCGCGGCATACCGCCGAAGCCGTCGGCCTCGTAGGGCTTCGGCGCGAGCCGGGTCCAGAGCACGACACCGCCGGGCAACGGATCACCCGACGCGACACCGAGGGTGAACGGGTTTCCGGCACCGCGAGCGAGCGGCATCGCACCGGCGGCGTTCCAGGCACCGGTCCCCAGCAGGACGGCGGCCGCGCCGGCGGAGCCATAACCGAGGAAGCGACGCCGCGACAGGGGGTGAGGGAGCGAAGGCATGAAGCCCTCCTGTGGTGGGATGGTCACGGGCGGGCCTCATGCTCGTCCGGCTTGATGGCCACCCGGCCGCGCTCAGGCGAAGCGCCCGTGAACGAAAGACGATCAACCCTCGTGTTCCGTATCCTTTTCTACCGCCCGGAAATCCCGCCCAACACGGGTAACGCGATCCGCTTGACCGCGAACACCGGCTGCGAACTCCACCTGGTGGAGCCGCTCGGTTTCGCGCTGGAGGACAAGCAGTTACGGCGTGCCGGGCTCGACTACCACGACCTCGCGCGCGTCCACGTGCACGCGGACCTCGACGCCGCGTGGACGGCGCTGCTCCCCTCTCGCGTCTACGCGTTCAGCGCTTCGGCGACACGGCTGCACACCGACGTCGCGTACGTGCCCGGAGACGTGCTGATGTTCGGACCGGAGTCGGCGGGGCTGCCCGCGGAGGTCCAGGAGTCCACCCAGGTGACCGACCGGGTGCGGCTGCCGATGCTGCCGACGAGCCGGTCGCTGAACCTGTCGAACACCGCGGCGATCGCCGTCTACGAGGCTTGGCGGCAGAACGACTTCGGGACCCCTGAGACTCCTGCCCCACTGCAATGAAGGGGCCTTTCATAGCAAAATTTGCTATGAAAGGCCCCTTCATTGCAGAGCCTGAGCGTCTAGGGCAGTCGCTGCCCCAAGAAGAGCGAAGCGGCCGCCCCGATCATCAAGACCAGGGTCCCCAGAATCACCCAAGGCCGGCTCGCGTCGGCGTCCTTCAGCTCGTACCCGATCTGCTCGCCGAGGTCGTCGTACACGCGTTTCAGCTCTTCAGCGCTCGCCGCCTTGTAGAAGTCGCCGCCCGAAAGCCGGGCGATCTCCTCCAGCGACTCGACGTCGACCTTCACATCCTGCGGTTTGCCGTCGATGTCGACCGAACCGTGCGTGGTCCCGAACGCGATCGACGAGATCGGCACCTGAGCCTGCTTCGCCGCCTGCGCCGCCGTGTAGCCGCCTCGCGGGGCGTACAGATCGTCCGGAACGGTCTGCTTGCCGTCACTCATCAGGACGATCCGGGCGGGAGGCGGGCCTTCCGCGCCGCCGACGATCGCCGAGAAGCTCTCGATCGACTGCAACGCGGCGAAAATCCCCTCACCGGTGGCCGTCGACTGCGCCAGCTTGAGGTTGTCGATCGCCTTCACCACGCCGCCGCGATCGGTGGTCGGCGCCACCAGCACGGTCGCCGTCCCCGCGAAGGAGATCAGCCCGAGGTTCACGCCAGGAGTCATGTTCTGCGCGAACGACCGCGCCGACTCCTGGGCCGCCTTCAACCGGGTCGGGGCGACGTCGGTCGCTTCCATCGACAGCGAGGTGTCGATCACCAGCATCACGGTCGCCCGGTTGCGCGGCACCTTCTGCTCGGCCGTCGGCCCGGCGAGCGCGACGGTCAGCACCAGCAGCGAAAGCACGATCAGGATGGCGGGAACGTGCCGCACCCATCCCTGGCTCTTCGGCGCGACCTTCTCCAGCAATTCCAGGTTGGCGAACCGCATGGTGCGCTTGCGCCGCGCGCGCTGCGAGAGCACATACCCGACGGCCACCGCGGCGACCGCCAACAGCAGCAGGAACCACCACGGCGACGCGAATCCGGTCAGGCTCACGCGACACCACCGGACCAGCGGCGCTTGCGGGCCACCACGAACCGGACCATATCCGCGATCCAGTCCGAATCGGTGCGCAGCACCAGATGCGCGGCACCGGCCCGGCGCAGCGCGGCCGCGACCTCCTGCCGGTGAGCGTGCGCCGCGGCGCCGAATTCCTTGCGCAGCAAGGCCGAAGCGTGCACTTCGCGCTGTTTCCCTGTCTCCGGGTCGGCCAGCACGACGGTGCCCACGTCGGGCAGGTCGATGTCGCGCGGGTCGAGGACTTCGATGGCGATGAGGTCGTGGTGCCCGCCGAGCGCGCGCAACGGACGCTGCCATTCCATGTCGCCGAGGAAGTCGGAGATCACGACGGCGAGCCCGCGACGGCGGGGCGGGCGGCGCAGTTTCTCCAGCGCCGCGGCGAGATCCCCGCGGACACCTTCCTCGGCACGCGGGGTTTCGGCGATCTTGCGGACCAGTCCCCGCGCGTGCGGGAGCCCGCCGCGCGCCGGGATGCGCGTGATGCTGCCCGCCCCGTTGGAGACGAGCGCGCCGATCCGGTTGCCGCCACCGCCGGTCAGGTGGGCGACCGCGGCCGTCGCGCAGACGACCAGGTCTCGCTTCTCGCACAGCGCCGTGCCGAAATCGAGGCTCGCGGACACGTCCGCCACCAGCCACGTCTCCAGTTCGCGGTCGGCGACGGTCTCCCGGATGTGCGGGCTCGTCGTGCGCGCGGTGACCGCCCAGTCCATCCGGCGGACGTCGTCACCGGGCTGGTACGGCCGGGCCTCCCCCGGTTCCGAACCGGGCCCCGGCACCAGGCCGAGATGGTTTCCCTGCAGCAGACCGTCGAGACGGCGGCGCACGTCGAGTTCGAGCGTGCGCAGGCCCGCCTCCATCCGCTCCCCGCGGAGTACCGGCGGAGCCCAGGAAGGACGTTCGCCCTTCTCGTTCTTCACGCGAGTTCCTTACCTGACGGGTGCGCCGGCCGGGACCGGGCCGCTCTGCCCGGCGCCGCCCTGCGGGCGGGCCGAGACCTGCGGCAACGGCACGGTCTGCAGCACCCGCGTGATGATGTGGTCGATGGGGACGCCGTCGGCCAGCGCGTCGTAGGACAGCACGAGCCGGTGGCGCAGCACGTCGGGAACGACGTCGACGACGTCCTGCGGCAGCACGTAGTCCCGGCCGCGGACCAGGGCCAGCGCCCGCGAGGCGGCGATGATGCCGAGGCTGGCACGCGGCGACGCGCCGTAGGACACCCAGCCCGCGACGTCGGCGAGGCCGTGGTCGTTCGGGGTGCGGGTGGTGAGCACGAGACGGACGACGTAGTCGACCAGCGCGTGGTGCACGAACACCTGCGATGCCACGCCCTGCAGGCGGACCAGTTCACCCGGGGACAGCACCTCTTGCGGGGTGGGCGCGGTGACGCCCATCCGGTAGATGATCTCCCGCTCTTCCTCGGCGGTCGGGTACTCGACGACGATCTTGAACAGGAACCGGTCGCGCTGCGCCTCGGGCAGCGGGTACACGCCCTCGTTCTCGATCGGGTTCTGCGTGGCGAGCACGAGGAACGGGTCGGGCATCTCGAAGGTCTGGCCGCCGATCGACACGTGCCGCTCGGCCATCACCTCGAGCATCGCCGACTGCACCTTGGCCGGGGCGCGGTTGATCTCGTCGGCGAGCACGAAGTTCGCCACCACCGGGCCGAGTTCGACGTCGAACCGCTCTGCGCCCTGCCGGTAGATCCGGGTGCCGAGGATGTCGGCGGGGACCAGGTCCGGGGTGAACTGCACGCGCGAGAACGAGCCGCCGACCACGCGCGCGAAGGTCTCGACGGCGAGGGTCTTCGCGACGCCGGGAACGCCTTCGAGCAGGAGGTGTCCCCTGGCCAGCAGGCCGACCAGCATCCGTTCGACCAGCCTGTCCTGGCCGACGATGATCCGCTTGACCTCGAACACGGTCCGCTCCAGCAACTGGGCGTCCCGCGCCGGCGTTCCGGGCTGCTGCTGCGCGCCATCGGCGTAGCCGGGCTCGGTCACTCGTGCCTCCTGTGTTCCCCGCTTGCGTTCTTGCGTCCGGATGTGACCGTAGTGGTCGGTGACACAGCCGTTCGTGAAGGTAGCCAACCCGATCAGCGGTATGACGGCTGTGAAGCTCTAGGAGAGCCGGTCCAGATCCTCGGGCGTGTCGATGTCGTCGCTCTCGCCCGGCTCCTCGGGCACCTCGACGATGTCCAGCCCGCCCAGCGTCCGCCGCAGCGAGGCGTTCTCCACCGTCTCCGGCAAGGCCGCGCGCAGCGCCTCCGCGCGCCAGGCGCCGAGCAGCCATTGCCGCTCCCCCGAGGCGTCGACCAGAACCGCGCCCGACGCGGCACCGAGTGCGGTCACCAGGCGATCCACTGTGGACTTCCGGACGCCGGCGAGGTCACCGGCCAGCACCACGACGATCTCCGTGCGCACCAACGCGAGCCCGGCTGCCAGCGCGGCCACCGGACCCGTGCCGGGCGAAACTTCCCGGGTCCAGACGACGTCGCCGAAACCCGGCCGTTCCGGGCCGACGACGATCACCGGATCCGCGTCCTCGAGCGCGGCCAGCGCCCTGGCCAGCAACGGTTTCCCTCCGACGGGGAGTGCGGGTTTGTCCACACCGGACAGGCGACGCGCGGCGCCGCCCGCCAGCACGATCCCCGCGTGAGTCACGCTCAGCCGATCAAGCGGGTCGCGTACGGCATGATGCCGCCGTAGCGCACCGGCGCGATGCGGACCCGCAGACCCGACTGCGGCGCCTCGACCATCTGCCCGTTCCCGAGGTACATCGCGACGTGGTGGATGCCCCGCGCGCTGCCGCCCCAGAAGAGCATGTCACCGCGGCGCATCTGCGAGAGCGGCACTTTCCGCCCGGCGTTGTACTGGTAGCCGCTGTAGTGCGGGAGCGACTTCACCCCGGCGAACGCGTAGATCATCAGGCCCGAGCAGTCGAAGCCGATCTTGTTGTAGTCGCCGTAACGATCGGCCGTACCCCCGTCGCGGATGCCGCGTGTCGGACCGGCCGTGTTGCCACCGCCCCAGGCGTAGACCACGCCGAGTTGCGCCAGCGCCCGCCGGACGACGGCTTCGACGCTCGCCCCGGCTGGGGCCGACTGGACGGGCCTGCCCGTCGGACGGCCGCCTCCGCCCTGACTGGGGCTGGGCCTCGACGCGGCGAGAGCGGCCTGACGAGCGCGTTCCTCGTCCTCGCGGGCCTTCTGCGCCTTCCAGTCCTCGTAGCGCTGCCGCTGCCCCTGCAGGCCGCTGACTTTCTGCTGCGCTTCGAAGAGCTGCTTCTCGACGCCCGCCTTGTCGGCTTCGAGCTTCTGGTTCTGCGTGGCCTGGTTGTCCTGCGCGTGCTGGGCGGCGCTCTGCGCGTTGTCGGCCTCGCGTTTGGCCGCTTCGGCCGCGCGCTTGCGCTCCTGCGCGATCTCCAGCTTCTTGCGCGCGGTCGCGTCCTTGTTGGACTTGTCCGTCTGCGCGCGCTTCATCGTGTCGAGCGCGTTGAGCCTGCTGCCGCCGACCGCGTCGAGCATCTGGGCGCGGCCGAGGAGTTCCTTCGGGCTGTTGGCCGTGAGGTACGCCGACACCGAGCCGATGGTGCTGCCCTGCTGGAAGCTGGCGGCGGCGAACTTGTCGAGGTCGGCCCGGGCCTTGTCGATGGTCGCCTGCGCGGCGTCGGATTCGGTGCGCGCGGACTGCGCCTCACGATCGGCCTGCGCGGCTTCGTCCTGCGCGGTCTCCGCGTCGACCCTGGCCTTGTTCGCCTCTTCCATCTTCAACTCGACGTCGTCGTTGAGCTGGGCGAGCTTGGACTCGGCCTGGGCCAGCTGGTTCGTGAGCCTGCCGACGTCGCCCGCCTTGGCGTTGGCCTCGGCCTTGCTGGAGTTGATCTCGGAGTCGCTGGGGTTCGGCGGGGGCGGCGGGACCGCGAGCCCCGTGCCCGTCACCCCGAGCAACAGGGTGACGGCGAGCGCGCCGATGGTCATGCCACGGCGGGCACTCGTCCCAGACCCGGCTTCACCACGCACGATCCGCCCACCTCCTGATCTTGAACAATGGACTCACTGTGCCACTGCCGTCACAGCATTACCAGAAGCACCACCAGGAACTTACACACCGTAGGCACCATTTCCCCTCAACGGGGGACGAACAGACGAACGTTTCGTCACTCGAATGGCCGCAGGTCGGTGAGACCTTCATGACCCGCGTGTCGGCTTGCCTGTCAAAAAGGACGGGCGTACTGTTTGAAGAGACGAACGAGGTGTGCCATCCCGCGTCCGGACCTACGGTGGGGGTGCGCAAGACTCGCTCCCGGCCGACCCGAACGGCCTGGAGAACTCACCGAACTGACCCGCCACTGGAGTTAGAAGTGACCGCACCCGCCAGCAAGGACAGCTTCGGCGCCAAAGACACGCTGAAGGTGGGCGACGCCTCTTACGAGGTGTTCCGCCTGAACAAGGTCGAGGGCTCCCAGCGCCTTCCCTACAGCTTGAAGATCCTGCTCGAGAACCTGCTGCGGACCGAGGACGGCGCGAACATCACCGCCGACCACATCCGCGCGCTCGGCAACTGGGACGCCAAGGCCGACCCGTCGATCGAGATCCAGTTCACGCCCGCCCGCGTGATCATGCAGGACTTCACCGGCGTGCCCTGCGTCGTCGACCTCGCCACCATGCGCGAGGCCGTCACCGACCTCGGCGGCGACCCGGACAAGGTCAACCCGCTCGCCCCCGCCGAGCTGGTCATCGACCACTCCGTCATCATCGACGTCTTCGGCCGCCCGGACGCCTTCGAGCGCAACGTCGAGATCGAGTACGAGCGCAACCGCGAGCGCTACCAGTTCCTGCGCTGGGGCCAGGGCGCCTTCGACGAGTTCAAGGTCGTCCCGCCGGGCACCGGCATCGTGCACCAGGTCAACATCGAGCACCTCGCGCGCACGGTGATGGCCCGCAACGGCCAGGCGTACCCCGACTCCTGCGTCGGCACCGACTCGCACACCACCATGGTCAACGGCCTCGGCGTGCTGGGCTGGGGCGTCGGCGGCATCGAGGCCGAGGCCGCCATGCTGGGCCAGCCGGTCTCCATGCTCATCCCGCGCGTCGTGGGCTTCAAGCTCACCGGCGAGATCCCGACCGGCGTGACCGCCACCGACGTCGTGCTCACCATCACCGAGATGCTGCGCAAGCACGGTGTGGTCAGCAAGTTCGTCGAGTTCTACGGCGAGAGCGTCGGCGCGGTGCCGCTGGCCAACCGCGCCACCATCGGCAACATGAGCCCGGAGTTCGGCTCCACCGCGGCGATCTTCCCGATAGACGAGGAGACCGTCCGCTACCTCAAGCTCACCGGCCGCTCCGAGGAGCAGGTCGCGCTCGTCGAGGCCTACGCCAAGGAGCAGGGCCTCTGGCACGACCCGTCGCACGAGCCGGAGTACTCCGAGTACATCGAGCTGGACCTGTCGACGGTCGTCCCGTCGATCGCCGGCCCGAAGCGCCCGCAGGACCGCATCGAGCTCACCGACGCGAAGAACTCGTTCCGCAAGTCGATCCACGACTACGTCGGCGGCGAGCAGGAAACCCCGCACACCAACGTCGACGAAGCCGTCGAGGAGTCCTTCCCGGCCAGCGACCCGGCGGCCCTCTCGTTCAAGGACGAGGGCGCGGTCGACATCCAGTCCGCGGCGAACGGCCACAGCGGCCGCCCGAGCAAGCCGGTCAAGGTCAGCACGTCGGACCGCGGCGAGTTCGTCCTCGACCACGGCGCCGTGGTGATCGCCTCGATCACCTCCTGCACCAACACCTCGAACCCGTCGGTCATGCTCGGCGCGGCGCTGCTCGCCAGGAACGCGGTCGACAAGGGCCTCGCGGTCAAGCCGTGGGTCAAGACCTCGATGGCGCCGGGTTCACAGGTCGTCACCGACTACTACAACAAGGCCGGCCTCTGGCCGTACCTGGAGAAGCTGGGCTACCACCTGGTCGGCTACGGCTGCACCACGTGTATCGGCAACTCGGGCCCGCTCTCGGACGAGATCTCCGCGGCGATCCAGGAGAACGACCTCACCGCGGTCTCGGTGCTCTCGGGCAACCGGAACTTCGAAGGCCGGATCAACCCCGACGTGAAGATGAACTACCTCGCGTCGCCGCCGCTGGTCATCGCCTACGCGCTCGCAGGCACGATGGACTTCGACTTCGAGAACCAGCCGCTCGGCCAGGACACCGACGGCAACGACGTCTTCCTGAAGGACATCTGGCCCTCGGCCAAGGAGATCCAGGAGACCATCGACTACGCGATCACGCAGGAGATGTTCACCAAGGACTACGCCGACGTCTTCGACGGTGGCGAGCGGTGGAAGTCGCTGCCGACCCCCGAGGGCAAGACCTTCGAGTGGGACGCGGAGTCGACCTACGTCCGGAAGCCCCCGTACTTCGACGGCATGCAGGCGAAGCCGGCCCCGGTCACCGACATCGCCGGCGCGCGCGTGCTGGCGAAGCTGGGCGACTCGGTCACCACCGACCACATCTCCCCCGCCGGCGCGATCAAGCCGGGAACCCCGGCCGCGCAGTACCTGACCGAGCACGGCGTCGAGAAGAAGGACTTCAACTCCTACGGCTCGCGTCGCGGTAACCACGAGGTCATGATCCGCGGCACCTTCGCGAACATCCGGCTGCGCAACCAGCTGCTGGACGACGTGCAGGGCGGCTACACCCGCGACTTCACCCAGGACGACGCCCCGCAGGCGTTCATCTACGACGCGGCGCAGAACTACGCGGAGCGGAACATCCCGCTGGTCGTCCTTGGCGGCAAGGAGTACGGCTCCGGCTCGTCGCGTGACTGGGCGGCCAAGGGCACCTCGCTGCTGGGTGTGCGCGCGGTGATCACCGAGTCGTTCGAGCGCATCCACCGGTCGAACCTGATCGGCATGGGCGTCATCCCGCTGCAGTTCCCGGCGGGCGAGTCGGCCTCGTCGCTCGGCCTCGACGGCACCGAGACGTTCGACATCTCGGGCATCACGAAGCTGAACGACGGCGAGACCCCGCGCACGGTCCATGTCACCGCGACGAAGACCGACGGCACCAAGGTGGAGTTCGACGCGGACGTCCGCATCGACACCCCTGGTGAGGCGGACTACTACCGCAACGGCGGCATCCTGCAGTACGTCCTGCGGAAGATGACCCAGGCGTAAGCACGGCACGCGAAGGCCCCTTTCCCCGCACTTTGGGGAAAGGGGCCTTCGTCGTTCTTCGGTACCGTGCGGTATGACCACGGGGAGAATTCAGGTCGAGAACAGCGAATTGGCGTACGAGGTCCGGGGTGATGGCGATCCGGTGATCCTGCTCCATGGCGGGATCCTCGACTCCCGGATGTGGGACGCCCAAATGGCGGCGCTCGCACCGCACCACACCGTCATCCGGTACGACGCGCGCGGACATGGCGAATCGTCCACGCCGACTGAGCGGTTCAAGCACTACGAGGATCTCCGCGAGCTGATGACCGCGCTGGAACTTCCTCGCGCGTCGCTGGTCGGCTTGTCCGGCGGCGGCCGGATCGCGGTCGACTTCGCGCTGACCTACCCGGACCTCGTCGAGAACCTCGTCCTCGTGGCCACCGGCCTCAGTTCGATGGTGACGAAGGATCCTTTCGTGCTGGAGCAGAACAAGAAACTCGAGGAGGCGGGCGTACGAGGTGATCTCCCCGCCGCCATCGAGTGCATCCTGCGCATGTGGGTGGACGGGCCCCGGCGCGCACCCGCGGACGTCGATCAGGACGTCCGGCGGCTGTGTCAGGAGATGTACACGCAGACGGTCGTGCGGCACGGGCTCTCCGGCTTCACGCTGATGGACGAACTGCGCGCCATCGAGCGCACCGGCGAGCTGACCCCGCGCACGTTGACGTTGGCGGGCGATCTGGATTCCTCGGACATCCTCGCCATTTCCGACCAGATCGAATGCGAAGCACGCGACGCCCGGAAACTCGTCGTTCCCGGGGTCGCGCATATGATCAATCTGGAGAAACCCGCCGAGTTTTCGGGGATATTGCTGGATTTCCTGGCCTGCTCGTGAGTGGCGATTCGGGTTCTGGCCAAGGGTGTTTCAGTTACCTGCTGAGGGTGAGCCGGGTAGCGGCCGGTCCGTGAAGGACTCCTTGAGGGACCCAGAGTCCCTGAAGGAGTTCCCCAGTACATGATGGCCCCCATCCTTGCGCCAGGCGCAAGGATGGGGGCCATCATGTACCTCACGCGAGCAAAGCCGCACGCCACGCGCAGGTATCCAAGAGCGGTAAGGCAAACGTTGCGTATGGGTCGCGGCGCTCTCCGGTCCGTAAAGGCCTCCTTCACTACCCGCCGGCGTGCCCCCTGGTGACACGGGGACGGCTGTGACGCCAGGCCTCCGGTCGCGGACCATCGACAGCCGTCCCCGTGTCGCCACCTTTGCCCTACCCCTCAATAAGAGAGGGTTCGTTCTAACCGTCCTTACCACTCACGAGGTCGTCTTCCCGGTGCTCCGGCCGGCGGTCGACGACGCGGCCGAGCGGGCGCAACAGCACGTTGACCCCGACGATCACCGCCGTCCCGGCGAGTGCGACGACGTAAAGTCCTGCTCCTGCAAGGGATCCGACGGCCGCCGAGCACCACAGGGTGGCCGCGGTGTTGAGTCCGCGCACGTTCAGCCCGTCCCGCAGGATCACCCCGGCGCCGAGGAAACCGATACCGGAGACGATCTGGGCGGCGACGCGCGTCGGGTCCGCGTCACCACTGGTGTTCAGCCCGCCGAAACCGTGGGCGGACAACAGGACGAAGAGGGTCGCGCCGACGGCGACGAGGGCGTTGGTGCGGAGTCCGGCCATCCGGGCGCGGTACTGGCGCTCGATGCCGATGACGGCGCCGAGGCCGACGCCGGTGCCGACCCTGAGCAGCATTTCGAAGGTGTTCATGATTCCGGCTCTTTTCTGGCGTGCGTACACAAAGCCAGACAGGGAAAGGAGACCGGAGAAGGTCAGCGCACCGCGCGCACGGGTGAACGGCGACCACTTCCGGTCGATCCAGAACTGTCTTCCGGCATGTGCCGCTCACCTCGCTTTCGTACTCGATCGGTGTTGATCAACCTTCGAGACTCTACCACCGGAGGGCCCGAGCGCGGCGTGGATCGTGTCACGCAGCCACCGCTGGGCCGGATCGGCGTCGAGCCGCGCGTGCCAGAGCTGGCAGACCTCGATCGCCGGGAGGTCCGCGGGGACCGGGAACCAGCGGATGCCGAGTGACCGGCCGTACTGCTCGGCGAGCCGCTGGGGCGCGAGACCGATGTAGTCGCTCGAAGCGACCAGGAACGCGGCGACGGCGGAAGTGGGGACGACCGCCGCGACCCGCCGCTGGAGACCGGCCGCCTCGAGCACGTCGTCGAGCGGGCCCCTGCCCTTGCCGCGCCGTGAAGCGGAAACGTGCGGATATCGGCACAGCTGCGCCAGCGTCGGACGACTTACGCCGCCGAGCGGGCCGTCCGCCCGGACGATCGCGACCACACGTTCGTGGTACAGCAGGGTCGAATGGATGTCGGGCGCCGCGATGTCGCCCGCGCCGATGTCCAGGTCCACCGATCCGTCTCTCAACGCCTCGGTGCTCTCGCTGCCCTCGGCGACGAAACGCAGGACCACACCCGGCGCGACGGCGGCGGTCGCCTCGACGGCCGCCGTCACCAGTGTCGCGGCGACGCCGTCGTTGATGCGGATGGTGAAGGTGCGTTCGAGGTCGGCGATCGCGAGGTCACGGTCGGCGCTGATCAGGGCCGACGCCTCGTCGAGCAGCGACCGCACCCGCGGGGCGGTCCGGAGCGCGAACGGCGTCGGCACCATCCCGCGTCCGGCTCGCACCAGGATCGGATCCCCCATCGCCCGCCGCAACCGGCCCAGCGCACGGCTCGCCGCCGGGATCGACAGGTGCAGCCGTTCGGCCGCCGCCGTCACGCTGCCCTCCCGCAGCAGGGCGTCGAACACCCGCAAAAGGTTGAGGTCCAGCTGATCCATAGTTGCATGGTACGCAACTATTACTTGTCAAAGTTGCGTGGCACGAAGAACGCGCTGGCCCATAGCGTCGCGGACATGCCACTCCGACTCCAACTCCGCGACGCCCCCGAAGCCGCAGCGGACCGACGCGGCCTGCTGACCGCCATGTGCGCCTGTGTCGTACTCGTGGTCGGGATGGTCGCCGCCATCAACCTCGCCGTCCCGATGCTGGCCGCGAGCGACCTCCACCCGTCCGCGTCGGCGCTGATCTGGATCGTCGACACCTACGTCGTCTTCTTCGCCTGTCTCGTGATCCCCGGCGGCGCGGCGGGCGACCGCTTCGGCCGCAAGGGCGTCCTGCTCGCCGGCCTGGCGCTGTTCGCGATCGGCGCGCTGCTGTCGACGATCGCGCCGAACGTGCCGATCCTGCTGGCGGGCCGGGCTGTCACCGGGATCGGCGCCGCCGCGGTGCTACCCAACACGCTCGCCGTGCTGCTGCACGCCGTACCCGCCGAGCGCAAGGGCGTGACCATCGCGACCTGGGCGTCGATGACCGGGATCGGCGGTGTCGTGGGGAATGTCGGCGGCGGCGCGCTGCTCGCGGGCGGGTCGTGGCGCTGGCTGTTCGCGGCCGTCGTCCCGCTCGCCGTCGCGCTGGCCGCGCTCGTCGCCCGGATCGCGCCGGTGTCCCCTCGGCACGACCGGCCGCTCAGCCCCCTCGGCGCCGTCCTCCTCGTCGGCCCTTCGGTCGCGTTGCTACTCGGCATCGTCGAAGGGCCCGAAGAGGGTTGGGGAAGCCCGCTCGTCCTGGCCGGATTCGCCGGCGCGGTCCTGCTGTTCGCCTTGTGGACGGTCGTCGAACTGAGGGCCGAGCACCCGCTGCTCGATCCCCGGTTGTTCCGTGTGCCCGCGCTGCGCAGTGCCTGTCTCGGCATGACCACGATCTTCTTCGGGATGTTCGCGCTGTTCTACGTCAACGCGTCCTTCCTCCAGTACGGCAAGGGTTTCGGTGTCCTGCCGACCGGGCTGGGGATCATCCCGCTGACCGTCCCGGTCATCCTCGGCGCGCGGCACGTCGGCAGGCTCGTCCGGCGCGTCGGCGTCGACGTCACTGTCGCCATCGCGTTCGCCTTCTGCGGTTGCGGCCTCATCGGACTGTCCACAAGCGACAGTTCGACGCCGTACCCGGTGTACGCGGCCTGGCTCGTGGTGACCGGTATCGGTGTCACGCTGGCCCTTCCGACGCTGTCCGCCGCGATCTCCGGTTCGCTGCCGCCCGCACAGGCCGGTGTCGGCGCCGGACTTCAGGCCACCACCCGCGAATTCGGCAGCGCACTCGGCGTCGCCGTCATCGGCACCGTTCTCACCGGACGCTTCGTGGCCGCGCTTCCGCCGGACATCCACGCGGAGCACGATCCGCACACCGTCGCGCAGGCGCTGGCCGTCACCGCGGCCGGCCGCGCGCCCGAAGTGGTCTCCGCGTTCGTCACCGGCGCGAGCACGGCGCTGCGGGTGATCGGCGTGAGCGTGCTCGTCCTCGGAGCGCTCGTCGTCCTGCAGTCCCGTCTTTCCCGTAACACCAAGTAAAAGGAGTACTCCCATGCATGTATTCGTCACCGGGGCGACCGGCTGGATCGGCTCGGCCGTCGTGGACGACTTGCTCGACGCCGGCCACGAGGTCACCGGCCTCGCCCGGTCGGAGGTTTCCGCCGCCGCGCTGGAGCGGAAGGGCGCGAGGATTCGGCGCGGCGACCTGGACGATCTCGACGGCCTCCGTGCGGGCGCCGAAGAGGCCGAGGCCGTCATCCACCTGGCGAACAAACACGACTGGGGCAACCCCGCCGAGACCAACCGGGCCGAGCGGTCCGCCGTCCAGGCCTTCGCGGACGCTTTGACCGGGACGGGCCGGGCTTTCGTGCTCGCCGCCGGACTCTCGACCCTGGCCAAGGGCAGGCCCGCCACCGAAAGCGACCTCTCCCCCGCCATCGGCCCCGGCTCCCATCGGGGCGGTAGCGAGAACCTCGCGCTCGAGTACGCCGAGAAGGGCATGCGCGTGATCAGTGTCCGCTTCGCACCGTCGGTGCACGGCGTGGGCGACCACGGTTTCGTCTCCGCCATCGTCGCGGCCGCCCGCAAGCACGGCGTGTCCGGCTACCTCGGTGACGGCACCGCCTCCTGGGCCGCCGTGCACCACACCGACGCGGCCCGGCTCGTCCGGCTTGGCCTCGAAGGCGCGCCCACCGGCTCGCTGCTGCACGCCGTCGCCGAGGAAGCCGTCACGACACGGGAAATCGCCGAGGCCGTCGGACGGATGCTCGACGTCCCGATGGTTTCCGTGGCACCGGAGAAAGCGGGCGAGCATTTCGGTTTCGTCGGCCGGTTCTTCGCGCTGGACATGTCCGCCTCCAGCGATCGCACCCGCGAACTCCTCAAGTGGACGCCGTACGGACCGAGCCTCGCCGAGGACATCGAAGCCAGCGCCTACGCCTGATCGAAAGGAACCACCATGTCCGAAGTGACCGCTTTCATGCTGGTGAGGACCACGCCGGAATGGCTCGGCCTCACCGTCGAGCAACGGGTGGAGGCCTTCAAGACCGAGGTGCTCCCGGCGATCGAGAGCAAGGTCAAAGGAGTCCGGTCCCGGTTCTTCGACACCGAGTTCTACTCCGCGCGAGTGACCGACGTGTGGGTCTGGGAGGCGGAGGACCACCACTCGTACCAACTGCTCATCGAGGCGCTGCGCGAGACGCCCTTCTGGGACCGGTATTTCGAGGTCGTCGACCTTCTGGTCGGCGTCGAGAACGCGTACGCCACGAACTACGGGTTGGACGCCTACGCGAGCGTCGACGTCTGAAGCCGGTGGGCGGCCAGGCACACCGGCGGCCGCGACCTTGGCCGTAGCCGGTGCCCTGGTTACCCACCCGGGTCACCCGGACGAGAATCCCGTCCGGGTGATCCGGCCTCCCCGCCGGAACCCTAGGCCGGGATGTTCGGGACCGGTCCCCGGACGCCACGAAGGCCACCGTCGAGACGGTGGCCTTCGTGTTCACGAGCCCAGGATCAGGCAGTGGTTTCGAACGGCTGGACGTTCGGCTGGAACACCTGGCCGTTGGCCGGGACCTTCAGATCGATCAGGTAGTCGGCCGTCACCTTGTCCACCCCGAGCGAGTCGCCCAGGATGCAGTGCCCGAAGGCGTCGACCGAGAGCAGCCGGGCGTTCCCCAGCTGGTCGGCCATCCGCTTCGAGAACAGGTACTGGGTCGCCGGGTCGTAGTAGTTGCCGACGACCAGGACCGGGGTGTCGGTCTTGGCCTGCCACGGGCCGCGGTAGACGTCCGGCTTCTTCGCCGGCCACACCGGGCAGCCCGCCACGTCCGAGAACGCCTGGTAGCGACCGAAAGTGGGCGATTCCTTCTCCCACTTCGCGGCGATCTCCGGGACCTTCTCCTGCTTGATCGTGATCTTCTTGTCCGAGCAGTTCACGGCGAAGTAGGAGTCGTCGCCGACGTACGGGCTGTCCGGGTTCGCGTCCGCGCGTCCGTTCGCTCCCGAACGCAGCACCTTCAGCTCGACGGCCTGCGCCGTCTGCGTCTGCGCCGCCGGCGGGTGGACGACGTTGTACAGCGCCTGCAGGTCGTCGGCCAGCGGCGGGAACGACGTCGGCGAGTACAGCACCCCGGCCACCGTGCTGGTGAACGCGTTGATGTCGTAGTTGCTCCCGTCCGGCAGCTTGATCGGCTGCTGGCGCAGGTGGTCGCGGATCTCGTCGAACTTCTCCCGCGGGGTGCCCGAGCTGAAGGAGCACTTCGGCCCGACCTGCGCGCACTTGCGCAGGAAGGCGTCCAGCGCGATCTCGAACCCGCGAGCGCGCTCGCGGTCGTACTGCACGCCGTCGCTGGTGCGCAGTGCCGGGTCGACGTTGCCGTCGATGACGATCGCGCGGCTCTGCTTCGGGAACATCGACGTGTACGTCGACCCGATCAAGGTGCCGTACGAGAAGCCGACGAAGGTCAGCTTCTGGTCGCCGACGGCGGCCCGCATCTTGTCGAGGTCACGCACGACGTCCTTGGTGGACATGTGGTTCAGCAGCGCGCCGGCGTTGTTCTTGCAGAACTGGCCGTAGTCGCGGTACGACGCGAGCGTGCCGGAGATCTCCTGCCGCGACAACGGCACGGGGATCTGCGCGGCGAAGACGTCGTTCGCGTCCTCCTGCGTGGTGAAACATTTGAGCGGGTTGCTTGCGCCGACCCCGCGCGGGTCGAACCCGATCAGGTCGAACCGGTCGAGCACCTGCGGCTGGAAGTAGTTCGCCGCACCGATCGGCATCCGGAATCCGGAGCCACCGGGACCGCCCGGATTGAGGAACAGCGAACCGACCTTCTTGTCGGGCGTCTTCGCCGCCCGCTTCAGCATCGCGATGTCGATGGTGCCGAGCGCCGCGTTGTCGTGGTCGATCGGCACGCGATACCGCGCGCAGCTGTAGAACTTGACCTGGTCGGCGGGAACACCGCGGATCTGGTCCGCCGTGCAGGCACCCCAGGTCACCGGCGCCGTCGCGCCGACCTGGGCGGCCGGCGTCCCGGCTTCCGGTGCGGCGACCGCCGTCCCGGACGCACCGGTCAACGCGGCGCCGGCCACGAGTGCCCCTACCAGTGCGAAACCGCGCACCGGCCTCCTTGTGGATCTCGGCAAAACGACTCCTCCCTCGGCTGGCGACGTGACGGACCACGTCGCTCCATGCGCCGCCGACGTCACGGCGCGTAACACCAAGCGAGCCTCGCACAAGCCGGTAACCCAGTCACCGGCCGAAAGGATGGTACGAACCTATCGAGTGGTTGTCTTCAACTCGAAAATCGGTAACACACGGCGAGCGGCGTGGGCTTCCATGGAGTAACCGGGCCAGAAGTCCAGCAGCAGTTTCCACATCGCTTCGTACTCGTCTCCGAGGAGTTCCCTGGCCCTGACCGGGATCTCCTTGCCCGCCAGCGCCACGACCGCGTCCGGATGCGCCCGCAGATTGTGTGTCCACGCGGGATCGTTCGGCCTCCCCCAATTGGAGCCGACGAGCACGAAATCCTCCCCGTGCGGGAAGTACAGAAGGTTGGTACCGCGAGACAGCCCGCTCTTGCGGCCGGTCGTGGTCAGCCGCAGGGAAGGAAGCCCGGCCAGCGCGACCAGGCTCACCTTCCCCTTGAACAGGCGGTGCAGTCTCTTGTCCACCCAGATGATCCCGCCCGCGAGCCCCATCAGCCACGGTTTCGTGCCGAGCACGCGGGCGAGCGACGTGAGAGGGTTAGCCACGGACAGATCTTGCCAGGCTCACGCCGAAGCGCGATTCCGAGTCCGTCCACCATTTCTCCACCGAGAAACCGGCTTCGGCCAGTTCCGCGGCGATTCCCTCCCGCCGGAACTTCGCGGAGATCTCCGTGCGCACGTACTCGCCCTCGGCGAACTTCACCCGCAGGTCCGCACCAGGGATGTCGATGGTCAGTGGCTCACGGGCACGCAGGCGCATTTCGATCCATTCGTTCTCCTCGTCCCAATACGAGACGTGGTCGAAGGCGGCCGGATCGAAGTTCGCGCCGAGGCCGTTGTTGATCACGTGGAGCATGTTGCGGTTGAACTCGGCGGTGACCCCGGCCGCGTCGTCATAGGCACGCTCCAGCGTTTCCCTGTCCTTCACCAGGTCCGTCCCGAGCAGGAGCCACTCCCCTTCGTCGAGCACTTCGCGGACCGAGCGCAGGAAGATGGCGCGATCGGCGGGCAGGAAGTTGCCGATCGTGCCGCCGAGGAAGACCACCAGCCGCGGCCGGGCACTCGGCAGCAGGTCGAGATGCCGGGTGAAGTCGCCGACCACGCCACGGACTTCGAGGGACGGGTAGTCGGCCGTGATGGCTTCCGTGGCTTCGGCGAGCGCGGTTTCGGAGACGTCGAGCGGGACGAACTCCTTCAAGGTGCCGTGGTTCGTCAGCGCGTCGAGCAGGAGCCTGGTCTTCTCACTCGATCCGGAGCCGAGTTCGACCAGGGTGTGCGCGCCCGAGCTTTCGGCTATCTCACCGCCGCGCGCCGCGAGGACCTCGCGTTCGCTGCGGGTCGGGTAGTACTCGGGAAGGGCGGTGATCTTCTCGAACAGTTCGCTGCCGCGCGCGTCGTAGAACCATTTGGGCGACAGCCATTTCTGGTCCGCTTCCAGGCCGGCGCGGACGTCCGCGCGCAGCTGCTCGGTGATGTCCGATTCGCTGTGGTGTACGTCGAGGTCGACTTCGGTCATCGTGCCTCAGGGCTCCGATCGGCTTCGAGGGCGGCGTTTTGTTGAAGGGAGATGATTTCCACGCCCGCGCCGGTCACCCGGACGGCGTGGTGGTCGGGAACGGGAGTCCAGCCGGGATCGTCGTCACACGGTTCCGACGCGACGAGCACGCCGTCGCCGATGTCCAGATAGGACAGGGAATGCGTCCACGCGGTACCGATGAGCGTCCGGCCGTCGGTCAGCAGGAGGTTGAGCCGCGAACCCGGCCCCGCCTCCTCGACCACTCCGGTCAGCCACGTGACGGCCGCGAGCGGGTCTTCACCCGCCTCGAGCCGCTCACGCAGCAAAGCCCACAGCAGTACCGAATCCGTGGTCGCCTCCAGGGTCAGCAGGCGGGTGATCGGCAGTTTCGCGGCGAGCTCGGCCATCGAATCCGGCCAGCCCCTCACCAGCCCGTTGTGGCTGAAGAGGTAGCCGCCGCCGGTGAACGGCGCGTTCGCCGCCTCGACCACGGGCATCCCGGTCGTGCCGTTCCGGACCGCGGCCATGAAGGCGTGCGACCGGACCGAGCCGGCCAGCGCGGGCAGGTCCCCGTCCGTCCACAAGGGAGCGGACCGGCGCAGCCGCACCGGCTCGGGACCTTCGGCGTACCAGCCGAGGCCGTACCCGTCCGCGTTGACGGAGCCGCCGCCCCGCATGTCATCGGGGGCGTAGGACTGCACGAGCAGTGAATGCGGGGCGTGGAAGAGCGTCTCGGCGGGGGGAAGCGGCTCGCCGAGATACGCGAGGTGACGGCACATGCCGCTCAGGCCACCTCGCTCGGCCGCGCGTCCCGGGCACAGCGGAACCCGGAGAAGATCTGCCGCCGGATCGGGTGATCCCAGTTGCGGAACGTGCCGCGGATGGCCGCCGCGTCCGTGCCGAACGAGCCACCGCGCAGGATCCGGTAGTCCCCGCCGAAGAACACCTCCGAATACTCCTTGTACGGGAACGCGGCGAATCCCGGATACGCCTCGAACCCGCTGCTGGTCCACTCCCAGACGTCACCGATCAGCTGGTGCACACCCAGCGGCGAGGCACCCGCCGGATACGCGCCTGCCTCCGCGGGCCGCAGGTGCCGCTGCCCGAGGTTGGCGTGGTCAGGGCCGGGTTCCTCGTCGCCCCAGGGGAACCGGCGCGAACGGCCGGTCGCCGGGTCGAACCGGGCGGCCTTCTCCCACTCCGGTTCCGTCGGCAGGCGCCGTCCGGCCCAAGCGGCGAACGCCTCGGCCTCGTGGAAGGAGACGTGGACGACGGGTTCCGCCGCGGGCACTTTCTCGTAGACACCGAACCTCGTCCGCCACCAGCCGTCCTGCTCCCGCTTCCAGAAGCGCGGCGCGTCGATGCCGTGCTCGCTGCGGTACGCCCAGCCTCGTTCACTCCACCACTTCGGGTCTTGGTAACCCCCGGAGTCGAGGAACTCGGCGTACGCCCCGCAGGTGACCGGCGTGGTGTCGATGAAGAACGCCTCCACCGCAACCTCGTGCGCGGGACGCTCGTTGTCCAGCGCCCACGGCTCGGCGGAGGTGCCCATGGTGAAAGCGCCGCCGGGCACGAAGACCTCCGCGGGCAACTGCCCGGACCGCGACGGCGGCGGGGTGGGCGCGTGCAGCACCGGATCACCCTTGCGAAGCTGATGCGTGGCCAGCATCGTCTCGTCGTGCTGCTGCTCGTGCTGGGTGATCATGCCGAAGGCGAAAGCGTCCTCGGTGAGCCGCCTGCCTTGCAGTGGAACGGTTTCCAGGATGTCGAAGGACTTCTCCCTGACCTCGCGGACGTACTTGCGGGCTTCCTCCGGGCCCAGCAGCGGCAGCGCCGGACGATCCGCGCGAGCGTGCTGGAACGCGTCGTAGATGTCGTCGATGTCAGGCCGGAGCGCCTCGCGGCCGCCGACGTCGCGCACCAGCCAGAGTTCCTCCTGGCTGCCGATGTGCGCGAGGTCCCAGACCAGCGGCGACATCAGTTTCGAATGCTGGCGGACCAGCTCTTCGTCATCGACGTCCGTCAACGCGACACTGCGCTCGCGGGCCCTGGTGAGCGCCTCGGCCGCGTGGGCCCGCAGGTCTTGCGGGCTCAGCGCGCGAAGTGGGTTGGTCTCGGTGCTTTCCACGCTCATGACTGGTGGCTCCTCGAACCGCGCACGAGGGACTGCACGCCCTCGCTGATCTCTGTGATGGTCTCCGGCGGCAGACCGGTCATGCCGAGTTCGGCACAACCGAGGTCCACCACCTCGCTCGCCACGGCGGCGATCGCCCGGTCGGCCAGGCCGAACCGGGCCGCGCACTCCCATCGGCCCGTGACCGGTTCGCACAGTTCGAGCACCCTGTCCACTGTGGATGGACGCGCGAGAAGTGCGGCCAGCAGCGCCACCGGATGCAACCACTTGGCGGCGGGCTGGGCGTCCAGGTAGCGGATCTCCAGATACCCCTGTGGACGGACCGGCGTGAAGAAGGTCGTCAGGTGATAGGCGAGGTCGTCCTCGGTCGGCCTGCCGAGCCGGGCCGCTTCGCCCCGTCCGTCGATCCAGTCGGCGAAGGTCAGGGAATCCGGCGCGTCCCAGCGGCCGTCGCCGCCGGGCAGGACCATCAGCGGGGTGTCCAGGATCCTGCGTGCCCACTCCCCCGCCGGATCCCTGGTCGGTTCCGCCGAGCGAGTGCGGGCGTTTTCCGTTTCCATCACGGCCAGCCAGCGCGCGGACGCGTGGCCGGTGTCGCGTCCGGCATGGACCCTGGAGTTGGCGAAAGTAGCCAGCAAGGGCGGGCCCAGCGCGTGGACGGCGGCCCAGCGGTCGGCGAGGTCGCCTGCTTCACCGGTGTCCACGCAGACCTGCAGGCCGGCGGTGCTGCACATCATCGTCGCGCCCCCGGTGCCCATGGGGGCGAAGCGGCGTTCCATCGCGGCGTAGCGCGGTGTGCCCAGTTTGCGGACAGGGGCGCGATGCCTGTCTATCCCGGAGTCACCCAAGCGCAGGCCTCGGGCGGCGAGAAGATTTTCGAGGTGGGCCAGATCGGCCGAGACGACGGCGTCCAGGTGGCGCAGCGTGGTCTGTGGTTGAGCGGAGATCTCCACCTGACATCCGGGCTCGAGGCTCAGCGGTGAACCTGCCGGAAGCGGGAGTGCGGGGCTGTCGGGGCTCAGTGTCCGCGGGGTGTGCGGGCCGAGCGCGGTGGCGAGATCGTCGGGGTCGAGAGGCCGGGCGGGCTCGTCGGCGTAGTGCACGGTGAATTCCAGCTCCACGCCGAGAAGTCTCGGTGGCCCGTGCTTGAAGCACACGGAAGCCACATACGCCTCGCCCTCGGCGCGGTCCGAGAGGACCTTCGCCGTCGCGTTCGACGCGCTCCCGGACTTCTCGGGGAAATCATGAACAGTAGTCATCTTTCCGCCGTCCAGTCGGTTGTCCGATCAGTGAGAAATCTTGACTTCGGACGCTACACGCGAGGTCCGACAAAATCAGGCCGGTTCTCGCCGGGCAGGATCGGCGGCCCAGCTCTCAGGACGGGACGAATCAGGGCAAAGCGGGCTCGGTGCCCAGACCCAGCGCCGCGGCCGCGTTGCGAACCGCCTCGATCACCAGCTGCAAGGCGGGCCGCCGCTTCGAAGTCGTCCGGTACGCGATCGAAACCGTCCTGAGCAACGGTGTGGTCAACGCGACGACGTCGATCCCCGGCGGCCGGAGGCCGAGCCCGAGATCCGAAACGAGGGTCACCCCGAGCCCGGCGCGGACCATCGCCATCGCCGTGGACTGTTCTTCGACCTCGTGGTTGATCTTGGGATCGAACCCGTGGCGATGGCAGGCGGTGCGCACGGCACGGCCGAAGTGGCTCTTCGGGCTGGCGAGGATCCAGGGATGTTCGGCCAGTTCGAGCAGGGACGCGCTGCCCGTGGGAACGGCGCCGGCGGGCACCGCGGCGTGCAGCCGCTCGACCGCGATCACCGCGCGTTCCAGACCCGCGTCCCATGGCATCGGCGCGTCGGAGTAGTCGATCACGAACGACAGGTCCAGCTCGCCGTCCCGGACCGCGTCGGCGGTGTCCTCGGGCGCCAGCTCGCGGGTCCGGACCTGGATCCCCGGATGCTCGCCCGCGAGCGCGGTCAGCGCATGCGGCAGCAGCCCCGAAGCGACCGACGCCCACACCCCGGCCATGAGCCGGACGGAAACGGTCTCCTGCGCCTCTTCCAGCGCCAGGGTCGCCCGCTCGACCGAACTCAAGATCTCCTCGGCGTGCTCGGTGAGCAGCAACCCCAGTTCCGTCAGCTGCACCCGCCTGCCGAACCGTTCGAACAGCTTCGCGCCCACGTCCCGCTCCAGCTGCGCCAACTGCTGCGACACCGCCGAAGCGGTGTAATGCAGCGAAGCAGCGGCCGCCGTGACGGTGCCGCGCCTGCTCAACTCGCGGAGCATCCTCAGGCGGTGCAACGAAAGCTCCATGAGCCCAACGTAATCGGGTGCGGTCGCGAATGCCGGGTGACGCGTTACACCAGTTTCTCTGCACGTCATCGTTCAGATTCGGTAAATGGACGCCCGTGCCCGGCAGGGCGCACCCTCGGAAGTGGCGCAGGACGACCCCGAATCCCCGAAGGAGGTGGCCGCATGGCCGCGAGGAACGCCGAACCGCTGATGAGGCTGATCTGGACCGACCCCGTCACCGGTGCCACCGGCTACCTCGTTGTGCACACCCTGGTCTCCGGTATCGCGACCGGCGGGACCCGGATGCGCGCGGGCTGCACGATGTCCGAGGTCGAGGACCTGGCGAGGGGGATGGCGAACAAGACCGCGACCTTCGGCCTGCCGGTCGGCGGCGCCAAGGGCGGCATCGACTTCGATCCGAAGGACGAACGCGCTTTCGGTGTGCTGGAACGGTTCTGCTCGTTCCTGCGGCCGTGGATCGACAACCACTGGGTGACCGCCGAGGATCTCGGTGTCCCCCAGCACCTGATCGACGAGGTGTTCGCGAAACTGGGGCTGGAGCAGTCGTACCACGCCGCGATCCGTCGTTCGGCCGATCCGGCGCACACCCTTCGCCGCGTTCAGGCCGGGTTGAACACCCCTGTCCCCGGCGGACTCCTGCTCGGCGACGTGATCGGCGGCTACGGCGTCGCACAGGCCTGTCTGGGTGTCGCCGACGCGTGGGAGTGGCCGGTCGCGAAGACCACGGTCGCCGTCCAGGGCATCGGCACGATGGGCGGGGGCGCGGCCTGGTACCTGCACGAAGCCGGCATGACCGTCGTCGCGGTCGCGGACGCCGCCGGGACGCTGTACCGGCCCGAAGGCCTCGACATCCCCGCGCTGCTGGAGCTGCGCGACTCCTACGGCGAGATCGACCGTGGCCGGCTCCCTGCCGACGTCCAACTGCTCCCCCGCGACGAGATCGTGTCGACGGAGGCCGACATCTTCGTCCCGGCGGCGATCTCCTACGCGCTGCGTGCCGGGAACCAGGGCCTGGTCAAGGCGAAGGTCGTCATCGAGGCGGCCAACGCGGCGACCACACCCGACGCCGAAGCCGGCCTGGCGGCCCGCGGCATCCCGGTGATCCCGGACTTCGTCGCCAACGCCGGCGCGGCCGCGTGGGCGTGGTGGCTGCTGCTCGGCGAGGTCGGCGCCGATCCCGCCGACTCGTTCCTGCGACTGCGCACCGAGATGCGGGCGAAGGTGGCGCTGCTGCTGAGTTCCTGGAACCTCGACCGGATCGCCCCGCGCACCACGGGCCTGCGGCTCGCCGAAACCACCCGTTCGGACGCTGTCGCTACCCCTGAAGCAGCCCCAGCCCTCGTCATCCCCTGAGAGTGCGCGTGAAGGCCCTTCCCTCGGCTGATCGGAGGGAAGGGGCCTTCACGCGCGATCAGCGACTCAGGAGGCGAAGCGGTCCGTCGCGCCGATGAGGACTTCGCGCATCGGCTCGTCCTGGGTGCTGTGGCCGACCTCGTCGATGACCACCAGCTCGCTACCCGGCCACGCGTGCGCCAGTTCCCACGGGGTACCGATGAGGTTGCCCAGGTCGAGGCTCCCCTCGGCGAGCACGGCGGGGATGTGGGCCAGCTTCCCGGCCTCCCGCAGGACCACGCCTTCGTCCAAAAAGGACCCGTGGCTCCAGTAGTGCGTGACCAGCCTCGCGAACGCGAGCCGGAACTCCGGCGTCTCGAAGCTCTTGTACGGCGGGGAGGTCGGGATGACCGCGTCCTCCCAGGTACACCAGTCGGCCGCCGCCTTCCGGTGCACCGCCGGATCCGGGTCCATCAGCAGCTTGAGGTACGCCGCCGCCAGGTCGCCGTCGCGGTCCTCTTCGGGGACGCCGTCACGGAACTTGGCCCAAGCCTCGGGGAAGACGCCGCCGAGGCCGCGGGTGAGCAGGTCGGTCTCGCTCCGGCGCCCGGTGGCCAAACCCATCAGGACCATCTCCGAGACCCGGTCCGGATACCGCTCGGCGTAGACCAGCGCGAGCACCGAGCCCCAGGAACCGCCGAAGATCAGCCATTTCTCGATGCCCAGATGCTCGCGAAGCCGCTCCATGTCGGCGAGCAGGTGGTCGGTGGTGTTGGCGGAGAGGTCGGCCTCGGGCTCGCCCGCGTGCGGCGTGCTCCGGCCGCAGCCACGCTGGTCGAACAGCACGACGCGGTACTTGGCCGGATCGAAATAGCGGCGCAGGCCGGTACTGCAACCTGTCCCCGGGCCGCCATGCAGTGTGACGGCGGGTTTGCCGTCGGGATTACCGCAGACCTCCCAGTACACGAGGTGCCCGTCGCCGACGTCGAGCATCCCGTGGTCGTACGGTTCGATTTCCGGATACAGCCGTGTCACTTCTCGTCCTCCCGGACCCGCCCGAAATACAACAGCGCTGTCACAATAGCCGGGATCGACGCCTGGGTGCGCGTGCTTTAAGTACATGAAGGCCCCCTTCCTTGCGTCTGGCGCAAGGAAGGGGGCCTTCATGTACTTGCCTGTGACTAGCCGGGCAAGGTCCCGGAGACGTGCCGGAGCGCGTCGGCCAGTTCCGACGGACCGGCCGGTCCGATGTGGACCACCGCGTCCTTGCCGTGCCCGGTCGTGTAGCTGAGGTACCGGCCCCAGTCGGTGTCGGCGAAGTGGAGCGGATCCTCGACGGCGACGTGCCTGCCGACTTCGTCCCGCTTGCCGACGTAAAGCTCGCCGCTCCCCTCGACCGGCCGCTGCACGAGGCTCACGATGTCCGCGATCACCGGCGGCAGCGAATGCGTGTCCGGGCCGCGCCGCGCCGCCTCTTCGAGCTCGTACGCGCGGATCGTGCGAAGCCTGCCACCGCCCGCGGGAACGGGCGGCAACTGCTCGATCAGCGTTTCGGGCAGCCGACGGCGGTCGATCTCCTGGAGTCCTACCCAGTCGCCGGACGCCACCGCCAGGACCGCTTGCAGTCCCAGTGAGGCGGCGAGAACGCCGTAGGTCTCGCCTCCGGTGTTCACCCAGCCGTAGTACTCGATGGCCGGTTTCGTGAGCACCGGAAGCCAGTCCAGGAAGTCGACCGACGCGCGGCCGCTCGAATCCAGCAGCCCGGCTTGCGCCAACGCCGCTTGCACTCGCTTGTCCGCCTCCGCGCGGGCCGTCCTGGACAGCCAGCGCGGCTCGGGGCGCAGCGTGATGTGCAGGTCGCCGACGCGTTCGCGTTCGGCGAGCACCGCCAAGGCTTCGACCGGGACGTCCACCCGGCCTGTTCTGACGGTCATCCGTTACTCGCCGATGACCGGCGGACTGGTCCGCTGGTCGGTGCCGAAGATCGCGTCGGGGTCGGCCTCGATCAGGTAATCGGGACGCTGGTGCTCGTCGTCCTCGTCACCGTCGGCACGCCTGCCGCCCGCCCCCATCGGGCCCATCTGACCGGCGCCACCGCGGCCGGCGCCACCACGACCACCGGCCACGTCGGCGCCACCCAGGCCGCCCATGCCGCCCATGCCGGAGCCCCTGCCCGCGCCCAGTCCGCCGGAACCCGGTCCACCGGGACCACCCGGCCGGCCACCGGTGCCGCCCTCGCCACCGAGGAGCCTGCTCGCCGCACTGTTGGGCCCGGGAACGTTGCGTCCGCTGGTACCCCCGGGCGGGTTCTGCCCAGTACCACCGCCCGGGTTGTAGTTCTGGCCCGGCCCGTTCGGGAGGCCGATGACGTTGTCCGAGTCACCAGGTCCGCGTCCGGGGTTCCTGCCCGGGATCTCGGTCGTCGGTCCCGGTTTGCCCCGGCCACCACCGGACGGCAGCGTCGTGTCCCCGGTACCCGGCTTCCGCGTCGGCGTCGTGATGTTGGTGTCGCCACCGGGCTTGTCCCTCGGGTTCACCGGACGATCATCGGTCGAGCCCGGCTTGGTCTGGTTCTGGTCGGTGCCCGGCTTGTTCTGGTTCTGGTTGGTGCCGTTGTCGTCCGTACCGCTGGTGTCGGTGCCGTCGTTCTCGTCGTCCCCGCCGCCGTTCCGGCTCGGCTTCACCGGGATGACCGGCGGCGGCTTGATCGGGGGCGGACCGCCATCGACCTTGACGCTGACGTTCGCACCGTCGTTCTTCAGCACGCCGTAATCGGTCGGCAGGTTGGAGCTCGTGCTGCTGGTGACCGAGTCGTACTGGTCCATCACGCGGACGTTGTTCTGGTTCGCCGCCTCGTGCTTCGCGACGCCCTCTTGGTAGTTCTTGATGTCGTTGTTGACCATGAACGGCCCGGCGATCGGGATCGCGCCCTTCAGTCCAGTGGTCCATGGGTCGGGCTTGTCCGGCTTCGGCGGCACGGGGACGACGGACGATCCCGAATCGTCGAAGCTGTCGGCCTGCATGGTGACCGAAGCCCTCGTGGTGAACAGCGGGTCCGCCGTCTCCTTGAAAGCCTGCTCGAGCGGGCCCGCACCGGCGTTCGCCGCGTCGGCGCCGGACCCCGTCCAGGAGGACGCCATCCGCGTCTGCAGCGACTTGATGGCCATGCCGCGTTCGACATAGGCGTCGGAAAGCTCAGCGACGCGATCGGCCGCGCTGCGCAGGTTGCGGGTGTCGCCCTCGGTGAAGTTCTCGTAGATCTGCTTGCCGTCCACCCTCATGCCCCCTTGAGTGTCTTGATCATGGCCGACGCGAGCTTCTGCGCGGTCCCACAGGAGTCCTGCTCGTTGTCGTAGCCCTCGGCTTGGGCGCTGATCGCCAGGTCGTCGGCCACGCCGACCGAAAGGTCGCAGTTGCCACGCGCTCGCCGGTCCTGCAGTCCGTAATAGACGGTCGGATATCCCTCGACGTCGGGGCCGGGCTCCAGGAACTTCAATTGCCCGGCTTCCTTGGCCTTGTGCAGGCCGGCCAGCCCGCCCATGCCCTTTTCGCGGTTGCCGCTACCGAGGATGATCTGCAGGCTGTCGGCCTTGCCACGAATTCCCCAGCTACAAGCTGGGTTATTGGTGTCGTTCTTCGGTGCTCCGGGCTCGGTGAACCCCAGTTCCGCGGCCGCAGCGGCCGGGAGCAGCTTGCACGCGTCGCCGACGAACGCCGAAGCGTCCAGCGGATTCGTCACCTTGGGGACGTTCGGGTCCTCTGGCGCGGCCGACGAAGCCGACGAAGCCGACGTTCCCGGGGTCGGGCTCGGCGTACCAGGGGTCTCCCCTGTGCACCCTGCGACCGCGACCGAAACGAACAAGAGCGCCACTGCGGCGGCACGATTTCTCAACACGTTCGGCATCCTCAGGTCGTGCGCAGGGTGTTGGCCTGGTCGGTGGCCATCGTCTTCGTGCGAGCGAGCTCGAGTTTCTCGATGTACCCCTCGATGTACGCCTTCATCGAGTCGTTCTGGTTCTGCAGGGATATCAAGGAGGTGATACCGGAATCGACGTAGCTCGAGCTGGCTTCGTCCTGCCCCGGCGGCATCAGATCCTCACTGATCCGACGGATCTTCTCGCCGTCTTCGACGACCTTCTTCAGCTCGTCCTGCCACAGCCCGATGACGGTCTTCAGCTCCTCCGGGCTCATCTCGAACCCGCCGCCACCACCGCCGCCACCGCCGTAAACGGTCGGCTCCTTCGGCGTGGCGAGGTCACCCCAGACGGCCTTGATCGCGCTCGCGGCGTCTTCGATGATGTTCACGCCCGCACCTTCCCCTCAGCATTCACGCACCGTGACGGACAAAGCGTAGCCAAGCGGCGGACGGCGTGTCAGCCGATCCGGCCGAGTAGTCGGACGTGTTGCGAAACCTTCCGGTTCCCCGACCGGCCGGACATCCCGCGAACTGGTCACAGTACGTACGTACGGATTGCTTAACCGGGTTCCCGGTGACAGGATTCCAGGATGCCACGGGTCAGCCAGGATCACCTCGACGCACGCCGGCGCCAGATCCTCGACGGCTCCCGCGTGTGCTTCGCACGTTATGGCTACGAGGGTGCCACTGTCCGGAGGCTGGAGGAAGCCACCGGCCTTTCCCGCGGTGCGATCTTCCACCATTTCCGCGACAAGGAGTCCCTCTTCCTCGCCTTGGCCGAGGACGACGCGGTCCGCATGGCCGACATCGTCGCCGAGCAGGGGCTCGTCCAGGTGATGCGTGAGCTGCTGACGAACCGCAGCGAGCATCCCGCCGATTGGCTCGGCACGCGGCTGGAGGTCTCCCGCCGGCTGCGCACCGACCCCGAGTTCCGTGCCCGCTGGGCCGAGCGGTCCCATCAGCTGACGGCCGCGACCCGGCGCCGTCTGCTGCGCCAGCGCGACGCCGGGATCCTGCGCGACGACGTCGACGTCGACGTCCTGACCGCGTATCTCGAACTCGTCCTCGAGGGACTCGTCTCGCACCTCGCGATGGGCCAGCCGGGTGATGATCTCGGTCCGGTGCTCGACCTGGTCGAGGAGAGCGTGCGACGGCACCGCGCCCACGCCGCCGGGGGAACGCGTTAAGATTGTCCTATCGTCGCAGTACAGCGGCGGTATTCGTTGGTTTCGATCGAGGAGTGACTCTTTTCGTGCGCGACGCGCAGTCACCTGGTGACAGTATCGAGCCGGGTGGCACACCCGGCTGTTCCGCGGACTTTCCCGCCGACCCCATCGGCAGGAAATGATGGAAGTCCTGCTCGCCGTTCTCGGCATTCTCCTGTTCCTCCTGCTGACGGTCGGTACCGGCCTCGCCGTCGCCGCCGAGTTCTCCCTCACCGCGCTCGAGCGCAGCACGGTCGACGCGAACGTCCGCCAGGTCGGCGACCGGCGCGCGCACACCGTGCAGAAGGCGCACCGCACGCTCTCGTTCCAGCTCTCCGGCGCGCAGGTGGCGATCACCATCACCACCCTGATCACCGGTTATCTCGCGGAACCGGTGATCGGTGACCTGCTGCACCCGCTGTTCACCGCCGTCGGCTTCTCCGAAGGCGTGGCGAACGGCGTGTCGCTGGCAGTCGCACTGATCCTGGCGACGTCGCTGTCGATGATCCTCGGCGAAATGATGCCGAAGAACCTCGCGATCGCCCGGCCGCTGCAGACCGCGCGGGCCGTCGCGGGGTACCACTCGCGGTTCTCGTCGCTGTTCCGCTGGCTCATCACGCTGATGAACAACAGCGCCAACTTCCTCGTCCGCAAGTTCGGAGTCGAGCCGCAGGAGGAACTGCGCTCGGCCCGTTCTCCGCAGGAACTGGGCTCGATCGTGCGCTCCAGCGCGGAAAGCGGCACGCTCGACACGTCGACCGCCGAACTGCTGGACAAGTCCCTCCGCTTCGGCGAGCGGACGGCGGACGAGCTGATGACCCCGCGCGTCCAGCTCGAATCGCTGACCGTGGACGACACGATCTCCGATCTCATCGAGATCTCGCGCCGCACCGGCTTCTCACGTTTCCCGGTCTACACCGAGGATCTCGACGACGTACAGGGCGCGGTGCACATCAAGCAGGCGTTCACCGTCCCGGCCACCCAGCGCGCCACGGTGCGGATCGGTTCGGTCATGCGGCCGATCCCGACGGTGCCCGAATCGCTGCCGGGCGACTCGCTGCTCAACCGCCTGCGTGATTCCCGGTTCCAGCTCGCGATCGTCGTCGACGAGTACGGCGGCACCGCTGGGTTGGTGACGCTGGAGGACGTCGTCGAGGAGATCATCGGCGACGTCCGCGACGAGCACGACGAGCGCGAAGCGCCGTCCTCCCAGCAGGTCGGCACCGACAACTGGCTCGTTTCGGGACAGCTTCGCGCCGACGAGGTCACCGACGAGACCGGATTCCGGATGCCCGACGGCGACTACGAGACCATCGCCGGGCTGATCCTCGAGCGGCTCGGCCGGATCCCCTCCCCCGGCGACGCCACCGAACTCGACGCCTGGCGGCTCACGGTGACCAAAATGGACCGTCTCCGCATCGCCGAGGTCGAAGTCCGCCGGGTCAGCGAGACCTCCATCTCCGCCGAGCAGGAGCCCACCCGATGAGCGACTGGTTCAACATCTTCCTCGTCGTGGTCCTGCTGCTGGCCAACGCGTTCTTCGTCGGTGCCGAGTTCGCGCTGATCTCTTCGCGGCGCGACAGGCTGGAAGCCTTGCTGGAGCAGGGAAAGACCCGTGCCCGGATCGTCATCAACGCGAGCAAGAACGTCTCGCTGATGCTCGCGGGCGCGCAGCTCGGCATCACGATCTGCTCGCTGCTGCTGGGGCGCCTCGGTGAGCCCGCCATCGCACACCAGCTGGCCGGGTTCTTCGAACTGTTCGGGATTCCGGAGGTGCTGCTGCACCCGATCTCGTTCGCGATCGCGCTGGCGTTCATCACCGTCCTGCACGTCCTCGTCGGCGAGATGGTGCCGAAGAACCTCGCGATCGCCGAGCCCGAGCGGCTGGCGCTGTGGCTGGTCCCGGTCCACGTGGCCTGGGTGAAGCTCGCCAACCCGTTCATCTGGCTGCTGAACTTCGTGGCGAACTCGCTGCTGCGGCTGTTCAAGGTCGAGCCGAAGGACGAGCTCGAAACCGCCTACACCTCCGACGAACTCGCCGAACTGCTCAGCGAGTCGCGGCGCGAGGGGCTGCTGGAGCACTCCGAGCACCAGCGGCTGAGCAAGACGCTGTCTTCGGTGGAGAAGACGGTGGCCGACGTCCTGGTCCCGACGGCGCAACTGACCACGCTGCCCTGCTCGCCCACGCTGGGCGACGTCGAGCGCGCGGTGTCCTCCACCGGGTTCTCCCGCTTCCCGGTGTGCACCGACGACGGGACGCTGACCGGCTACATCCATGTGAAGGACATCCTCGACCTCGTGGGCGAGGATCCGGGCACCGTGGTGCCGTCGGACAAGACGCGGGCGCTGACCGAACTGCACGCCGACGCCCGGCTGGACGAGGCGCTTTCGGCGATGCGCAAGGAAGGCAGTCACCTGGCGCGGGCGCTGAGCCCGGCGGGGGCCGCCGTGGGGGTCGTCGCGCTGGAGGACCTCGTCGAGGAATACGTGGGAACTGTCCGCGACGGTACCCACGTCATGTCATGACCGGTCCGATCGTTCTTCCCGAGCCCGTCTGGCGGGCTCGGGAGGACGACCACGTCACGCGGATGCGACGCTGGACGACACCGCACCAGCGCCGCCGCTCGCGGGGCGAGAAGCATCCGGTGCTCGACTTCCTCTTCACCTATTACTCGCACCGGCCCGGGCATGTCGAACGCTGGCAGCCGGGCGCGGGCGTCCTGCTCGAAGGCGCGTCCGCGCGCCGGTTCCTGGAGCGCAAGGGCTATCTGGAGACGCCGGACGGAGTCATGCTCGATCCGGCGGGCTTCACCGATGGCCGGGCCAGGACCGCCGAATTCGTCCTCGGCCTGCTTTCCGCGACCGCGTCCCGCTCGCCGAGACTCGGTTGTTTCGGACTTCACGAATGGGCAATGGTTTACCGGGAATCGGCGGATGAGGTTCGTCACTCACAACTTCCGCTCCGGCTCGGTTCGGCCGGAACGGACGGCGTCGTCGAGTCACTGGAGATCCGGTGCGGACATTTCGACGCTTTTCGGTTCTTCACCGAACCCGCCCGGCCTCGCAACACGCTGCGGCCGGAGCGGGAGAACCAGATCGAGTTCGAACAGCCCGGCTGCCTCCACGCCAACATGGACTTGTTCAAGTGGGCGTACAAACTCGACCCGTTCGTACCCGCCGAGCTGGTCGGGGACTGCTTCGAGCTGGCGGCCGACATCCGTGAGCTGGACATGCGGGCCAGTCCGTACGACCTGGCGGACTTCGGGTACTCACCCGTCCGGATCGAGACCCCGGAGGGCCGGGCCGAGTACGCCCGCGCGCAGGCCGGTTTCGCCCGCCGGGCCGCGCCGCTGCGTGAGCACCTGATAGCGCATTGCCAACGGCTCCTGACCGAGTTAAAGAAGGCGTCCGCGACACGCGGAAAACAACTGTGAGTTGCCGCATTCCCCGTAACATCCTCCCCTGTTAGAGTGATAACGGTTTGATTGCATACGCAGCGCGAGCGCGCACGTTTCGAAAGGACAACGATGGGGCGACACAGCGTGGCCGAAGAGCCGGTGCCGCATCCCCTCGACCCGAAGCGGCCTCAGGGTCGCGGTGAGGCGACCGGTTCGCACCGGATCGTCGGGAAGAAGGCACCGCGGCGACGGATCGCCAAGTGGCCCATCGCCTGCCTGGTCCTCCTTGTCCTGGTCGCGATCGGCGTCTTCGGCTGGAACTGGGCGGACGGGGAGCTCAACACCCGCGCCGAAGCCCAGGCCAAGGCCTGCAGCGCCGGCGACACCCCGATGCGGGTCATCGTCACCCCCAGCATCGAGAAGCCGGTCCGGGCGGCGGCCGAGCGGTGGAACAACGCCGCGACCGTGGTCCGCGACCACTGCGTGATCATCCAGATCGACGCGCTGTCCTCCGCGTCCGTGCTCGACGGCCTCGTCGGACGGACGAACCTGGACGCCATCGGCGGGCTCCCCGCCGCCTGGATCCCCGAGTCCACCTACTGGGTGACCGAGCTGAACACCGCCAAGCCCGAACTGGTCGGTTCGCCCGCCCAGTCGATCGCGACGGCGCGTTCGGCCGACTACCCGCTCGTCGGCCTCGCCGGGAAGAACATCGACGAGGTCCAGATGCGTGCCTCGCAGACGTTCCGGCAGTTCCTGCAGCAGCCCGCCCAGCAGGCCGACTTCGCCGCCGCAGGGATCAAGGCCACCTGAGCCCCGGACTTACGGGAAAGGCCCCTTCACCGCTCGGGAAGGGGCCTTTCCCGTATCTCGAGTCTCGTGAGTGGTCAGAGCCAAGGGTGGCTCAGGTACCTACGTGGTTCCGGCTGCGGTTGATGCCAGGCCCGGTCCGTGAAGGCCACGTTCACCCTTTCCCCAGTACATGAAGGACCCCTTCACTGCGCCAGGCGCAAGGAAGGGGTCCTTCATGTACCTCGTGCAGGCAAGAGGACCGGTACCGAGCCGGTCAAGCCCTCGTGAGTGGTCAGGACCGTCCCTACCACTCAGGAGCCGAAGGTGTCCGGGTCGGGGCCGGTGCGGGTGCCGTCGTCGAACTCGGCGAGGGCCGCGAGGTCGTCCTCGGCCAGTTCGAAGTCGAAGACGGCGAAGTTCTCGCGGATCCGGGACGGGGTCACGGATTTCGGGATGGCCACGGTGCCGAGCTGGAGATGCCAGCGCAGCACCAGCTGCGCCGGGCTCTTGCCGTATTTGGCCGCGAGAGCGGTCAGCGTCGGGTCCGAGAGCAGCGACCCCTGCGCGAGCGGGCTCCACGCCTCGGTGACGATGCCGTGCTCGGCGTGGAACTCCCGCAGCGCCTTCTGCTGGAGCTTGGGGTGCAGCTCGACCTGGTTGACCGCGGGAACGATCCCGGTCTCGTCGAACAGCCGTCGCAGATGCGGGACATGGAAGTTCGACACCCCGATGGCCCGTGTCCGGCCGTCCTCGTACAGCTTTTCCAGCGCCCGCCACGTTTCGACGTACTTCCCACGGGTCGGCATCGGCCAGTGGATGAGGTACAGGTCGACGTGGTCCAGGCCGAGCTCCGTGAGACTCGCGTCGAACGCCCGGAGCGCCTCGTCGTAGCCGTGGCCCGGATTCGGCAGCTTCGTGGTGATGAACAGTTCGTCGCGCGGTACCCCGGCGGAGCGGATCGCTTCGCCGACACCGGCTTCGTTCCCATACGACGCGGCGGTGTCGATGCTGCGGTACCCGGCCTCGATGGCGGTCCGGACGACCTTGGCCGTGTCGCCGGCGGGTACCTGCCAGACGCCGAAACCGAGTCGGGGGATGGCTACCTCGTTGTTCAGGACGACGGAAGGCACGGCCATGGAAGGGGAATCCTCACTGGGGTCTGCGGCAGGACTTCTTGCCCCGCATCATTCCACCCCGCGCGCGGCGTACGCGCGCAAATACTCCGCCGTGTCCGCGTCGGCGGGGAAAAAGGATTCGATCACCAGCTCGGCGACCGTGATGTCCAACGGCGTCCCGAATGTGGAGACCGTGCTGAAGAAGGTGAGTTCGGTGCCCTCGTGCCGCAGCCGCAACGGGACGAAGATGTCGCCCGGTCCGGGGACCTCCACTTCGGGGACGGGATCCGCGCACGGATAGGTGAGCAGCTCCTCGAGTAGATCGGTGAGGACCGGATCAGCCGTCTGGGTCACCTGACGCCGCAGCCTGCCCAGCAGATGAGCGCGCCACTCCCCCAGGTTCAGCACATGCGGCGCCATCCCCTCCGGATGCAGCGTCACGCGCAGGACGTTGACCGGTGGCGTCATCAAGGCGGGCGAGACCAGGCCGGTCATGATCGAGATGCTCGAGTTGGCGTCGACCAGATTCCACCAGCGGTCGGCGACGGCGGCCGGATACGGCTCGTGTCCGGTCATCAGCTGGCGGACCGCCTTGTGGACCGCCGCGAGTTCCGGGGCGCCGAGGCCGCTTTCGGCATACGCGGGTGCGTAACCGGCGGCCAGCAGCAGCTGGTTGCGTTCCCGCAAGGGCACCTCCAGATGTTCGCCGAGCCGCAGCACCATGTCGCGACTGGGCTTGGACCGGCCGGTCTCCACGAAGCTCAGGTGCCGGGTGGAGATGTCCGCCGAGATGGCGAGATCCAGCTGGCTGATCCGGCGGCGGTCGCGCCATTCGCGGAGGAGTTCGCCGACGGGGCGGCCCGCGCGGCTCACGGTCACTGTGGTCGTCACGATCACGAACCTACGGCCACGGACGACGGGCCGCCATTACCTCCCGCGTAATCGACGGGCCCCACCCTCAGCCGACATTGTTGCGGCATCGAACAACCCCCGAGAAAACAAGGAGACACCATGTCGGACATCCAGCGCGTCGCCGAGCAGTACATCGCCGTGTGGAACGAGACCGACGCGGACAGGCGCCGCGCGCTCATCGCCGAAGTGTTCACCGAGGACACCACCTACACCGACCCGCTCGGCGCTGTCACCGGCCACGACGGTGTCGATGGCTTCATCGCCGGCGCGCAGGCCCAGTTCGCGGGTCTGAGGTTCAGCCTGCCGGCCGCTCCCGACGCGCATCACGACATCGCGCGGTTCCAGTGGTACCTCGCGCCGGAAGGCGCCGAAGAACCGCTGGCGATCGGCTTCGACGTCATCACCGTCGAGGACGGGCGGATCAAGCAGGTGCTGGGCTTTCTCGACAAGATGCCCGGTTGAGGCTCAAGCGAAGGCCTCCGGTGGCGGGCAGGAGCAGACGAGGTTGCGGTCGCCCGCGGCCCCGTCGATCCGCCGCACCGGAGGCCAGATCTTCGCGGCGGTGAAACCGGCAGGGAACACCGCGGTCTCCCTGCCGTACGGGCGATCCCACTCACCCGCGAGACAGCGCGCGGTGTGCGGGGCGTTGCGCAGCGGGCTTTCGGCCACCGGCCACTCCCCCGCGGCGACCTTCTCGATCTCGCCGCGGATCGCGATCATCGCGTCGCAGAACCGGTCGAGTTCGCCGAGGTCCTCGCTCTCGGTGGGCTCGACCATGAGCGTTCCCGCGACCGGGAACGACATCGTCGGCGCGTGGAGGCCGTAGTCGGCCAGCCGTTTGGCAACGTCGTCGACCGTGACGCCGGTCCGTTTGGTGATCGCACGGAGATCGAGGATGCATTCGTGCGCCACGAGCCCCTCGTGCCCGGAGTACAGCACCGGATAGTGCCCGGCGAGGCGTTTGGCCACGTAGTTGGCGTTCGCGACCGCGGTCAGGGTCGCGCGCCGCAGGCCGTCGGCGCCCATCATCCGGACGTAGGCCCACGAGATCGGCAGGATCGACGCGCTCCCCCACGGCGCGGCGCTGATCGGGCCCACGCCGGTTGCCGGGCCCGCCTCCGGTTGCAGCGGGTGGTTCGGCAGGTACGGCGCCAGATGCGCGCGGACGCCGATCGGCCCGATGCCCGGTCCGCCGCCACCGTGCGGGATGCAGAAGGTCTTGTGCAGGTTCAGATGGGAGACGTCGGCGCCGAACTTCCCGTACTGCGCCACCCCGATCAGCGCGTTCAGGTTCGCGCCGTCGACGTACACCTGGCCGCCCGCGTCGTGCACCAATGCGCAGACCTCGCGGACGGTGTCCTCGTAGACACCGTGCGTCGAGGGGTAGGTGATCATGATCGCGGCGAGGTCGTCCGCGTGCTCGTCCACAGTGGACCTGAGGTGGCCGAGGTCGATGTTGCCCTCGTCCTCGCATTTCACGACGACCACGCGCATCCCCGCCATGACCGCGCTGGCCGCGTTCGTCCCGTGCGCGCTGGACGGGATCAGGCAGACGTCACGTGCCGCGTTCCCGCGTTCGCGGTGATAGGCGCGGATCGCCAGCAGCCCGGCGAACTCGCCCTGGCTTCCCGCGTTCGGCTGCAGGGAGACCGCTTCGTAGCCGGTGATGCCGGCGAGCCACCGCTCCAGATCCTTCACGACGCTGAGCAGCCCGGCCGCGTCCTCGGCGGGTGCGAACGGGTGCAGACCGGCGAACTCGGGCCAGGTGATCGGCTCCATCTCGGCCGTGGCGTTGAGTTTCATCGTGCAGGAGCCGAGCGGGATCATGCTCCGGTCGAGCGCGACGTCCTTGTCGGACAACGCCCTCAGGTACCGGAGCAGCGCCGTCTCCGAACGGTGCGCGTGGAAGACCGGATGCGTCAGGTAAGCACTGGTGCGGCGCAGATCCGGCGGGAAGCCGTCCGCGGTGTCCGCGTCGAGCGAGTCCACATCGGACACCGCGACCCCGAACGCCTTCCACACCAGGGAAAGGTGCTCACGGGTCGTCGTCTCGTCGCAGGCGATGGCGACGTGGTCCGCGTCCACGAGCCGCAGGTTGACCCCGAGTTCCCTGGCGGTGGCGACGATCCCGGTCGCACGGCCGGGGACGGCGACCATGACGGTGTCGAAGAACTCGCAGTGCACGACGTCGACACCGCTTTCGGCGAGCCCCGCCGCGAGCACGGTGGCCATCCGGTGCGCGCGGTTCGCGATGGCGCGCAGGCCTTCGGGGCCGTGGTACACCGCGTACATCGACGCGATGACCGCCAGCAGCACCTGGGCGGTGCAGATGTTGCTCGTCGCCTTCTCACGGCGGATGTGCTGCTCGCGAGTCTGCAACGCGAGCCGGTACGCGGGCGCGCCGTCGGCGTCCTTCGACACCCCGACCAGCCGGCCGGGCAGCTGTCGTTCGAGCCCTTGCCGGACGGCGAGGTACGCCGCGTGCGGCCCGCCGAAGCCCATCGGAACGCCGAATCGCTGCGTCGATCCGATCGCGACGTCGGCGCCGAGCTCACTGGGCGACCGCAGCAGCGTCAGTGCCAGCGGATCCGCGGCCATCACCACCGCCGCGCCCAGCGCCTTGGCCTCGGCGATGGTGTGCTCCCATTCGCGGACGACACCCGACGCGCCCGGATAGGACAGCAGCACGCCGAAGAAGTCGCCGCCGAGCCCCAGTCCGGTGATGCCTTGGGACAGATCCGCGGTCACCAGCTCGATGCCGAGCGGCTCGGCGCGGGTACGCAGAACCTCGATCGTCTGCGGAAGGGTGTCCTCGTCGACGACGAAGCGGGCCGACTTCGCCTTGCCCGCCCGGCGGACCAGCGTCATCGCCTCCGCCGCGGCGGTCGCTTCGTCCAGCATCGACGCGTTGGCGATCGGCAGGCCGGTCAGATCGGCCACCATGGTCTGGAAGTTGAGCAGTGCTTCGAGGCGGCCCTGCGAGATCTCCGGCTGATACGGCGTGTACGCGGTGTACCAGGCCGGGCTCTCCAGCACGTTCCGGCGGATCACCGGCGGGGTCACGGTGTCGTGGTAGCCGAGGCCGATCATCTGGACCATCGGCCGGTTGCGCGCGGCCAGCGCGCGGAGTTCGGCGAGCGCACCGGTCTCGGTGGCCGGCGGCGGGAGGTCCAGCGGTGTCGCGGATTCCCGCAGTGACGCGGGAACGGCCCGCTCGGCGAGCTCGTCCAGCGAGGCGACGCCGACGACGTCGAGGATGCGCGCGAGCTCTTCGGTGCCGGGACCGATGTGCCGGTCCGCGAAGGGGGTTCCGGATTCGAGAGCGGCCAGTGAAACAGGCTCCATCGGGGACCTCCCAAGACGCGGGGGTGGGGCCGGGACGATTGTCCTGGCCCTCCCCACTCTGTCCGTACCCCCGTGGGGGCGCCTGAGAGTTTCGCCCGAGTGTTGAGCCGGGCTTGCACCGTCGGCGGGGCCGCCAGGCTGTGACCTGACGAACCACTTTCCAGAGGCGTCTCTTCCGCGCGGTCCAGGGTGCCTGAGAGGTTCCGGGGAGGACTTGCTCCTTCGGCGCCGAGCTCAACGGTTATCGGCTCGGTCTCTCCCGCGCGGATTCGTCGACCGCGGAAGTGAGCCTACCCTGCCGCCCGCGCGGCTTCATGATCAGCCGGTGCGACGTGCGTTACGGCGCTGCGTGAGCTCGTCCGGCGTGACCGTTTCGATCACGCCGCCGTCTGCCCGCTCGGCCGGGAACTCGTGGATGGTGCCGCTGATCTCCTGCATCGCGCCGCTGACCGCGATCCCGAAGACACCCTGCCCGCCCTGGAGTAAATCGACGATCTCTTCGGGCGAGGTGCACTCGTAGACGGTGGTGCCGTCGGAGAACAGGGTGACCTTGGCGAGGTCGCGGACGCCGCGCAGGCGCAGGTGGTCGACGGCGACGCGGATGTTCTGCAACGAGACGCCGGTGTCCAGCAGCCGCTTGACGACCTTCAGGACGAGGATGTCCTTGAACGAGTAGAGCCGCTGCGAACCGGAACCGTGTGCGGTGCGGATGCTCGGCGCGACCAGCTTCGTCCTGGCCCAGTAGTCGAGCTGCCGGTAGGTGATCCCGGCGATCTGGCAGGCTGCGGGACCGCGGTAACCGACGAGTTCGTCCGGGAGGGAAGAGTCGGGGAACAGCTCGCCCTGCTCGCCGTCAGCGACCGGAACGAGCGGCTCTTGAGGGCTACCAGCCTCGACCACGCCATGCCTCCCCTCGCCCGACCTGGCGGCCGGCGAACAAAGCCGCGCGGACCCACGTGAGCCCGCACCGGAGTTCATCGTCAAGACGAATGCCCCAGACATCCGAATCACACCTTGGCGATTCACTCTCATTGACGGTAAGCGCGTCCGGCAAACCGGTCAACGCGACGCGCGGTCGGCCTCAAGCTCTTCTTGAGGCTTGTCGAGCACCGTCCCCCGTTCGGCCGTACGCTTGCCATCTTTACTCAGTCGTGTTAATTTTTACTCATGCAAGTAAATCCCTCCACTCAAAGTGCCATGCAAGAGGTTCAGGCGGAGCTGGGGCTGTCGGTCACCGAGGCGGCCCGGCGGGCCCAGATCATCGGGGCCACGATCGCGACGATCTCCGACCTCGGCTACCACAAGACGTCGTTCGCGAAGATCAAGGAGCGCGCCGGGCTCTCCAGCACCCGGATCATCTCGTACCACTTCACCAACAAGGCGGGCCTGATGCAGGCCGTGGTCACCACCGCGACCGGGATGAAGGACAAGTTCCTCGAGGAACGGATCCAGGGCACGACCGACCGGGCCGGGCTGCTGCGCGGTTACATCGAGTCGGAGATCGCGTTCCTCGGCTCGTACCCGGAACTGGTGCGGGTCATGGTCGAGATGGCTTCGAGCGGCTCGGACGCCGAGGGCTGGTTCATGTCGGCGCCGATCGTCGAGGAGTTCCGGACCGGCAGGCTCGAACGCCAGCTGCGGCAGGGCCAGCAGGAAGGCGCTTTCGGCGAGTTCGCGCCGGACGTGATGGCGCTGTCCATCGCGCAGGCCATCGACGGCGTCGCGGCGAAGTTCGCGGCCGACCGGAAACTGGACCTGGAGCGGTACGGGCGGGAGCTGGCGGACCTGTTCGTCAAGGCGACCGCCGCCTGACGGCAGGTGGGGTCGGGCGCGGTCCGTCGTGAGTGGCGATTCGGGTTAGAACCCGAATCGCCACTCACGACCACCTGTACCGACACCTCACCGCGGCCCTCACGACCGCACATACGACGAGGGGCGGCGCCGGTGGCGCCGCCCCTCGTGCGAAATCCCAGGATGTGCTCAGGTGTCCGCGCCGCGGAAGTCCTCCGGCGAGACCGAGTCGAGGAACTCGCGGAACTTCTCGACCTCGTCCTCCTGCTCGTCGGGGATGATGAGGCCCGCTTCCTCCAGCACCGCGTCGACGGCGTGGATCGGGACCCCGACCCGCAGCGCCAGCGCCACCGAATCGCTCGGCCGCGCCGAAACCCGGATGTCCCCGTCGAAGACCAGTTCCGCGAAGAACGTGCCTTCCTTCAAGTCGGTGATGACGACCTGCTCCAGTTCACGGCCCAGCGCCCCGATGACCTCCTTGAGCAGGTCATGGGTGAGTGGACGGGCCGGGCGGACTCCCTGCTGCTCCAAGGCGATGGCGGTGGCCTCGACCGAGCCGATCCAGATCGGCAGGTAACGCTCGCCTTCGGTTTCCCGTAGCAACAAGATCGGCTGATTCGCGGGTAGCTCCACCCGCACGCCGACGACGCGCATCTCGCTCATCGGGCTTCGCCTCCCTCTCGTGCGCACGGGCTGCAACGCTTGTCTCGACGACCAAGCGACGGCGATCCCGACGCTACCCGTCTTCCGAGCGCTGTGCTCGCTGTCTCCGACATTCTCGGTTCGCCTGTGGCAAACCAACTCTCACGGTACGGCATAGGCTGCCGAACATTCAGTCATTGACAAGTGGCCTCACAACGGCTCCCGATCCCCTGGAGCGGTTCAACCGCCTGTGACTGCCCGTATTCCGGCCTTCACCAAGAGCGTGTGCAACGCCACGGTCAACGCGGCGAGCTCCCGGACGACCTCGTCGCCCCTCGCCTGGGCGTCCTCGTCACGATGCCGATACACGGGGGTCACGATCTGCTCCAGCAGGCCGACCTCGCGGTCGGCCGCGGCCCGGAAGGCACGCAGATGTCTCGGCTCTATACCGAATTCGGTCATCGCTTTCACGGTCTTCGCCACGAGGACCGCGTCGGGATCGAAGAACCCCGCCGCGCCTGGGCGGACGAGACCGTATTGCCGCAGCTCAGCCAGGGTGGCGGCGTCGATGCCCGCCTGGCGGAGGAGATCTTCCTCGGTCAGCCTGATCTCTCGATCGGTCTCGAAATCCCCGGGGGACGGCAGTCCGCCGTTCTCCCCCGGGGAGTCGAGTGATACGAGTTTGCGCGGCAACCGCGGCATCGCCGCGGTGTGCTCAGCGGACGCGGCGCCCTGATCCGCCGCGTCGAGCTGTTCCTTGATGACCTTCAGCGGGAGATAGTGATCCCGCTGGGCGGACAGGACGAATCGCAGGCGCTCCACGTCCGCCGGAGCGAACTGCCGGTACCCCGACGGGGTCCGGCCCGGCTGGACCAGACCCTCCGCCTCGAGGAACCGGATCTTGGAGATGGTGACATCGGGGAAGTCGCCGCGCAGCTGTGCCAGCACGGCCCCGATGCTCAACCCATCGCGCTGCGACGCATCCCGATCAGGCCGCCCGGCCGCCGTCACCGTGCCCCCTGGCCCCCGTGACCCGGGCCGGTCAGGAAGACCAGGCGGAACTTGCCGATCTGGACTTCGTCGCCACCGGCGAGGACGGCCTGGTCGACCGGCTCGCGGTTGACGTAGGTGCCGTTGAGGCTGCCGACGTCGATGACGACGAACTCGCCACCCTCACGGCGGAACTCGGCGTGCCGCCGGGAGACCGTGACGTCGTCGAGGAAGATGTCGCTGTCCGGGTGCCGTCCCGCGCTGGTGGTGTCGCGGTCCAGCAGGAAGCGCGAACCCGCGTTCGGTCCCCGCTTGACGACCAGCAGCGCGGAACCCGCGGGCAGCGCGTCCACACCCTGGACAGGGGCCTCGGCAGCCGGAGGAGCCTCAGTGCCTTCGACGTCGGCCAGGAAGTCGGCCCGGAAGACAGAAGTCCGCTCCGGAGACTGCTCCGGGGGAACGCCGGGCCCGTCGTTCGTGCTCACCTGAGCTCTCCTAACGCATGTGTGTTGCCGCTACTCAAGAACGTGTGGAGGTCAAACGTACCGTGCCTGATCGAATCTCCGGCCCGCGGCTCCCCCTACTCTTCCCGAAGGGCCGCGGCCTGCGGCTATTCCTTGATCAGCGCCTGGTAGGCCTCGGCCTCCAGCAGGGATTCCACCGAGCTCGCGTCGTCGAGACGGAGCTCGATCAGCCAGCCCTCGCCGTAGGGGTCGCTGTTGATCAGCTCGGGCGACTCGGTCACCGCGTCGTTGACCGCGACCACCTCGCCGTCGAGCGGGGCGAACAGCTCGGAAACGCTCTTGGTCGACTCGACCTCGCCGAACGTGTCCCCCGAGCCGACCTGCTTGCCGACCTCGGGAAGTTCGACGAACACCACGTCACCGAGCTGATCCTGGGCGTACTCCGTGATGCCCACGCGCACGAGCCCGCCATCGCGCACGGAGACCCACTCGTGCTCCTCGGTGTACCGCAGTTCTTCTGGAGTGGACAACGCCGCTCCCCTTTCTCAGCCCTCACTCGAAACCGACGCGCGCAGTTTCGCATCCCGCCGGGTCACGCGCCCGCCGCCTCCCGCAACTCGCCGGGTTCGGCCGTTCGCAGCGCCCGCACCGTCTGGACGACGTACAACACGCCTGAATAGACGTAGAGGACCGCGCCCCACGCCGTGAAGGCGTATCCGATCGGCCGGGCGATCGCGGCGATGTCGGATCCGCCCTGGGTGAGCAGCAGGAAGGGGAAGGCGTACATCAAGACGAAGGTGGCGCCCTTGCCGATGTAGGTGACCTCCGGCGGGGCGAAGCCGCGGTGCCGGAGCAGCAGTACGCAGACACCCAGCACGGCCTCGCGGACGACCAGCGGGACCACCAGCCACCAGGGGATGATGTCGCGGATCAGGAAGGCGATGAGGGTCGCGAGGATGTAGAGCCGGTCGGCGGCGGGATCGAGCAGCTGGCCGAGCCGGGACATCTGGTTGAGCCAGCGGGCGAGTTTGCCGTCGAGCCAGTCGGTGAGCGCGCTGAACACGAGCAGCGCGAGCGCCCAGCCGTCCTCCTTCGGGCCGAGGAGCAGCCAAAGGAAGACCGGCACCCCGGCGAGCCGGAGGATCGAAAGCATGTTGGGGACGTTCAGGGCCTGCCGCCAGAGGGAAGGCTCTTCGCTGGTCACGCTCGGTTCGGGGGGCGTACTCACCCGCTCAGCCTAGCCAGTGGCGCGCACGCCCTCCCGCGTCAGCTGGCCCGGGTGTGTGTCCAGCCGCGGCGTTGCAGGTCCGCGCTGGTCAGCGCCACGGGCCTGCCCCGGTGATCGGTGCCGACCCAGCGATTGTGGCCGGCGGAGCTTTCGAGGACGTACGGGCGGCCGCCACACCAGACGACGGTGCACGGTGCCGTCGGTGGCAGCTCCGTGCTCGCCGGTGCGGTGGCCTGGGGTGACGCGGGGTCGGTCTGTTCGTCGGTCTTCATCACTCTCACGGTTTCGTGACGGGGACTGGGACACGCCGGAGCGCTACCTTTCTTTTCGGCAGAACGGCGCCGCGCGTTAACGGGTCCGGCGTGGATTCGTCCGATCGGTTCGCAACGACAGTGGGGTGTTGTCGCGCTGTGAACGGCATGTTAATCGTCCACAATGGACAGTTATTGGGCGGTCCTCGCGTATCGCGGCACCGGGGGCGCGATAGCCTCCCGCGAATCGAACGTGGCTCAATGCCACGGCTTCGGGCCCGGCCGGGTCAGAATGAGCCGGCCACGACCGGCCGACGAAAGGATCGCCTTGCCCGTCTCGACGACCACGGGAACGTGGCGGCGCCTGTTCGCGGCCTGCGCCGTCGCCGGAACGCTCGCCGCCTGTTCGGGCGACGATCCGCCACCGCCTGTCACCTCGATGTCGGCCTCGCCTCCCTCGGTCCCCACTGCGGTGTCGAGCGTGTCGGTGCCACCGATCCCGTCGCAGACCCCGCCGAGCCGCGCCGCCCCGCCTCCCACTTCCCAGCCGAAACCCGCTGAACCGGTTCAGGGTTCGTGCGGCACGGTCACCGCGGCCAGCGGGCTGACCTTGCAGGTGCTCAACGGACCCGGGGTCTCGTGCGCGGACGCGACCGGGATCGTCGGTTCGTTCCACAAGAGGATCGCCGGACGGCAGTCCGCGGGCTCGGACGAACCCGTCAGCGAGACCGTGGACGGCTGGCTGTGCGTCTCCGGCGCTCCCGCCGCGCAAGGCGGCACCAGTTGCGGCAAGGGCGAACAGAACGTGTTCGCCGCCGTCGTCCCCGTCGAATGAACCATCCCCGAGAAGAAGGGCCCATGAAGAGCCTCGCCGTACTTCCCGCCGCGTTCGCAATCGTCCTGCTGAGCGGTTGCGGAGCCGATCCAGCTCCCGCCGCCGCGCCGGCGCCGTCCTCCCCTGCCGCCGCCTCGGCGTCCGCCGGGACGCCCTGCGGCGAGGTCGCCGGGCTCCAAGGCGCGAAGAACAAGGTCGTCGCACACGGGAAGACCGACTGTGCCGAAGCGACTCAGGTGCTCACGGACTACTTCACCAAGCTGACGCCCGCCGAAGCCGCGTCGCCGCAGGGGCCCGGTCCGGTGGTGATCGGCGCCTGGACATGCGGAAGCGGGCCGAACGATCCGGTGACGAGTTGCTCGACCGAGGACGAGCGCCAGATCGAAGCGACGCGTTCCTGAGCGCGAGCCTGACCCGGCGCGCGGTTTCTGTTCCAGGTTCCCAATGCCGCACAGTCCACTGTGGCCGGACGCACGTTCAGTCCTCGCGACGCCGCTTGCCGACGTCCAACCGGTACAGGACGACGCCCACTATCACCATGCCGACGAGAAAGAGACCCAGCGCGCCACCTGCCGAGACCTTCCAGATCAACGGCGATCTCGTCCGGTAGGCGAATCCGTCACCGGCGAAGACCGTGTCACCCCGCGCGATCTCCTCACCCAGGATCCGGCCGCCTCCGGTACGACCGTCGGCGAAGCGCCATTTCCCGGAGCAGTAGGGGGTCTGGCCGTTCACCGCGGATCCCTCCGAGGTGCACCCCGAGATCTCGGTGACCGTGACGTCCTCGCCGGTGCTCAGTTCACCGATGTCGGAACCGAGGAAGCCCCAGACCAGACCGAAGATCAGCAGAAAGGGGATAACGGTCGAAAGCGCCGAGGAAAGAACTCCGGGCTTCCGCGCATTTTCCGGCACTGGAGTCCTTTCGTCGATCACTGGAGCTTCAGCAGGACTTCCCGCTCGAGTTTGCCGACGAGGAGGTACTCGGGCCGATATCCGGGCGGAACCACGAAACAGACGAGACCCGTGGTGCCGTCGAAAGCGCCGGGAGCGCCCGCACAGTCCTTGACCCGCTCCGGCTCACCGTGTTCGTCGGCCGCCAGCTCCAGCGGCGTGTCGCCGAGGCGGGACGCCTCGATCCGCAAGGTGAGGACGTGGAATCCGCTCAACCACGCCTCGGCACCCTCTGGCGGTCCGGGCCTGCTGTCGAGCACACGCACGGCCGCCTCCCCGGAGACGGCGGTCTGTCCACGGGCGAACACCGGTGGCGGCCCCCATAAGTCGCGCCGGAGTTCCCAGAAATTCGGGACGGGGTCGGCCGCCTCACCGTAGGCCGTCCCGCCGAACCCGACCGGCGTCAGCACGACGAACGCGGCGAAGGCCAGCCCGGCGACGAACGGCGGCGCCTTCCGCGCGCCCCCCGGTCTCGCCACTTTGACCAGCACGATGGCCGCGAGCACCAGGAGTGCCAAGCCGAGGGACATCGCCGCGATCTTTTCCCACGGATGGTGGGCTTCCACGACGTCGGTGGCCCCGCGTACGGACAAAACCCGGTCCGTCACCGACGAAAGCCGGGCGACCACCGGATCAGCGAGGCCGAACGTGTCTCGTGTCGGCAATTCGATCGCGCGGCCGTCTTCGGCGATCGCCAGGACGTCGTAGCTGGTATGCGGGCCGTGCTGTCCTTCGCTGGTCGTGGAGTTCCACTCGGAGATCACCGCGCGCACGTCGTACGTGCCGGCCAACCCCTCGACGGTCCACCGCCCGGCGAAGGCCGCGACGGTTCCCCAGACGATCCCGATCACGAACGCGGTGATCATCGTGTTCGTGCGCTGCCTGTCTTTCCGATCCGGTTCGCGGACGACCACCAACACCCCCTGTTCGGCTCGCCCAGTCTATTGCCCGAAGCCGCCGAGCGGCACGGGATTTGTACCCACCCCCTTGCGGATCGAAGTAAGAGTCGTCTAGACTCAAACTATGCTCACCAGGGAAGACGCCGTGTCGATGATCGAGAACACGGTCGACGCGGCCGCTCTGTTCACCCGCCATCGCTACCGCGAACTGGCGGCCGTGCTCCACCCCGACCGCAACCCCGGCGACGACCGCGCCCACCGGGCCGCCGCCACCCTCAACCACCTCCACGACGAGTGGAAACGAGCCCGGCGCCAGACGGTCACCACCGCGACCTCGGCGTACACCCTCGCCGAGCCGCTCGCGGTGGGCAGCGTCGCGACGACCTACCGGACCACCGGCCCTCATCTGGTCAAACTCGTCCGCGACCCGGCGCTCAACCCGCTGATCCACGCCGAGTGGGCGGCGTTGCGCACGCTCGACGGCTTCACCGAACGGCACCGGTGGCTGCGTCCCTACTACCCGCGGCTGCTCGACACCTCGGGTCCGGTGGCGCGGGGCGACCGCGCCTTCAGCGTCCTCGATCCGCTCGTCGACGGGTTCGTCACGCTCGCCGACATCGGGAAAGCCTTCCCTGGCGGGCTCGACGGCCGCGACTACGCGTGGATGCACCGTCGCCTCCTGCGTGCCGTGGCGGGCGCCCATCGCGCGGGCGTCGTCCACGGCCACCTCACCGCGGACAACGTGCTCGTCCATCCGGGACAGCACGGCATCGTCCTCGCCGGCTGGTCCTTCGCCGTCGAAGACGGTGTGCTCCCGCTGGCGGCGGACAAGTCCATCCAGTACCCGCCGGAAGTCCACAAAGGACTCCCGATGACCGCGGCGACGGACGTCCACATGCTCCACCGCATGATGCTGGAACTACTGGCGCCGAACGAGACCCGCCAACGCGAGTTCGCGACGTGGTGCACCCAGGACATCCCGGCGCAACGACCCGAAGCTGCCGATCTGCTCGACGAGTACGACGAACTGCTCGACGACCTGTACGGCCCCCGCACCTTCCGACCCTTCACCATCCCCGAGACAGGAGCCTGACCATGGGACACGGACACTGGGACGACAACGCCTACGCCGCCGCGAGGACCTTCCGCGCGGCCAAGGGCGAGGACGATTTCGGCTACACCGCCGATCTCCGCTCCAAACCCGCGAAAGAGTGGAAGGTCGCGCCCGCGCTCGACCCGCTGAACGCCGTCCGGGAATGCCGGGATTCGGCCGACCACACCGATTCGACGCCGATCGCGGTGCTGTTCGACGTCACCGGCTCGATGCGCCGGGTGCCGCGGATCATGCAGGGCAAGCTCGGCAAACTGCACGGCCTGCTCAAGCGCCGGGGTTACCTGGCCGACCCGCAGGTCCTGTTCGGCGCGATCGGTGACGCCGACAGCGACCGGGTCCCGTTGCAGATCGGGCAGTTCGAATCGGACAACCGGATGGACGAGCAGCTGCGCACGATGTTCCTCGAAGGCGGTGGCGGCGGGCAGAAGAGCGAATCCTACGAGCTGGCCGCCTACTTCATGGCCAGGCACGTGGTCACCGACGCTTGGCAGAACCGCGGCCGCAAGGGCTATCTGTTCATCATCGGCGACGAACTGAACAAGCCCGCGCTGGAGGCCCGCCACATCCGTCACGTGATCGGGGACGACGTGCGGGAGGACATCGACCCGGCGTCGGTGTACCGGGAGCTGGCCCGTAAGTGGCACGTCTACTTCGTGCTGCCGAACCAGTCGTCGTACTACAACGACCCGCAGATCGGCGAGCACTGGAGCGGTCTGCTCGGCCAGAACTTCCTCAAGCTCGACGATCCCGGCGCGGTGTGCGAACTGATCGCGGCCACCATCGGGCTGGAGGAACGGGTCGTCGACGTCGACCGGGCGCTCGCCGACCTCGCGGACGTCGGCTCGGTCGCCGAAAGCAAGGCGGTCGGCAAGGCGCTGGCGAAGCTGGGCACCAAATCTGTCGTCACTTCGGCGGTGCCGGAGCCGGACGGGCCGAGCGACGTGGTGCTGCGATGAATCTCCTGGACGGACACGTGGTGGTGGTCGGGCTCGGCTTCGGCGACGAAGGCAAGGGCGCGGTGGTCGACGCCCTGTGCGCCGCCCGGCCCACCACCGCCGTGGTCCGCTTCAACGGGGGCGCGCAGGCCGCGCACAACGTCGTCGTGGACGGGCGGCACCACACGTTCAGCCAGTTCGGGGCGGGCACGTTCGCCGGCGTGCCCACCCATCTGTCGCGGTTCGTGCTGGTCGAGCCGTTCGCGCTGGCGGCCGAAGCGCGGCGGCTCGAGGCGGCTGGCGTCCGGAATCCGCTCTCGCTGCTGAGTGTGGACGGGAGTGCCTTGCTCACGACCCCCTTCCACATTTACGCGAACCGGGCCAGGGAGGAGGCCCGAGGCGCGAACCGGCACGGCTCGTGTGGGAAGGGGATCGGCGAGACCGTCTGGTACTCGCTGCTCGCGCGGGCCGCGCCGGGCGAAGTGGTGGAGGGCCAGGAGGTGATCGGGACGCCGGGGGAAGCGCCCACGGTCGCCGACTGCGCCACCCCGTCGGTGTTACGGCGCAAACTGGACGCGCTCGCGCGGTTCTACGCACCGCTCGCCACGCCACCGCACACCGTGGACGAACTGGTGGCGCTGTACCGCGATTTCGCGGACGCGGTGCGGATCACCGACGGCGGCGAGCCAGGGCGGCTGGCGGACTCCGGACGGCTGGTCTTCGAGGGAGCGCAGGGGGTTCTCCTCGACCAGCACCACGGATTCCACCCGCATACGACCTGGTCGACCACCACCCCGCACAACGCCCGCGCCTTGCTGGCCGGGCGCCCGCACGCGGTACTGGGTGTCACGCGGACCTATCTCACTCGGCACGGCGCGGGGCCGCTGCCGACCGAGTCCGCCGCCGTGCTCGCCCGTTTTCCGGAGGCACACAACGAAACCGGCGACTTCCAGGGCGCGTGGCGGGCGGGCCATCTCGACGCGGCCCTGCTGGACTACGCGATCGCGGCCTGCGACGGCGTGGACGCGTTCGCGGTGACCCACCTCGACGCGACCGGGCTGAAGGTCGTACCCGATGACGGCTCCCCCGCCGTCGACCTGCCGGATCCGGCGGCGTGGTTCGGCGCGCGGCTGCCGGTGGCCGTCGCCGGATACGGCCCGGACAGGGCCGGTTACCGGGTCGTCGAGGCAAGGTCGACAATCAACGCGTGATCGAGTCGACGCCGGTGTCCGTTGACGTGCTCGTGGTGCGGTTCGCCCCCGGCACCAGGACCGTATTGCTGGGAATCGCGCCGCGAGCCGCCGAGCCGTTCGAGGGGGAACTCGCCCTGCCGGGGGTGCTTCTCGGGCTTGGGGAGCGGTTGCGGGACGCGGCGCACCGAGCGGTGGTCGGCAAAATCGGCCTACCGTCCGACGCGCTCTCGGCGACGGGACAGCTCGCCACCTTCGACGAGCCGAACCGTGACCCCCGCGGTCCCACGCTCTCCATCGCCTTGTGGGCCACGGTGAATCCCGCGCTAGACGAACCGGGGAACGTGGTGTGGGCTCCACTGGACGAAGTCCCGCCGCTGGCGTTCGACCACGACCGGATCGTGGCGGACTGCCGCCCGATGCTGGCCGAGAAGCTGTGGCGGGACGTCGCGTTCACCGCCGGGCTCCTCGGCCCGATCTTCACGACGGCGCAGGCTCTGGACGCGACCGAAGCGCTGACCGGGGACCGCCCCTATCCGGCCAATCTCGGCCGGACCATGGAGCGGGTCCCCGGGCTGCGGCGCACCACCGAACACGCGGCCGCCCTCCCCAAGGGAGGACGGCCGCCGTCGTTGTGGCGCTGGGAGTGACGAGGTCAGATCCCGCAGGAGGACGCCGACCAGAACCGGGTGGACCGGTGTGCCACGTGCGTGTGATCGTTGTGGCCGGGGTAGCCCGGGCCGAGGATTTCACTGAACCCGTGGTTGCGGGCCTGCTTCGCCAGCCCGCAGAAGCCCTGTGAGCCCGCGCCGAGGTCGACCGCGTCGCCGTAGAGGTGACGGCTGTTGGTCGCCCCGCCGACGGCGTTGTTGCAGGCGACGCTGCGGAAGCCGCCGTTGACGTCGATCGGCCGGTCGCCCATGGCGTGCCGCATCGCCTGCAGCTTCCACATCGAGACCAGCGCGTTGGCCTTCGCCGTCGCCGCTGAGACGTTGCCGCCCGACCAGTCGGAGTTGCACCGGTTCAGTTCGGCGTAGGTGAAGTTGACCGGCGTGCAGTCGTCGTCCTGCAACGCGTAGAGCTTGGTGAACGTGGCCGATCCGGCGATGCCGTCCGCGGCCAGCCCGTACGCCTGCTGGAAGCGGGTGACCGCGGCCTTGGTGCCCGCGCCGAACTGGCCGTCGATGGCGAGCACACCACCGTAACCGGGATATCCGGCGACGCGGATTTGCAGTTGCCGGACGTCTTCACCGGACGCGCCTGCGGACAACGTGCGTCCCCAGGAGTAGCAGGCGTCGGCGACGGACACTTCGCCCGCCGTCACCGGACCTGGATCGGCGGCCGCCGGGGTGGCGACCGCGGTACCGAGCCCGGCCACGAGGGCGAGCATCGGCAGGAGGAAACGAATGCGCATGACAGGAACACCTTTCAAGACAGGGAAGGTGAGACCCGTGACCCCCACGGGTTGTCAACGATTCACTGCACAGGATGCTAACGCGGTTCCGGTTACCGCACTGTGGGTCGTTCGACCCACACGGCCCGCGACCCGATGAACGACGCGTGGGCCAAACCCGTAACTCGCGTGATTGGAAACGTAACTCGCGTGATTGGAGGCGAAACACGCCGGCTGGGCGAGTTACGCCCTCAAACACGCGAGTTACGTCTCCAATCACGCGTGTTCGGAGTTCAGGACCGGGCCCTCAGCCCTTCAGCTCTGGGAAGTCCTCTTCGCGGAACTCGCCCGCCGGCCGTTCGGCGGCGTCGTTCTCGCGTCCCCGGAGTTCGACCCGCCGGATCTTGCCGGAGATCGTCTTCGGCAGCTCGGCGAACTCCATCCGCCGGATTCGCTTGTACGGGGCCAAATGTTCCCGGCAGAAGGCCAGGATGGACAGCGCGGTGCCGGCCGTGGGCTCGTGTCCGTTCGTGAGGACGACGTACGCCTTCGGCACCGCGAGCCGGATCGGGTCGGGCGCGGGGACGACGGCCGCTTCGGCGACCGCTTCGTGTTCCAGCAGGACACTTTCCAGTTCGAACGGGGAAATCCGGTAGTCCGAAGCCTTGAAGACGTCGTCCGTCCGGCCCACGTAGGTGATGTAGCCGCGTTCGTCGATCGAGCCGACGTCTCCGGTGTGGTAGAAGCCGTTCGCGAAGGCCGCGGCGGAGCGCTCCTCGTCGTCGGCGTATCCGGCCATCAGCCCGACGGGCCGCTTCTCGAGGTCGAGGCAGATCTCGCCCTCCTGCGCCCGCTCGCCAGTGACAGGGTCCACGAGCGCCACGGTGAATCCCGGCAGCGGACGGCCCATCGAGCCCGGCACGACCTCTTGCCCCGGGGTGTTGGCGATCTGGACGCTGCTCTCCGTCTGCCCGAATCCGTCGCGAATCGTGACGCCCCACGCCTTTTCGACCTGGTCGATCACTTCGGGATTGAGCGGTTCGCCGGCGCCGACCACCTTGCGCGGCGGCGTCTTCAGCACGGACAAGTCAGCTTGGATGAGCATCCGCCACACTGTCGGCGGGGCGCAGAAGCTGGTGATGCCGCATCGTTCCATCTGCGCCATCAGGGAAACCGCGTCGAACCGCGCGTAGTTGTGGAGGAACACCGTCGCTTCGGCGTTCCAGGGCGCGAAAACGTTGCTCCACGCGTGTTTCGCCCAGCCAGGCGAAGAGATGTTGAGGTGGACGTCGCCCGGTTCGAGGCCGATCCAGTACATTGTGGACAGATGGCCGACCGGGTACGAGACCTGCGTGTGCTGCACCAGTTTCGGCTTCGCGGTGGTCCCCGAGGTGAAGTACAGCAGGAGCGGGTCTTCCGCCGCCGTCGGGCCGTCGGGCGTGAAAGTGTCCGCTTCCTCGTAGGCGTCCACGAAGGACTGCCAGCCCTCGGCCGGTTCCCCGACGGCGATACGGGTGTAGTCGCCCTCGACGTTCTCGAACTTGTGGGCGTCCACCGAGCGGATCACCACGTGTTTCGCGGCGCCCCGCTCGACCCGGTCGGTGAGGTCCGCCGGGCCGAGCAGGGTCGAAGCCGGGATGATGACCGCGCCCAGTTTGATCGCGGCGAGGATCGTCTGCCACAGCTCACCCTGGTTGCCGAGCATCAGGATCAGCCGGTCGCCCCTGGCCACGCCGAGCGAGCGCAGCCAGTTCGCGACCTGGTTGGACCGCCGCGCCATCTCCGGATAGGTCCAGCGGTTCTCGATGCCGCCCTCTTCGACGATCCACAGCGCGTCGCGGTCCTGATTGGCCGGGTCGGCCGCGACGACGTCGAACCAGTCCAGAGCCCAGTTGAACTCGGCGGGCCTCGGCCAGGTGAAGTCTCGATAGGCGGTTTCGTAGTCCTCGCGATGGGCCTGCAGATAGTCCCGTGCCTCGCGGAACGTGCGGTATGCCTCCGAAGCGCTCACGATCGTCCTCCTGGTCCTGGGTGGCCGCCGGTTCTTTCTACTCTCCCTTGAACTCGGGCGCGCGGCGCTCGAGGAAGGCCTGGACGGCCTCGCCGAGGTCCTTGCTGGGCAGGAACGCCGCGTTCCAGGCCGAGACGTAGCGCAGGCCGTCCGCGACCTGGCGTTCGGTGTTGGCCGACAGGACGTTCTTGGTGCCCTGCACGACCAGCGGCGGGTTCGTGGCGATCTCCTGCGCCAGCTTGCGAGCCTCGGCGAGCAGGGTGTCCTGGTCGGCGTAGACGTCGTTGACCAGGCCGATCTTCTCCGCACGGGCGGCGTCGACGTCCTTGCCGGTCAGGGCAAGTTCTCGCAGGTGCCCCTCGCCGATGATCGGCGCGAGCCGCTGCAGGCTGCCGAGGTCGGCCACGATCGCGACCTTGACCTCGCGCACGCTGAACTTCGCGTCCGCGCTCGCCACGCGGATGTCCGCGGCCGCGATCACGTCGACGCCGCCGCCGATGCACCAGCCGGAAATGGCCGCGATGACCGGTTTGCGGCATTCGGCGATGGAGGACACGCTCGCCTGGAGGGTCTTGACCTCGTCGAGGAACTTCGTGCGCGGGCCCGCGAGTGCGTCGCCGCCGAGCATTTCGCCCCAGCTGGGCATCATCGCGGGAAGGTCGAGCCCGTAGGAGAAATGCTTGCCACTGCCGGTCAGCACGACCGCCCTCACCTGCGGGTCCGCATCCAGTGCGCGGAAGACGATCGGCAGCTCACGCCAGAAGTCGGGGCCCATCGCGTTGCCCTTGGACGGACCGAGCAGCGTCACTTCGGCGACGTGCCCGTCGATCTCCACCTTGAGCGAAACGAGATCGGGAAGACTGTCAGCTGTAGCGGTCATGAGGTCATCTTGACTCATGTGATTGACAGGTTGCCAACGGCCACTGTGCCCGACCGCTCCTGAGATGCTTTCCTGGTACTACCGGTGAGTACCGACGATCGACGAAGGACGGTGGGACATGAGCCCGGCCAGCAGCGCCACCGCGGTCGCCGACCTGCCCGCGCCCAGCACCGCGCGCGGACGCGAACGCTCCTCCCGGCCGATCGAACTGTCGGGATCCTTCACCCATGAGGGTCACCGGCTCGCCTACACCGAGTTCGGCTCCGGTGACCGGGTCGTCGTGCTCACCCACGGCATCATGCTGACCAGGCGGATGCACGCCCCGCTCGCCCGTAAGCTGGCGCGAGCCGGGTTCCGGGCGGTGACGCTCGACCTGCTCGGTCACGGGGACTCGGACCGGCCCACCGACTCGTGGCTGTACTCGATGCCCGCGTTCGCGGAGCAGACCGTCGCGCTGCTCGACCACCTGGAGATCGACGCCGCCGTCATCGGCGGTACGTCGCTGGGCGCCAACGTCGCGCTCGAAGTGGGCGTCGCCGCGCCGGACCGCGCGCTGGGGCTGGTCGTCGAGATGCCCGTGCTGGACAACGCGATCGTCGCGGGGCTGATCACGTTCGCGCCGCTGCTCATGGCGGCCCGGTTCCTGCCGGTGACGGTGCAGGGGGTGGCGCTGGCGGCGAAACTCGTGCCGCACGGCAACCAGTGGGTCGACGTCGTCACCGACACGCTGTCCCAGGAGCCCGCGCCGATGGCCGCGCTCCTGCACGGCGTGTTGTTCGGCCGGATCGCGCCGCCCAAGTCGATCCGGCGGAAGATCGAGACCCCGGCCCTGGTCATCGGGCACGAGCGCGATCCGATCCACCCGTTCGGCGACGCCGACACGCTGGCCGCGGACATGCCGGCGGCCGAGTTCGTCCAGGCCCGCAGCCCGGTCGAACTGCGCTTCGACCCGACCCGCCTGACCGAGGCCATCGCCGACTTCTCGGCGCGCTGCCATGACCGCTGATCCGGCGCCGACCCGGGACACGGGTGTAGAGGAGTTGCGGACCGCACGCCTGCTCCTGAGCCGTCCCGGCCCCGGAGACCTGGACGCGATCTTCGCCCTCCACACCGATCCGGAGGCCTGCGCGCACAACCCCTCGGACATGCTGGAGACGCATAAAGACGCGGAACTGCTGCTACTCCGCTGGTCGCACCAGTGGAACCGGTACGGCTTCGGGTACTGGACGGTCCGGTCGCACGGGTCACCGGAGGTGCTGGGGTTCTGCGGGGTGAAGATCGTCGGCTTCAGGCACCAGGCGGTCCTGAACCTCTTCTACCGGTTCTTCCCTTTCTCCTGGGGTGCCGGATACGCCAGTGAGGCCGCCGCCGCGGCGGTGGACTGGGCCCGCGTCCACCGGCCGGACGACCTCGTGATCGCCCGTGTCCGGCCGGAGAACGTCGCGTCGCGGCGGGTGGCGCTGCGAGCGGGCCTGGTCCGGGCCGCGCACCTCGACTCGCCCGGCGACGACGGGACCGACTGGTTCTACGTCTCGAAGGATGATTACGAGGGTTGAGCCAGGCCCGCCACCGGGCCGAACACGATCACCGCGGGTGGCCGCACTCCGGCCGTGGCGGCGTCGTCGACCACCTTGTCCAAAGTGGAGCGAATTACCCGCTGCGTGCGCATGGTGCCGTCCTCGACGATCGCCACCGGCGTGTCGCCCGGCCGCCCCGCCTGGAGCGCCTTCGCGAACTGCGGGAGCCGCTCGACGCCCATCATCAGCACGATCGTGCCGCGCATCTTCGCCAGCAGATCCCAGTCCACCAGCGACTTCTCGTCGTCCGGTGCGACGTGGCCGGACACCACCACGACCTCGTGCGCGACACCGCGGTGGGTCACCGGGACGTCCGCCGCGGCGGGGACGGAGAACGCGCTGGTGATGCCGGGGACCATCGTCACCGGGATACCCGCTTCGGCGCAGGCGAGGACCTCTTCGAAGCCGCGGCCGAAAAGGTACGGGTCGCCGCCCTTGAGCCGCACGACGAACTTGCCGGCCTTGGCCCGGTCGATCAGCGTGGAGTTGATCACGTCCTGGCTGGCGGCGCGGCCGTACGGGATCTTCGCGGCGTCGACGATCTCGACGTGGGGCGCGAGTTCGTCGAGCAGTTCGCGCGGCGCCAGCCTGTCGGCGACGACGACGTCGGCCCTGGCGAGGAGACGGCGGCCGCGGACGGTGATCAGTTCCGGGTCGCCGGGGCCGCCGCCCACGAGGGCGACGCCGGGCAGCTCGTCGTGGGCGTCCGGCACGCGGCCGTCGGCGACGGTGCCGGCGCGGAGGCCGTCGAGGACGCTGTCCCGCACGGTGGCCGACCGCAGCGGCTCACCACCGGAAAGAACGCCGACCAGCAGGCCGCCGTGCCTGCCGGAAGCCGGGGTGACCGCGCTGCCGAGGTCTCCGTCGTCGGCGCGGACGCAGAACACCCGCGCGCGTTCGGCCTCGGCGCAGACGGCGGCGTTGACCTCGGGGTCGTTCGTGCACGCCAGCGCGTACCAGGCGTCGGCGAGGTCTCCGTCGGTGTAGCGGCGCTCATGCCAGACGATCTCCCCGGCGTCGGCCATGGCGCTCACCGACGGCGTGGTGTGCGGTGAGACCAGTTCGACCCGCGCGCCGGCGCCGATCAACCGCGGCAGACGGCGCTGGGCGACCGTCCCGCCACCGATCATCACGACACGACGGCCGGCCAGGTCGAGGCCGGAGAGGTAATGCGGGTCATCCATGCGGGGCAGTGTAAGGATTCAGTGGCCCGGACCGCGATCCGAGTGAGGACCGCCTCAGCCCTGGAGCAGCTCGAGCAGCTCGGCGTTGCCGAACATCCTGGCCGCGTCGATCGCCGACGGCTCCCCCGCCGTCGCGTCCGCGCCCCCCTTGAGGAGGGCCTTCACGACCTCGGGTTCGTTCTTGAAGACCGCGCCGGCCAGCGGGCTCTGGCCGCGGTCGTTCTCGCGGTTCGGATCGGCGCCGCGTTCGATCAGGGCCGCGACGGTGTCCGCGTGACCGTGGTAGGCGGCGAGCATGACCAGTGTGTCGCCCCGGTCGTTGGTCAGGTTCGCCGAAACGCCCGCGTCGACGTACGCGGCGAGCTCCGCGGCCGCGCCCGAACGGGCGAAGCCGAAGACCTTCGCCCACAGCTCCAGCAGTTCGGGATCGAATTCCTCGGCCTGTCCGGGGTTCTCCGTCATGGGCCCGATTCTCCCACAGCGGTCGCGGTCCGGGCGGTGTGTCGCACCGCCCGGACCGGCGGTGTCAGCGCCCCGCGTTGGGGTAGGGCAGCAACGCCATCTCGCGGGCGTTCTTGATCGCCGTGGCGACCTGCTTCTGCTGCTGCGGGGTCAGCCCGGTGACGCGCCGGGCGCGGATCTTGCCGCGGTCGGAGATGAACTTCCGCAGCAGATCGACGTCCTTCCAGTCGACCTCGGTGATCTTGTTGGCGCGCAACAGGTTCGTCTTGCGTTTGAAGGGTCGGTCGCGGTTCGGCTTGCCCATCGCGCTCACCAGCTCGACTTCGTGACGCCGGGCAGTTCGCCGTTGTGCGCCATCTGCCGCATCCGGACCCGCGAGAGCCCGAATTTCCGCAGGTAGCCGCGCGGGCGGCCGTCGGCGGTGTCACGATTGCGGATCCGGGTCGCGCTGGCGTCGCGCGGCATCGCCTGCAGGGCCGACACGGCCGCCGCCTTCTCCTCGGGCGACGCGGAGGGCGAGGCGATGGTGGCCTTCAGCTCGCGACGGCGTTCGACGTAGCGCGCGGCGATCACCTTGCGCTGGTCGTTCTTGGCGATCTTCGACTTCTTGGCCATCAGCGCTCCTCCTTGAACTCGACGTGCTTGCGCGCGACCGGGTCGTATTTGCGCAGCACCATGCGGTCCGGGTCGTTTCGGCGGTTCTTCTTGGTGACGTAGGTGTAGCCGGTGCCGGCGGTCGAGCGGAGCTTGATGATCGGCCGGATGTCGGTGCTCTTGGCCATCAGAGCTTCACCCCTTTCGCGCGGAGCCCGGCGACGACGGCCTCGATCCCCCGCTTGTCGATGGTCTTCATGCCCTTCACCGAGACCCGTAGCCGGACCCAGCGTCCTTCGCTCGGCACGAAGTACCGCTTGGCCTGCAGGTTCGGCTCCCAGCGCCGGGACGTGCGCCGATGCGAATGCGACACCTGCTTCCCGTAACCCGGTTTGCGGCCGGTGACCTGGCACACGGCGGACATATACCCTCCCAAGTTGATATCGGTTGTCGTTTTCATTTACTCTACACAGCCGAACCAGAACGCCCTCGACGCCCCGGAGCTTCAGTGACCGACAACCCCCGCGTGCCCCTCGTCCTGATCAGTGGCCTCGCACCGGGACCGAACGCCGACCTCGCCGAGCGGCTGCGCCTCGCCGAACCCGGCACCGCCGTCGTGCACCACGACCTCAGGCAGATTCACTCCGGCGTGGTCAAGCGGCGGATCCGGCTCGGTGACCGCGACCAGCTGACCGTCCTCGAACTCGCGCACGGCTGCGTCTCGTGCACGTTGCGCGAAGACCTGCTGCCGTTGCTGCGCAAGCTCTCTCAGATGCCCCAGGTGCGGCGCATCGTGGTGCGGCTCGACGAGGCCATGGAACCCGAGCCGGTCAGCTGGGCGCTGCACAACGTCCTGGTCGGCGAACGGCCGGTGATCGAAGACGTCGATCTCCGGGCCGTGCTGACCGTCGTCGACTGCACGGGCTGGCTGGCCGACAGCACCGGCGACGACACGCTGGCCGAACGGAACCTGCGGGCCAGCCCCGAGGACGAGCGCACCGTCGCCCAGGTCGCGCTCTCCCAGGTCGAGTTCGCCGACCTGCTGGTCCTCGCCGGAGCGGCAACGGACGCCTGGTCCGCGGCGAAGGCCTCGGCCGTGCTCGACCGGGTCGCGCCGTCGATCCCACGCGTCGAGCTGTCCACTGTGGACGGCAAGACCGTGCTCGACGCCGTCCCCTCCGACGCCCGGCGCGGCGAGGTCACCGACATGCACGGACCCCTGCTGCGCGGCGAGCCGCCGTTGCACACCGACTGCGGCATCGGGCTGCTCACCTTCACCTCGCAGCGCCCGTTCCACCCGGAACGCCTCCACGACGCGATCGACGTCCTGCTCGACGGCGTCGTCCGCACCCGGGGACGGCTCTGGGTGGCGAGCCAGCCGGACATGGCGCTGTGGATCGAGTCCGCGGGCGGCGGTCTCGGTATCGGGCACGCCGGGGCGTGGCTCGCCGCCCCCGGCGGACCGGACTGGGCGGACGTCTCCCCCGAGCGGCGCACCCTCGCCTCCCTGCGCTGGGACCCGCTGTTCGGCGACCGCGCGCAGGAACTGGTCGTCGTCACCGATCAGGCCACCCCCGAGGAGATCGAGTCCGCCCTGAACGGGGCGTTGCTGACCGAAGAGGAGCTCGCCGCCGGGGAGCAGGAATGGCTCAGCTATCCCGATCCGTTCGGCGAGTGGCACGAAGAACCGTGTGAGGACACGGAAACCGACCCTGAGAAGCACGACGTGAACGTGTCGAACCGAAAGGACGAAACGCAGTGAAACCGGGAATCCACCCCGACTACCACCCTGTGGTGTTCAAGGACCTCTCCACCGGGGACGCCTTCCTGACGCGGTCCACCGCCACCTCGGAGCAGACCATCGAGTGGAGCGACGGCAACACCTATCCGGTGGTGAACGTCGAGATCAGCTCGTGGTCGCATCCGTTCTGGACCGGCAACCAGCGGATCATGGACACCGCGGGCCAGGTGGAGAAGTTCCACCGCCGCTACGGACGGCGCGGAGGGTCGAAGTAATGGCCGTCCCGAAGCGGAAGATGTCGCGCAGCAACACCCGGTCCCGGCGTTCGCAGTGGAAGGCGGCCGTGCCCGATCTGGTGCCGATCAAGGTGAACGGCGAGACGAAACTCGTACCGCGCAAGCTGATGAAGCATTTCCATCAGGGTGGGGAATGACGACGCCGGTCACGGTGCTGTCCGGCTTCCTCGGCGCGGGCAAGACGACCGTGCTCAACCACGTCCTCGCCAACCGCGACGGGCTGCGGGTGGCGGTGATCGTCAACGACATGAGCGAGGTCAACATCGACGCCGCGCTGGTGCGGGACGGGAACAGCCTGTCCCGCACCGAGGAACGACTCGTCGAGATGACCAACGGGTGCATCTGCTGCACCCTGCGCGACGACCTGCTGGAAGAGGTCTCGCGGCTGTGCGAGGACGGCCGGTTCGACTACTTGCTCATCGAATCGAGCGGGATCTCCGAGCCGATGCCGGTGGCGGCGACGTTCTCGTTCGCGCGTGAGGACGGCACCACCCTGCTGGACTCCGCGCGGCTCGACACGATGGTGACCGTGGTCGACGCGGTGAACTTCGAGCGGGAACTCGCGGCGGGCGACGCACTGACCGAACGCGGGCTGGACCAGTACGACGGGGACGAGCGGACGGTCAGCGACCTGCTGATGGACCAGATCGAATTCGCGGACGTCCTCTTGCTGAACAAGGCGGATCTGGTCCCGGCCTGCTCACTCGACCGGCTGACGGCGGTGCTGCGGCGGCTCAACCCGGCCGCCGAGGTCGTCGTCTCGACACACGGCCGGGTCCCTCTCGACCGGCTGCTCGGCACCGGGCGCTACGACGTCGAGCGGGCGCAGGAAGCGCCCGGCTGGGTGGCCGAACTCAACGGCGATCACGTTCCGGAGACGGAGGAGTACGGGATCTCGAGCGTGGTCTTCCGTGCCGGGCGGGCGTTCGATCCGGAACGGCTGTGGGACTTCGTCGGCAGGCTCGATTCCGGGGAGTTCGGGACGGTCCTGCGGTCGAAGGGGTTCTTCTCGCTGGCGTCACGGCCAGGGGTGACCGGATTGTGGTCGCAGGCCGGGTCGGTCGCCCGGTTCGAGCCGCAGGGTGTCGAGGAGGCGCCGCGGCAGGAACTCGTGTTCATCGGGGTGGGGCTGGAGGAGGACGCCCTGCTGGACTCGCTCCGGTCCTGCCTGTGCACCGGTTCGGCCGGCGCGGATCCGTTTCCGGAGTGGGAAGCGGTGCACGTCCACTGAGGTGGCGGGTCAGGGTGGTCGTGAGTGGTGAGTGACGTTGGAACGCCACTCACCACTCACGACCGGCACGCTCAATGGTCGTCGTAGTGGTCCCCGTGCGCGGCGTGCCGGTGGCCGTCGTGCAGGTAGTCGACATGGTCGCCGTGCGGCACCGCGACGTGACCGCAGCCCTCACCGTGTGCGTGGTCGTGACCCTGGTGCGGGATGTGGTCGCCGGTCTCGCACTCGTCGAAATGCCCGTCATGCGGGCGGTGCAGGTGACCGTCGTGCACGTAGTCGACGTGGTCGCCGTGCGGTACGGCGACGTGGCCGCAGCCTTCACCGTGTGCGTGCGTATGGCCGGCGTGTTCGGTGTGGGCGGCGGTCATGATCGGGTCCTTCCTGATCGAAAATGCCTGATCAGGCGGACCGTAGCACCGGGCTACCGGCCCAGCAGCGCTCTCACCCGACCGAGTGTCCGCACCTGGTCTGCCCAGCGCGGGCCCGCCAGCCCGACGACGACGTGGGCCGCTCCTGCCTCACCGTAGGCCGACAGCCGTTCGGCGACGGCCTCGGCGGAACCGGTCAGCGGCAGGGAGATCGCCTGGTCGAGCGGCATCCCGTAGGCGTCTCCGATCCCTTTCGCCAGGTCCTCCACCGGCGGCAGGTCGGCGTCCCCGCCCAGCGTGCCGGTGGCGCCGACCGCGATCACCGGATCCGCGACGCCGAGATCGATCAGCCGTCGCCGTCCGGCGGCGACGGCTTCGGGCGACAGGAGGGAGGGGAACCACCCGGTGCCGTGTTCGGCGACCCGCTGGAGCACGAGCCTGCCCCGGTTGCCGACCCAGATCGGCGGGACCGCCACCGGCGGCGCCAGTTCGACGACGGCGTCGCCGATCCGCACCTCTTTGCCCGCCAGCAGGCCCGGCAGCAGGCGGAGCGCCTGGTCGGTGCGCGGGCCGCGTTCGGCGAACGACACCCCGGCCGCCGCGAACTGGGCCTCTCCCCCGCCCGAGCCGATGCCGAGGATGAGCCGTTCGCCCGACACCTGCTGCAACGAGGCGATCTGCTTGGCCGCCCACGCCAACGGCCGCATCGCCGGGACGAACACGCTCAGCCCGATCCGGATCCGGGTCGTGACCGCGGCGGCGACCGCCAGCCCGACCGTGCTGTCCAGCGAAGGACGTCCGGTCATCAGGTGATCGCCGAGGAACACACTGTCGAGGCCCGCGTCCTCGGCCTGCCGGGCGGAGACACGGAGATCGTCGGCCGGGAGGATCACACCCAGTTTCATGGGCCCATCGTGCGACCTCCACTTGACTGGAGGTCAAGGCGCTCATCACGGTCAGGCGATGTGGCGGCGGTGCCCGGCCCAGAACGGCTCGCGGAGCGCCCGCTTGTCGACCTTGCCGATCGCCGTCAGTGGCAGTGTGTCGGCGAAGTCCACATCGGACGGTACGAAATGCTCCCGCCCGAAGAACTCCCTGGCCTCTGCCCGGACTTCTTCGGCCGACAGCGCTCCTGAAGCGACCGGCACCACCACGGCGTGGACCCGCTCGCCCTCGCCTCCGTCGCCCGGCACACCGAACACGGCCACGGACCGGATCAGCGGATGCCGCGCGAGCGCGTTCTCGACCACGGTCGAGTACACCTTGGTGCCGTGCTCGCCGGTGACGATGACGTCGTTCGCCCGGTCCAGCAGGTAGAGGTATCCCTCCTCGTCGAACCGCCCGAGGTCACCGGTCCGCAGCCAGCCGTCCCCGATCGGCGCCGACCCGTGGTAACCGACCATCATGGCCAGTCCGCGCACCAGGACCTCACCGTCGTCGATCCTGGCCTCCATGCCCGGCACGATCCGGCCCACGGACTCGAGCCGCTCCGGCCGCCCGCCGAGTTCCGCCGCGGAGATGCTCGCGATCATCGGCGCCTCGGTGAGCCCGTATCCCTGTCCGACGACGGGCCCGAACACCTCGAGCGCCTGAGCCAGCCGTCTCGGCGGAAGCGGGGCGGCACCCAGCGAAAGCTGCCGCACACTGCTGACGTCGGTCGACGTCATGGCCGGATGGTCGAGCACCGCGGCCAGGCGCGCGGGAGTGAGGGACAACGTGGTGATCCGGTGCTCCGCGATCGCGTCCAGCACCGTGCCCGCGTCGAAGCCCCGCAGCAGCACGACACTTTCCCGCCGCAGGATCGCGCCGAGCACGGTGGCGTTGCCGGTCATATGCGTCATCGGCGCGATCAGCAGCGTGCGTCCCGGCGCCGCCGGATCCGGCGCGAAGATATGCGCCATCCCGTCGTAGATCCCGCTGTGCCGGATGAGTTTCGGCGCCCCGGTGGTACCTCCGGTGGGAAAGATGGCGGTGACCGACTCCGGCAGCTCCGCCGGATCGGTACCTTCGCGGTCCACCAGCTCGTCGAGCGTGGTCACCCGCGCGTCGCCGGCGGGCCAGTCCGACGGCTGCTCGGTCACCAGGATCGTGACCCCGGCCGCCTCGACCGCGGCGAGGCGATCCGGCGAACTCGCCGACGCCGCGACGAGCAGCACGGTCGAACCCCGCAGCTGCGCGGCGATCTGCAGGAGGACGGTTTCCGGCCGGTTGCCGGCGTCGATGGCGACCACCCCGTGCTCCGGCAGTCCCGCGTACATCCGGCGTACCAAGTCGAGCGCGTGCCCGTAGCCCGTCTCCAGGCCGTCCTGGCTGAACAGCACCTCGTCGCCCCCGGAACGCAGCGCGTCCAGCACCCGGGTCAGGAACAGACTCTCCACCGGCCGGACCCTAACCCAGGGTCAAGACCCCGAGCAGCACCCGCCGCCGGACGAAGCGGAGTCCTCGTATGCGTCGTGCCAGTTCCACCACTCGTAAGGCGGCGTCTGCGGATAGCCCTCCGGCGAGTCCTCCCACTCCTCCTGCCGCCCCAGCGCGGTGATGTCGAGGTAGCTCCACGTGCCACCCATCGCTTCGTCGCCGCGGGCGTCGACGAAGTACGTGCGGAACACCTGGTCGCCTTCGCGGATGAAGGCGTTGGTGCCGTGCCATTCGCCGACCCCGAAGTCGACGTCGAAGTCGCCGGTGATCGTGTACCACGGCATCGTCCAGCCCATCCGCGCCTTCAGCCGGGCGATGTCCGGTTGCGTGCCCCGCGAGGCGAAGGCCAAGGTGGTGTCGCGGGCGTTCAGGTGCGCGATATGCGCGACCTGGTCGGCGATCAGTGAGCAGCCTTTGCACGCGTGGTCAGGAAAACCCTCCACCCCGGGATCGAAGAAGGCCCGGTAGACGATCAGCTGGCGTCGTCCTTCGAAGAGATCGAGCAGGTTCGCCGTCCCGGACGGACCGTCGAACTCGTACTGCTTCTCGATCGCGACCCACGGCATGCGCCGCCGCTCGGCCGCCAGTGCGTCACGGGCGCGGGTCAGCTCCTTTTCCTTCACCAGCAGACGAAGCCGCGCCTCTTCCCATTCCGCCGGCGAGACGATGTTCATCCCGCCAGCTCCGCGGGCAGGACGCTTCGCCGGTTCGGCTGCCCCTCGCCGGTCGTGATCAGCTCGCGCAGGCTGGTGCCGACGTAGAAGGTCCATGCCTTGTGGCAGACGTCGAAGCATTCGTACTCCGGGACCAGCCCGTGGTGGGTGAAACGCGCTTCGGTCTTGCCGTCCTTCTCTGCGATCTCGAACGTGATCGTGGTGCCGACCCATTCCGTCTTGTCGCGGGTGAAGTCGAAGTGGTTCTCGAGGACCAGCCAGGACACCTTGCGGCCCGGCACGGACTCGGTGATCCGCATCCGGCAGCGGTGGAGCTCCTCGTAGTGGTACTCGAACTCGTCGCCGGAGTGCACGACCTCCTCCGACCACCACCCGCGGACGTCGTTGAAGGCGTCGAAGACCTGTCGCGGCGTCTGGTCCACGGTGAAACTCGTCGTAAAGCTCATGATGTTCCCTCCAAATGGTCTTTGAGTGCCGCGAGCGGCCCGTCCCAATCGCGGGCGAGCGCGGCGAGGAATTGCTGGGCGACCTGCATCGGCGCCGAGTGCAGCCGATAGCGGACGCGGCGCCGCTCCCCCTGCTCCGGGATCACCAGCCCGGCGTCGGTGAGCAGCGCGAGGTGCTTGGCGATGGCCTGCCGCGTGATCGGCAGCCGGTCGGCGAGGTCGGTCGCCGTGGCCGGGCCGCCCGAAGCGAGGACGGCGAGAATGCTCCGCCTGCTCGGGTCGGCCAGTGCGACGAAGACCTGTTCGGCGATCGCTTCGGTGTCAGACGGCATCGAGGTATTCGATCAGTTCACCCAGTTCGGCCGCCCACCCCTTCGTGTTCCCTTCGAACGCGACACGGTGAGCGTCTTCCGGCAGCTGGGAAAAGCCGGACTCGACGACGGTGAGCCGGGTACCGGCACCGGCCGGTTCGAGGGTGAACTCGACGTAGGTGCGGCGAGGGTCGTCGTCGGGGAGACCGTAGATGTTCCAGGTGAAGCCGAAAATCTCCGGCTCTTCGACGCGCTCGACGCGCATTTCCGCCTTGTGCCCCTCGTCCCATTTCATCTCGGCCTCACCACCGGGGCGCAGGTCGATGCTCGCCTGGTTCCCGAACCAGGTGCCCAGCCCCTCGGCCGTGGTCAGCGCGGCCCAGACCTTCGCGGGCGGATGGGCGATTTCGACGGTGCGTTCGATCCGGTCGGGGAATCCCACGACAGCCTCCTCAAGTAGCAATCAATCGGTTGCTATAACTTTGTATAGCAACCGGGCGATTGCGTCAAGGGCGGATCAGGAAGCCGTGTACAGCGCGCCGAGGAACTCCAGCAACAGCCGCTCGCGTAACGGGCCGGGAGCGGTGGCCAGCAAGGCGTTGATGTCCGCCATCCGGGTGGGCAGACCCGCGTCGCCGCCGAGACCCGCGGCCGCCAGCAGCCCGGCGAACTGATCCGGCGTCAACGTCGCGGGGTCCAGCGCGGCGACGAACTCGGCCACCCGCGGGTCGACGACGACCGGCCCGGCCTCACGGGCGGCCACGACCGCGGCGCCAAGGTCGGCCAAGAAGTCCTTCTCGCTCCCCCGGTTCGCGGCCGTCACGGTCAGGTGCAGATTCGCGGGCGACGACTCGTGGGCGAACTGCGGCTGGACGTACCAGCCGCGCTCCCGCATTTCGTCCGCGACGGTGAACAGGTCGAACCCGGCGCCGTCCGCCACGGTGAACGCGAGCAGGGTCGACACCGGATCACCGAGGACCCGCAACCCATCGAGCGTCTCGATCCCGGCGCGGATCTCCACGGCCGCGTCGCGTGCCGCCGAAGCCAGCTTCGCGTATCCCTCGTCGCCGACGTGGCGCACGACCGCCCACGCCGCGGCGAGCGGGCCACCGGACCGCGTGCTCTGCAGCGTCGTGTTCAGCATCGTGTAGCCGGGCCAGTCGGCGCTGGCGAAGTACTGCGGCCGGCGCAGGTCGGCGTTGGCGTGCAAGAGAACCGACACGCCTTTCGGGCAGTAGGCATATTTGTGCAGATCGACAGAGACACTGGTGACGCCGGGAACGTCGAACCCGAACGGGCCGAGCCCCAGGTACGGCAGCACCCAGCCGCCGATGCAGGCGTCGACGTGGAACCGGACGCCGTCGAGCAGGGCGGCGATCTCCGGGATCGGATCCAGGACGCCGTGGGCGTACGACGGAGCGCTCGCGACGACGAGGACCGTGCTGTCGTCGACGGCGGCGGCCATCGCCTCGGGAACGGCACGGAAGGTCACCGGGTCGACCGGCACCGAAACCACGCGGACACCGAAGAAATGCGCCGCCTTGTGGAACGCGGCATGCGCGGTCGTGGGCAGCACGATGCTCGGCGAAGCCACGTCCGGACGCGCGTCGCGGGCGGCCAGGACCGCGAGCATGCACGACTCCGTGCCGCCTGAGGTCACCGAACCGACCGTCTCCGCCGTGCCGCCCAGCAGGCGTGCGGCGGCGCCGACGAGGTCGTTCTCCATCCGCAGAAGGCTGGGGAAAGCGGTCGGATCCAGCCCGTTGGCCGACGAGGCCAGCGCGTGCGCCGCCGCACCGAGTTCGTCCACTTCGGACAGACCGCTGTCGTAGACATACGCGAGCGTCCGGCCTCCGTGCGTCGGCAGGTCGCCCGCACGCAGTTCCCGGAGCTCCTGCAGGACGTCCTCGGCGGTCACGACCGGCGCTCCAACACCGACCGGCGCAGCAACGGGATACCCAGCACGATCAGCACGGCCGGGAGGATCGACGCGCCGAAGAGGATCGCCGTGAGCGCGCTGTCCGGCTGCGCGGCCTTGGCGTCGAGGCTGGACTGGTATCCGCCGAACTGCAGCACGAGTCCCCACAGGCCCGGCCCGAGCGCGAGCCCCAACGTCTCCGACGCCGTCCAGACGCCGGCCGCGACCCCGGCCCTGGTCTCACCGGTCCGCTCCTCCTCGTCGCTGATCAGGTCCGGCAGGATCGCCAGCGGGAACACCGAAATCCCCGCGTAGCCGACACCGCAGAAGGCGACGAACACCATCGTGACGGCGAACGGGAACACCTCGGCGCCGAGGAGCCCGAGCAGGCCGATGCCGAACGCGGCGGTGGCGATCCGGAACCCGGCCAGCTTCCCGACGCTCGCCCCGAGTCGGGGCCACAGCGGCATCGTGAGCAGTGCCGGGCCGACGAAACCGACGAACAGGACCGTCGAATAGCCCGAGCTGCCGAGGATCCGCTCCGCGAAGTACGGGATCGCGGCCAGCACCGTGCCGATGCCGAGCGCCTGGATGAAGTACACCCCGAGCAGCCAGCGGAACGGCCGCCACTGCGCGAGCGTCCGGAGCAGTTCACGCGGGCTCACCGTGTTGGGCCGCAGCGCGCCTACCGGAGCGCCCTTCAGCCCGAAGTACACGCCGAGTGTCGCGAGCAGGATGACCACGGCGATGAACAGGCCCATGACGCGGTAACCGGCGACACCGCCGATGAGCTCGGTGATCGCGGGCGCGCCACCGCCGGAGACCAGGATGGCGACCGCGAGGAAACCGATCCGGACGCTGGTCAGCTTCGTGCGCTCTTCGGCCGAGTCCGTCAGCTCGGCGGGCAGCGCGTTGAACGGCACCTGGAAGAACGCGTACGCGGTGGCGCACAACAGGAACACGACGATCACGTAGATCGCGTCGGGTACCGGGCCACCGAGGCCCGGGTGCGCGAACAGGGCCGCGAAGAGAATCGAGACGCCGATGCCGCCGTAGAGCAGGAACCGGCGCCGGCTGCCGGTGCGGACCATGTCCGCGTCCGACAGCCTTCCCGCGATCGGGTTGAAGAGCACGTCCCACGCCTTGGGAACGAACACGATCAGACCGGCCACGCCCGCCGCGACGCCCATCGTGTCGGTGAGGTACTTGAGGAGGAGCAGGCCGGGGACGGTGCCGAAAGCGCCGGTGACGAACGAGCCGAGCGAGTAGCGGTACCTCGTCCGTGCTGGCAGCGATGCCATGATCCTCCTCGAGGCGATTCTCCCGATGAAGGCCTCAGTATTGGATCTTGGCCACCACCGGGTAGTGGTCGGAGGGAATCGTGCCACCGTCGTAATGCACGAGCTGTACCGGGCCGACAGCGGCGAGTGGACGGCCGCCCGCGCGCACGGCGCCGACGTAGTCCAGCGAGTCGCGGTAGGTCACCGGAACGGACTTCGCCGCGTTCGGGTTCGTGGCCGCGTCGAAGGTGTACGAGCCTTCGCCCGTTGTGCGCAGGATGCCGCCGAGGAAGGCTTCGCCCTGCTGGACCTGCGTCCGGCCGAGCGAATCCTTGCGCGTCTGCCCGGCCCAGTACTCGATGTTCAGGTCGCCGGCGACGACGACCGGCTCGGCCGCGGGCGCGTATTTCGTGACCAGATCCCGGATCTCGCCGAGCTGCGCCATCCGGATGTCGTGCGCCTTCGGCAGCGTCTCCGGCCCCTCGTCGGCCTGCATGTGGGTGCCCGCGATCCAGAGCGGCTTCCCGTTGACGACCAGCCGGGCGAGCGCGGCGCCCTTGTTGGACAGGTAATCGGCGGTGCCGGAGTACGAATTGCGGAAGACCAGCTGATGTTGCTCGGTCACCGGCGCCTTGCTGAGCACGGTGACCCCGCCGTTGACCACGATGGGGGAATTCGAGCAGTTCCCGTTCACCGTGGTCCAGCCCGGCGAGGTGCCGCAGTACTGGCCGACGAGCGGGGTCTGGTGCGGCCAGACGTCCTTCAGCCGGTTCCGCAGTTCCTCCGCCTGGGCGCTGAAAGCCTCGTCCAGGACGACGACGTCGGCGTCGTTCGCGCGGATGACGTCCTCCGCCGCGCGAGCCCTGGCCTGTTTGTCCGAAGTGTTCGGGCTGGCGATCCAGGGCAGCTGCCAGATGTTGAACGCCATGACCTTCACCGAGACCGCGGCTTGTGCGGGTACGGCGGTTCCGGCGAACATCGCGGCGGCGATGGCGACTACGGCGAGCTTCCGCACGTGGGTTCCTTCCTGGGTCAGGAGACGACGAACGTCCGCGAGGTTCCGCTGAACGCGGAGATCGCCCCGTTCCAGCCGTTCTTCCAGTTGCCGAAGTGGACCACGCGATATTTGCCGATCGGGGCGTTCGCGGGGATCTTCCAGTGGACGACGGCTTTCGATTCGGCGACGAAGGTCCGCGCCCAGTGGTACTTCGTGTCCCAGTCGCCGTCGTCGGCGTGCCTGATCCACTTGCCGTCGACCAGCCGCTGGATCTCCAGGAACGTGCCACCGCGCCGCAGGTCGTTCTTCGGATGCCCGGTGACGAACTCGACCGCGACCTGTTCACCGCGCGCGTAGGTGCTCTTCGCGTCGACCAGGACGTCGCCGAAGCCCTTGAACGCGGGCGCGCTGTCGAACACGACCCCGGGCTGGAAGTTGATCAGCTTGCCGCGCAGATCCCGCGGCGTCGGCCCGTGCGAGACCGTCGCCCCCGCCTTCATCGCGGCCGCGAGCTTGGCGAATTCCTGCTGGTATGCCGGAAGGGTGTAGCGGCCGTACAGGGTCGACGCGCCTTCGTACTGCTGCGAGTCGTACTCCTCGGGCGTAGTGACGTACTGGCTGTACGCGTTCGCATAACCCTGGACGAGCACGTTCTCCAGCGGGACACCGAATTCGGCGGCGACGGTCCGGCGCAGGCGCAGCCCGGCGACGATGGTCAGCTCGGCGGGCACGGCCACGAGGTGCAGCTGTCCGATCCGGACGATCTGCAGCGGCAGGACCTCCGGCGTCCACGGATACGGCTTCATCGCGCCGAACGGCACCGCGATCACCTTCGGCGCGTGCGCGTCGGCGAGCGCCTGCGGGATCGGCGCGTCGATGCCGCCGAGCCAGTCGATGAACGGGTTCTTCACGCCTTCCGGGAGCGGCAGGCCTGGGCCATCCTCGCGGCTTCCCGCCAGCATCGACACGCCGATCGCGGCCGTGCAGGTGCGCTGGGGCCGACCGTTCGGCGTGTACTTCGCGTCGACGGCGACGTCGGACATGTCCACGTAGCACATCCGGTGGTCGACACCCCCGGTCACGGCTTCGGCGGCCGCGTCGAAAGCGCTCTTGGCCGCGCGGAACTGGAGGTCGCCGATGGTGCGGGTGTTCTCGAACTCGGTTTCGGGCGTGCCGGGTTCGAGGTTGAGGTTCGGGCTCATGTCGCCGGTGTTGGTCTGCGGGAACGCGGCGATGAACCGCGGGTTCCCGTCGAGATAGCGCACGCCGGCGTGGTCGTGCTCCCATTCGTAGGCGGCGTAACCCTTGTTGTCGCCGCTGATCAGGTGGTTGCCGTTGCTCATCGACGTACCGTGCGTGGCGAACCAGCTGATCGCGCCGACGTCGACGCCGTTCTGGCTGAACCGAAGCACCGTGACGGCCGGGTCGATCGCCTGCGGGAAGTGGTCCTTGTCCGCCTTCGGGTTCAGGTCGAAGGCCTTGCGGGAGCGGTTGACGCTCGCCTTGGTCAGCTCCGCGCGCCCGAGCCGGATCGATCCGGGCGCGAGGTTCGCGTGCGCCCGGCTGATCGCCTCGAAGATCCCGTCGACGTGCGCGTCGTACACCTGTTGCTGGAAGCCGAGGATCGCCAGATCGTAAGCGGCGTAATGGGAATCCCCGCCGCACGCGGAATGGGTGTGCGTGGCGTTGAGCAGCACGTTCTGCTCGGTGTACAGGTCGCCGTACGCCGACTGGAGCTTGCGCATCACGCCTTGGTGGACGGACTGGAACAGCGCGCCGAGGTCTGCGGTGACGAAGGCGATCCGCTTGGCGCCGTCGTCGACCACGAAGGCCCGCGCCCGGGTGCGGAGGTGGATGCCCGCGGTCTGCTGCTGCGGCATCGAGTAGCCCATCATGCCGTTCTCGGCCGCCGGGCCGGTGACGTCGGAGATGCCGACGCCGACACGGAAACCCTGCCGCGGCGCGGCTTCGGCGCTCCGCGTGCCGAGCACGCTCGCCGCGACCGGCAACGCCGCAGCGCCCGCCAGAATCCGCCTCCGGCTCACCGTCATGAGTCGCACCTCCCGGCCACGAACATGAACCGACTTCATGTTCGTGGCGGGACGCTACGTGATGGGCCTCACTGTCGCAACCCACGAACGGCCGAGACCGAGGGGCGGGCCTCTCCCCGCATCGCACGCGACGATCGCGGCCGCAGGATCGGCCATGACGTCCATCTGATCACGCGTGTCGTCCGTCCGATCACACGTGCCGTCCACGCAGTCACGCGAGGCCCCCTTCCCTCGGCTCAGCCGAGGAAACTCGACCTTCACACCTTGCCGAGTACATGAAGGACCCCTTCCTTGCGCCAGGCGCAAGGAAGGGGTCCTTCATGTACTCAAGAGGGCACTGGTGCCGAGCCGGCCAAGTCTCGTAAGCCGCGACCTATGAAAGAGACTCCGCGACCTTCGTGAGCGTGGCGGCATCGCCCCGCAGCAGCAGCGTGGTCACCACGGTCTCCTCCCACGCGGCGAGTTCGTCGCGGATCTTCTCCGCCGGCCCGATCAGCGAGGTGTCCTCCACGAGCGACGTCGGGATCGCGGCGGTCGCCTCGTCCTTGCGGCCTGCCAGGTACAGCTCCTGGACCTTGTCCGCGACGTCCTCGTACCCCATCCGGGCGAAGACGTCGTGGTGGAAGTTGACCGATTTCGCGCCCATGCCGCCGATGTACAGCGCGAGCGACGGTTTGATCCAGCTCGCGGCCTCCTCGACGTCGTCGTGGACGAGTACCGGGACGGACGCGGCGACCTCGAAATCGTCGAAACCGTGCCGGGCGCCGGGACGCGAGAAACCCTCCTGCAGCGCCGTCCGATAGAAGGCGTCGGTCTTCGGCGAGAAGAACAACGGGAGCCAGCCGTCGCAGATCTCCGCCGACAGCGCCACGTTCTTCGGCCCCTCCGCGGCGAGAAAGATCGGGATCTCCTTGCGGAACGGGTGCACTGTGGACTTCAGCGGTTTGCCGAGCCCGGTCCCGCCTTGCAGCGGCAACTGGAAGTGCTGCCCGTCGTGGGTCACCGGCGCCTCGCGCGCGACGACCTTCCGCACGATGTCGACGTACTCGCGGGTGCGGGCCAGCGGCTTCGGATACGGCTGCCCGTACCAGCCTTCGACCACCTGCGGCCCGGACGCGCCGAGCCCGAGCACGAACCGCCCGCCGGACAGGTGGTCCAGGGTCAGCGCGTGCATGGCCGTCGCGGTCGGGGTGCGCGCCGACATCTGGACGATGTTGGTGCCGAGCTTGATCCGGCTGGTCGACGCGCCCCACCAGGCGAGCGGGGTGAACGCGTCCGAGCCGTAACTCTCGGCGGTCCACACGGAATCGAAGCCGAGTTCTTCGGCCCGCAAGACCGCGTCCAGCGCGCCCTCCGGCGGGCCGGAGGACCAGTAACCGAGGTGGTAACCCAGCTTCATCGAGGCTCCCTAGTCAGTGTCCGTTGCAGGAAGGAGTGGTCGTGAGTGGCTCTTGTCGGGCCCCAGGCAGGCCCCCAATGTGGCATTGGAGACGCTCAGTGTCCCCAATGCCACATTGGGGGCATCGGACCGCGGCGGCGCGAGCCGACGCCTTCGGCCGATGACCACTCGCCAAGCTTCATCGAGGCTCCTCGTCAGACGTTCGGTGAGTAGTGCTCGGGTTTGCCCCGCTCCGAAAGCGGCGGAAGGTTCCTCGCGGGAGTCTCGACCAACGGCGCGTCCGGGGCCAGTTCGCCACGCTCCCGACGCCAGCCCGCCCTGGCACGCGGGTGGTAGCGGCGGTCTCGCGGCACCAGTTTGAACGCCGCATTGATCAGCTTCCCGACCCGACGATGCCTTCGCTCGTCACGTTCGGTCCAGGTGTAGCCGAGGCGCTCGCGGATCGGCCGGTCGTACAGCCCGACCGTGAGCCAGACGAAGTTCCGCGCCACCTGCCCGCGGACGAGGTTCCAGGCGAAGTCCGGCAGCCAGGGCAGGAAATGCGGTTTGGCGATGTCCTGGATCTCGAGGACATCGCGAGTCGCCTTGTTGTCCTCCAGGACGTCCTCGCACATGCGCTTCCAATACAGCTGGAAGTCCTCCCACGACTCCGGCACCGGGCGCATGCTCATGCCGTACATCTCGTACCACTGGACGTGCTCGTCGAACAGCTTCCGCTTCTCGGCCTCGCCGATCCCGCCGCAGAAGTTGTCGGCGATGAGGATCGCACTCACGAAGAACGTCGAATGCGCCCAGTAGAAGGTGTCCGGGTCGAGCGCGTGATAGCGCCGCCCGTGTTTGTCGACGCCCTTGATCCGATCGTGGTAACCGCGCACTTCCAATGCGGTCTGCCGGGCGCGCGGGCCGTCGTAGATCACTCCCCCGATCGGGTACAGCGAGCGGAACAGCCGTTGCCAGCGCTCCTCGAAGAACCGCGAATGCTCCTCGACGCCCGCGCCCAGCTCGGGGTGCATGTTCTGCATGGATCCGGCCCAGAGCGCGATGAGCAGCCCACGCCAGTCGCCGAAGTACTTCCAGGTCAGCGAATCCGGTCCGAGCGGCCGCGGTTGTGTCATCCCCGGTCTCCTCACTGAGCTGGTTAAATTGACCACAACTGTTGTCAGGTTAAAGTTGACAACGGCCGTAGTCAACAAGAGGAGCCGATCATGGCCGGCCGGAGCTGGGCAGGCACGACCCTGGACGACCGCAAGGCCGCGCGACGGGAACAACTCGTCGACGCGGGTCTCGACCTGCTCGGGACCCAGGGCAGCGCCGGGGTGAGCGTCCGCGCGGTGTGCCGCCACGCCAAGCTGACGGAGCGGTACTTCTACGAGAGCTTCACCGACCGCGAAGAACTGGTCGTCGAGGTCTACGAGCACATCGGCGAGCAGGCACGACAGGCGCTCGTCGACGCCGTCAGCGACACAGCTGAACCCGCCGAACGGGCGAAGGCCGCCGTCCGCGCCTTCGTCGAATTGATGCTCGACGATCCGCGCAAAGGCCGCGTGCTCCTGCTCGCGCCGATCACCGATCCCGCGCTGACCACACGCGGGATCGCGCTCCTCCCCTCCTTCGCAGAGCTGGTCAGCGGGCAGCTGTCCCACGGTGACGCGGCCGAGCGGCAGATGACGTCGATCGGGCTGGTCGGCGCGCTGAGCAACGTGTTCATCGCCTACCTCGACGGCTCGCTCAAGGTGAGCCGCGAGCGCCTGATCGACCATTGCGTCCGCCTCGTACTCGGCGCCGACCGTCAGCCCTGACCGCGTTCGGCGACCAGCTGCAGGGCGATGTCGATGATCATGTCCTCCTGACCGCCCACGTATTTCGCGGCCCCGACGCGGTAGAGGATTTCGTGCGCAGGGACGTCGTAGCGCTCGGCGGCGCGCTCCGCGTGCAGGAGGAAACTCGAGTACACCCCGGCGAATCCCTGCACGATCGACGAGCGGTCCATCACCGGGAGCCGCGTGATGTAGGGCTTCACGACGTTTTCGGCCGCGGCCATCAGCACGTCCTTGTCGACGCCCGTGCGGATCCCGAGCCGCTCGAACGTCGCCGCGAGGACCTCGGTCGGCGAGTTGCCCGCGCCGGCCCCGAGCGCCACGAGCGAACCGTCGATCTGCCGCGCACCCGCCCGGTAGGCGAGGACCGAGTTCGCGACGCCGAAGCTGAGGTTCTGGTGTCCGTGATAACCGACCTGCGCCTCGTCCCCGAATTCCGCCACCAGCGCGGCGACGCGTTCACCCGCGTCCTCCAGGATCAGCGCCCCGGCGGAGTCGACGACGTAGACACACTGGCACCCGGCGTCGACCATGATCCGGCCCTGTTTCGCCAGCGCCTCGGGCGTGGACATATGGGACAGCATCAGAAAACCGACCGTCTCCAGTCCGAGGTCGCGTGCCGCCCCGAAGTGCTGGACGGACACGTCGGCCTCGGTGCAATGGGTCGCGATCCGGACCGCGCCCGCGCCGAGGTCGGCCGCCACCCGCAGGTCGCCGACCGTGCCGAGGCCGGGCAGCAGCAGCACCGCGATCTTCGCGTGCCGTGCCTCGTTGACCGCAGCCTCGATCAGCTTCCGTTCGTCCACAAGGGAAAAGCCGTAGTTGAACGTCGAGCCGCCGAGGCCGTCGCCGTGGCTGACTTCGATCAGCGAGACCCCGGCGTCATCCAGCGCCCGGACGGTGTCGCGCACGTTCTTCTCGGTGAACTGATGCGCCATCGCGTGGCTGCCGTCGCGCAGGCTCGTGTCGACCAGCCGGACTTCCCGGCTCACGTCGTCCCAGCTCATGCCGCCACCTCCTGAGTGGCAAGAAGGTCGCCGACACGGGCGGCCGCGGCCGTCATGATGTCGAGGTTCCCGGCGTATTTCGGCAGGAAGTCCCCGTTCCCGGCGACCTCCAGGAACACCGCGACCCGCGCCTGCCCGCTCCAGCCCGGCCGCGGAGGGTCGTATTGGGGATCCGCCTTGAGCGTGTAACCCGGCACGTAACCCTGGACGGTCTCGACCATGCGGTGGATGGATTCGCTCACCGCGTCGAAGTCCGCGTCCGGGTCGATCGCGCAGAACACCGTGTCACGCATGATCATCGGCGGTTCGACCGGATTGATGATGATGATCGCCTTGCCGCGGCTCGCTCCCCCGACGAGTTCGATCCCGCGCGCCGTCGTCGCGGTGAACTCGTCGATGTTCGCCCGGGTGCCCGGCCCGGCGGAGCGTGAGGAGACGGACGCGACGATCTCGGCGTAGGGCACCGGCGTCACCCGCGACACCGCGTGCACGATCGGGATCGTGGCCTGGCCGCCGCAGGTGATGAGGTTGACGTTCGGCACGTCCAGCCGTTCGGGCAGGCCCACGGCAGGGCAGGTGAACGGGCCGACCGCGGCCGGGGTCAGGTCGATCGCACGGATCCCGGCGGTGGCGTAGCGCGGCGCGTTGGCCAGATGCGCCTTCGCCGAAGTCGCTTCGAAGACGAGGTCCGGCATTTCGTCGCGCGACAGCAGCCAGTCGACGCCGCCGGCGGAGGTCTCCAGCCCCAGCTCGGCGGCCTTGGCCAGCCCGTCCGAGTCCGGGTCCACGCCGACCATGTACCGCACCTCGACGTGGTCGCTGCGCCTGAGCTTCGCGAGCAGGTCGGTGCCGATGTTCCCGGGACCGACGATCGCGGCCACCGCTTTCCGTTGCGCCATGTCAGGTGACGCTCCCCGAGCGGATAGGGCACACTCAACCCATGCGTGCCGCTGGGCGGAACGACGACCCGGAACGAACCGGAGCGGACGGCCTCGTCGCCGCCCGGATCTCCGCGCTGCTGTCGGCCTTCCGTCCCGGCGACGACGCGCTCGGCGTTTCCGAACTGGCGCGGCGGACCGGGCTGGCGAAGTCGACCGTCCACCGGCTCACCGGGCATCTGGTCGCGACCGGCCTGCTCGAACGCGAGGACGCGACACTGCGGCTCGGGCTGAAGCTGTTCGAGATAGGCCAGCTCGCGGTGCGGCGCCGTGGATTGGTCGAGGCGGCGCGGCCGTATCTCGCCGATCTCCGCGAGGCGACCAGGAACACCGTGCACTTGGCTGTCCTGGAAGGCACCGAGGTCGTCTACCTCGACATCCTCCGGGGACCGGACGCACCGTCGTTGCCGTCCCGGATCGGCGGCCGCTTTCCCGCGCACGCCACCGGCGTCGGCAAGGCGATCCTCGCGTTCTCCCCGGAATCCGTGGTGACACAGGTGATCGACGCCGGGTTGCCGCGCGTCAGCGTGCGGACCATCACCGCCGCCGGCTTGCTTCGCCGTCAGCTCGCCAAGATCCACGGCGAAGGAATCGCGTTCGAGCGCGAGGAATCCGGGGTCGGTGTCGTCTGCGCGGCCAGCCCGCTGCTCGACGCGCACGGTGTGGCGGTGGCGGCGTTGTCGATCTCCGGCTGGGCGAATCGCATGCACACCAACCGGGTCGCGCCCGCGGTGCGGACCGCCGCTTTGGCGTTGTCGCGCACGCTCTGAGGTCTACGCGACTAGCCCTCGCCGGACCAGTTCCGGCCGCACGCCTTCGCCGAACCAGTACGCCTCCTCCAGATGCGGGTATCCGGAGAGGACGAACTCCTCGATACCGTGCGCGTGGTACTCCTCGATGAGGTCGGCGACCTCACCGTGACTGCCGACGAGAGCGGTGCCCGCGCCGCCGCGCACCAGACCGATGCCGGCCCAGAGGTTCGGGTGGATCTCCAGACCGCGGACGCCACCGCCGGTCTTCCCGCCGTGCAGTGCCGCCATCCGCTGCTGGCCCACGGATTCGCTGGCGGACAACTGTTTCTGCGTATGGGCGATCCGTTCGGGATCGATCGCCTCCAGCAGCTTTCCCGCCTCCGCCCAGGCTTCCGCTGACGTGTCACGCGAGAGGGTGTGCAGCCGGATGCCGAACCGGAGCTTCCGTCCCTGCTCCTCGGCGAGTTCACGGACCTTGGCGATCTTTTCCGCGACCTGCGCGGGCGGCTCACCCCAGGTCAGGTAGACGTCGGCGTGCCTCGCCGCGACCGGGAGCGCGGCCGCGGACGAGCCGCCGAAGTAGATCGGCGGCACCGGATCGGGTGCCGCCCGGGTGGTCGCACCCTCGACCTTGAGATGTTCGCCGGCGTAGTCGAACGGCTTGCCGCTCCACACGCCGCGCACGATCTCGAGGAACTCGCCGGTGCGGGCGTAACGCTGGTCGTGATCGTGCCAGTCACCGAACCGGCGCTGTTCGACCGCGTCGCCGCCGGTGACGACGTTGAGCAGCACACGTCCTCGCGAGATCCGCTGGAACGTTCCGGCCATCTGCGCGGCCAGCGTCGGCGAGACCGTCCCTGGCCGGAACGCGACGAGGAACTTGAGGGTGCTCGTCTCGCGGATGAGCGCGGCCGTGGTCAGCCACGCGTCCTCGCACCAGGTCCCGGTCGGCGTCAGCACGCCTTCGAAACCGTTGGCCTCGGCGGCGCGGGCGACCTGCGCGAGGTAGTCGAGGCTCGGCTCGCGGGCGGCGGACGCCCCGGCGGCACGGCTGGCGTGGAAGTGCTCCACGATCGTCCGGCCGTCACCGGTGGTGGGCAGGAACCAATGCAGCTTGAGCGTCACGGTTCCGAGCTTCGGCCTCCGGAGCCGGGCCGGTCAAACAGCGAGCCTCACGTCCCGCGATCTGGACGCCTTCCTCCGCAATTCGTCACCTACTTGCGGAGACGGCAGGCGGTCAGCCGCCGAACATCAGCCGCCATTCCTCCAGCGACTTCGGCCGGTACACGAAGTTCGTGTCCTTCACGCGCGAAAGGTTCGCCGACGGCTCGGCCGAGTACTGATGACCCGGGTAGACGACCGGATCCCCGTCCAGCCCGGCCAGCCATTGCAGGCTCCGGTAGATCGCCTCCGCGTCACCGCCGGGGAAATCGGTCCGGCCGCAGCCTTCGAGGAACAGCGTGTCACCGGAGACGAGCCGCCCGTCGACCAGGAAGCATTGGCTGCCGGGCGTGTGTCCCGGCGTGTGCAGCAGCCGGATCGGCACCGCGCCGACCTCGAGCACGTCGTCGTGTTCGTGCGAGCGCAGATCGGTTTCCGAGACGCCGGTGATCCGGCGGACCCATTCGGCTTCGGCGGTGTTGACGTGGATCGGTACCTGGACGCGCTCCAGCAGCTCCGCGATCCCCGGGAGCGAGAAGCCCATCATCTCGCCGCCGACGTGGTCGGGGTGGTGATGCGTCGCGAGCACGCCGGTCAGCCGCATGCCGTCGGCTTCCAGCAGGTCGAGCAGATCGCCGACGGCGTACGCCGGGTCGACGATGACGGCCTCGTTCGTCTCCCGGTCGCCGATCAGATAGGCGAAGTTGACCATCTGCGTCGCGACCGGGTCCCCCACCGCGAAGTCACGGCCTGCGAGCAATTGCCGGAAGTACAGCCTGTCAGCCATGCGGACACCTTACGGCGCTACTCCCCTGTGGTTCCGTCGGCCAGCTCACGCAGGATGTCCAGATGCCCGGCGTGCCGCGCCGTTTCCTGGACGACGTGGGCGAGCACCCAGCGGACGGTGAACTTCCCCGACCGGCGCGCCCGGTCGTCCGGAGAGGCCCCGGCCAGGGACGACTCCGAGAGCGCCCACTCGGCGCGGTACGCCTCGACGACCGAACGCGGGTCGTCGTCCTCGGTCAGGTCCCAGCTCGGATCCGGTGAACCTTCCCACAACGAAGGCAGCTCGGCGCCGCCCGCTTCGATCGACAGCCACCAGCGCTCCACGGCGGTCAGATGCTTGAGCAGCCCCAGCGCGCTCATCCGCGGGGACGCCGGCAGCGGGGTCGCGGCCGCCTGCTCCCTGGTCAGCCCGGCGACCTTGTTCACCGCGGTGGCGCGGAGGAAGCGCAGGAAGTCCCACTGGATCCCGGCTTCGTCCTCGGCGATCCCCGCCGGCCAGGCTCGCTCCACCGGATCGGCCGCGCTCGAACTCCTGTTCGACATGTCGCTCACCCTACACATACGGCGATCTCGCGTGATTAAAGGCGTAACTCGTGAGTTACGCGCCCGATCACGTGAGTTACGCGCCCGATCACGTGAGTTACGCGCCCGATCACGTGAGATCTCCGTGTGGACACCGCAGGGCTAGGCTCGTGGTTCATGTGGTGGGGTTTGGTTTGCGCGTTCTTCGCGGCCTGTGCGTACGGCGTCGCTTCGGTGATGCAGGCGATCGCCGCGAAAGCGACATCGGGCGCCGAGGACCGCGTCGATCCCCGGCTGCTCGTGCGGGTGTTGCGGCAGTGGAAGTTCGTCGCGGGTCTGGCGCTGGACGTGATCGGGTTCGTCGCTCAGCTCGCCGCCCTGCGCGTGCTGCCGCTGTTCGTGGTTCAGGCGGCGCTGGCCGGAAGCCTGGCCGTGACGGCGGTCGCGGCGAGGACGCTCGGTGTCCGGTTGGGGCGTCGCGAGTGGACGGCGGTCGCGGTCGTCTGCGCGGGGCTCGCGTTGCTCGGGATGTCGGCCGAGAGCGAAGGCTCGTCGGCGACCGGGCTGGGTTTCCGGCTCGTGCTGATCGGCGCGGTGGTCGTACTCGGCACGGCCGGGATGTTCGCCGGCCGCGCGCCGCGGCGGATCCGGACGCCGGCGCTGGGCCTGATCGCGGGCCTGTGCTTCGGCGTGGTCGCCCTGTCCGGCCGCGTGCTCACCAGCCTTGCCCCGCTGGATCTGCTGACCGACCCCGCCGTCTACACCTTGGCCGTGGCGGGCGCGCTGGCAATGTTGTTCTACGCCACCGCGTTGCAACGCGGCAGTGTCACCACCTCGACCGCGATGATGGTGATCGGCGAGACCGTCTTTCCTTCCCTGATCGGGGTTCTCGTCCTCGGCGACACCACGCGACCGGGGTTCGCGGCCGTGGCGGCGGTCGGTTTCGTGCTCGCGGTGTCGGCGGCGCTCGCGCTGGCCCGCTTCGGCGAGCCCGCGCCGATCGAGCCGGTCAGCGCGCAGCTCGGCTGACCCCGCGCCGGGACACCAGGAGCCAGCCGAGGTACAGCCCGCCGATCGCCCCGGTCACCAGACCGACGGGCAGGCCGGCGAGGAACTGCTGGGTGATCAGATCGCTCGTCACCAGCAGGAGCATGCCCATCAGCGCGGCCGCCGCGAGCCCGGGTCCCGAAGACCGCGTCAGCCGCTTCGCCAGCTGAGGCGCGGCGAGCGCCAGGAACGCGATCGGACCGGCGGCGGCCGTGGCGATCGAACACAGCCCGACGCTGACCCCGAGGAGCACGACCCGGCTCCGCTGCACCGGCACGCCGAGTCCCTTGGCCGAGTCGTCCCCCATCTCCAGCAGGGAAAGCCTTCTGCCGTAGACGAGGGCGGGCGGCAGCAGGACGGCGATGGCGATCGCGACCGGGACGACGTGCTCCCAGCCGCGGCCGTTGAGCCCGCCGACCAGCCACGCCTGCGCCGCCAGGCCGTCCTGCCAGGAGGCCCTGGTGATCAGGTAGGAGTTGAACGCGAGCAGCATCGCGTTCACGCCGATGCCGACGAGGATCAGCCGGAAGGTGTGCACGCCGCCCTTCAGCGCGAGCAACGCGATCAAGCCCGCGGTCACGACGCCGCCGACCAGCGCACCCAGCGAAACCTGGAGCATGCCGCCGTGCACGACGATGATCGTCAGCAACGCGCCCGCGGCGGCGCCTTCGGTGAAGCCGATGAAATCGGGGCTGCCCAAGGGGTTCCCGGACAGGCTCTGCAGGATCGCGCCACTGACCGCGAGCGCGCCGCCGACCAGCAACGCGGTCAGCAGGCGCGGCAGCCGCAGGGTGGTCACGATGAACTCGGTACTCCGGTCGCCGAAGCCGAACAGCGTCTGGATGACCTCGCCGACGGACAACGGGTAGTCGCCGGTGGTCATGCTGACCGCCCCGACGAAGAGCACGGCGACGGCCAGCAGGGTGACGACGATCGCCGCCCGCGGGGTGACGCGCAGGGACAGTCCGCCGCCCGGAGTGCGGAGGACGCGGGTGCTCATCGGTGGGCGCTCCTTGATCGCGGTCACAGGCGGGCCAGCTTCCTGCGGCGGCAGAGCGCGATGAACACCGGCGCGCCGAGGAACGCGACGACGATTCCCGCCTGCAGTTCCTCCGGCGGGTTCAGCACGCGGCCGACGACGTCGGCACCGATCAGCGCGATCGGCGCGAGCAGCATCGAGTACGGCAGGACCCAGCGCTGGTCCGGGCCGACCAGCATGCGCGCGGCGTGCGGCACGGCGAGCCCGAGGAAGATGACCGGTCCGATGGCCGCGGTTCCCGCGCCGCAGAGCAGGGTCACCACGATCGCGCCCAGCACCCGGGTGCGGCCGATGTGGGCGCCGAGCGCCTTGCCGGTCTGGTCGCCGAGCGCGAGGATGTTGAGCGGCCGGGCGAGCAGCAGCGCGATGACCGCGCCGACCGCCACGAACGGCGAGATCTGCCAGAACACGTCCCATTTGCGGCCGCTGAGCGAACCGACGTTCCAGAAGCGGAACTGGTTGAACGTCTCGGGCATCAGCAGCAGGATCCCGACGATGTAGGCCTGGAGCACCGCCATGACGGCCGAACCGGCGAGCACGAGCCGATCCGGGGTGGCGCTGCGGCCCGCCGAGCCGAGGACGTACACCACGACCGACGCGATCGCCGCCCCGGCGAAGGCGAACCAGATGTAGCCGAGCACGCCGGTGACCCCGACGAACGCGATACCCGACACGACCGCGGCCGACGCTCCGGTGTTGACGCCGAGCAGGCCGGGGTCGGCGAGCGGGTTCCGGGTGAGCGCCTGCATCACCGCGCCCGCCAGGCCGAGCGCCACGCCGACGACCACGCCCAACAGGGTCCGCGGGATGCGGAGGTCGTGGATGATCACCGCTTCGGTCGAGCCGTCGTTGTGCCACAGCACCGACCAAGTGGAGGTGAACGGGATGCTCTTCGACCCCACCCAGATACTGAGCAGGAACACGAGCGCCAGCAAGGCGAGCCCGACCATCAGACCACCCGCGCGGAACGTCCGTGCCGCCGCGCTGGGCGGGGACGCCGCGGCGGGCGCGCGTTCGGTGACGACCACGGAACCTCCTTCGAGTGAGGCGAGGCTAACCGAACGCCGGAGTTCACCTCAACGAGCTATCTACTTAGACTAGCCTTACCTACCCCCGACCCACGGAGGCGCCGGTGTCCGCAACGGCCACCACCAGCCGGAGCGTCCTGCGCCAGGCCATCTCCGGGCAGCGACGTCGAGTCACGCTCGCTTCCGTTCTCGCCGCCGGACACCAAGGCGGTGAAGCACTCGTCCCGGTGATCATCGGGGTGGTGATCGACCAGGCGGTCGCCGGCGGTTCCGCGGGCACGCTCGTGTTCTGGCTCGCCGTGCTCGGCGTGGTCTTCGCGGGACTGTCCTACAGCTATCGGTTCGCCGCGAGAGCGGCCGAAGGCGCCTCGCTGCGGGCGGCGCACGATCTCCGTATCGCGATCAGTCGCCGCGTCCTGCATCCCGGTGGTGGCGCCGAAAACGGCAAGCTGGCGGGTGAACTGGTCAACATCGGCACCAGCGACGCGCAGCGGGTCGGCGTGGTGAACGCGGCGCTGCCGTTCGGGATCGCCGCGCTCGCCGGGGTGCTGGTCAGCGCCGTCGCCCTGCTGCGCATCTCGCTTCCGCTGGGTCTCCTCGTGCTACTGGGCACGCCGCCGCTGCTGTACCTCGCGCATCTCATCGGCAAGCCGCTGGAACGCCGCAGTGAGGCCGAACAGGAGCGTTCCGCGCACGCTTCGGGGGTCGCCACGGATCTGGTCTCCGGTCTGCGGGTGCTCAAGGGCATCGGCGCCGAACCCGCCGCCGTCGCCCGTTATCGGGACACCAGCCAGAACTCGCTCAAGGCCACCTTGCGCGCCGCAAAGGCGAAGGCCTGGCACGACGGCGCGGTGCTGGCGCTGACCGGCGTCTTCATCGCGGTCGTCGCGCTTGTCGGCGGGCATCTCGCGTCGTCGGGGGCGATCAGCGTCGGCGATCTCGTCGCCGCGGTGGGGCTGGCCCAGTTCCTGCTCACCCCGTTCCTGATCTTCTCGTGGGTGAACGGCGAACTGGCGCAGGGCCGCGCGTCGGCGTCCCGGGTCGCCGACCTGCTGACCACGCCGGTGGCGGTCGAACCGGGTGACGGCGAACTCCCCGCCCCCTCCGGCGGGAACGTCAAGTTCACCCAGGTGTCGTACCGCAGCCTCCGCGGGGTCGACCTCGACATCCCGGCCGGGCAGTTGATCGGCGTCGTCGCCGCCGATCCGGCCGCCGCGACCGATCTGCTCGACTGCCTCGGCCGCGCGGGCGATCCCGCCGAGGGCAAGGTCCACGTCGACGGCGTCGATCTGTCCACTGTGGACCCGGACCGGGTGCGGGAGGTCGTCCTGGTCGCCGCGCACGACGCGGACCTGTTCGAAGGGACGCTGGCGGAGAACGTGCACGCCGGTGGCCGCGAATCCGGCGACGCGCTGGCCGCGTCGGCGGCGGACGAGGTCGCGGCGGCCCTGCCGGACGGCACCGCGACCGCGGTCACCGAACGCGGACGCTCCCTCTCCGGCGGGCAGCGCCAACGGGTCGCGCTCGCCCGCGCGCTCGCCGCGGACGCGCCGGTGCTCGTCGTCCACGACCCGACGACGGCGGTGGACACGGTGACCGAGGCGAGGATCGCCACCGGGCTCGCCCGGCTACGACAAGGACGGACCACGATCCTGGTGACCACGAGCCCCGCCCTGCTCGCCGTGACGGACCGCGTCGTCGTTCTCGACGGCGGCCGGATCACCGGCGAGGGCGGCCACGCCGAACTCGCCCGCGACCGCGCCGACTACCGCGCGGCGGTGCTGTCATGACGCGTGAGCTGCTTCCCACCGCCGACGGCAGGCGGATCCGCGCGGTCCTCGGCGAACTGCTCCGCACCTCGAAGGCCCGTGCCGCCGGCGCGCTGGCGATGCTCGTCTGCGCGACCGCGATCGGGCTGCTCACCGCACGCCTGCTCGGCCACATCGTCGACCTGGTCATCGAAAAGCGGCCCGCGACCGAACTGACCACCCCCGTGGTGGCACTGGTGCTGGTCGCCGTCGGGCAGGCGATCGCGACGGCGCTGGGTGTCTCGCTGACCGCGAAGCTCGGCGAGACGCTGCTGGCGGAACTGCGCGAACGGTTCGTCGACCGGGCGCTCGGTCTCCCGCTGGAGCAGGTCGAACGCGCGGGCTCCGGCGACCTGACCGCCCGCGTCACCAACGACGTCACGGTGGTCGCGAGGGCGGTCCGTGAGGCCCTGCCCGAACTGGGCCGCTCGGTGCTCACCATCGTGCTGACCCTCGGCGCGCTCGCCGTTCTCGACTGGCGGTTCCTGCTGGCCGCGTTGCTGGCGACGCCGATCCAGCTGCACACCGTGCGCTGGTACGTCCGCAACGCCGTGCCGTTGTACGCGAAGCAGCGGATCGCGACCGGTTCGCAGCAACAGCAACTGCTCGACACGATCGGCGGCGCGAAGACCGTCCGCGCGTTCCGGCTCGCCGACGCCCACGTGGAGCGCGTCCGGCAGCGGTCCGAGGGCGCGATGGACCTGATGCTGCGTGGTGTCCGGCTGATGACGAGGTTCTTCGCCCGGCTCAACCTGGCCGAGTTCGTGGGCCTCTCTGCCGTGCTCGCGGCCGGTTTCCTGCTGGTGGGCGCCGACGCGGTGACCGTCGGCGCGGCGACGGCGGCGGCGTTGTACTTCCACAGCCTGTTCGGTCCGATCAACAGCGCGCTGGCGCTGGTGGACGACGCGCAAGCGGCCGCCGCGAGCCTCGCCCGGCTGGTCGGTGTGGCCGACCTGCCCGCCCCGCGCGAACCCGAGCTGCCCGCGAAACCCGTTGACGCGTCGGTGAAGGCGGCCGGGCTCTTTCATTCCTATGTGGACGGACACCCGGTGCTGCGGGACGTCGACCTCAACCTCTCCCCCGGTGAACGGGTCGCGCTGGTCGGCGCGAGCGGAGCCGGGAAGACGACGCTGGCCAAGCTGATCGCCGGGATCCACACCCCGGACTCCGGGACGATCGCCGTCGGCGGCGTTCCGCTCGACGAGCTCGGGCCGTCCGCCACCCGGCGGGCCGTCGCGCTGATCAGCCAGGAGGTGCACGTCTTCGCCGGTTCGCTGGCGGACGATCTCCGGCTCGCCCATCCCGGCGCGACCGACGCGGAGTTGCTGGCGGCCTTGGAAAAAGTCGGCGCGCGCGGCTGGGCCGAGGCGTTGAGCGAAGGTCTCGCGACCGTCGTCGGCGAAGGCGGGCACCAGCTGACCGTCACCCAATCCCAGCAACTGGCGCTGGCCAGGCTGGTCCTCGCGGACCCGCCGATCGCGATCCTCGACGAGGCCACCGCCGAAGCCGGGAGCGCGGGCGCGAAAACCCTCGAAGCCGCCGCGGCCGCCGCACTGGAAGGCCGGACCGGTCTCGTCGTCGCGCACCGGCTGACCCAGGCCGCGGCGTCGGACCGCGTCGTCGTACTCGAAGCGGGCGTGATCGTCGAAAGCGGGACACACGACGAACTCGTGGCCTCCGGCGGTCAGTACGCAACGCTTTGGGCGGCATGGTCGGACAACCGTTCACGGACGTGACCCGGGACGCACCGTCACCGGTTGCAATCGAGCGGTCTGCGTCTTAGGTTAGCCAAACCTGATTCTCGATTAATCCGGCACTGCGCCGGACCGCCGATCACGAAGGACGGATGATGGCCCGAATCCCCACCCTCTCCGCCGTGCGCGGGCGCCTGAAGACCGCCGGCCTGCTGGCGTCCACCCTGGTGCTGGCCGCCTCGCTCACCGCGTGCGGAGGAGGCGGCGAGTCGGCCACCCCGGCCGCGCAGAACTCCGCCGGCTCCGCGGTCGACGCGAACGCGTTCCCGACGACGATCGAGCACAAATACGGCAGCACCACCATCACGCAGGAGCCCAAGCGTGTGGTCACGGTCGGCCTGACCGAGCAGGACGCGCTGCTCGCCCTCGGCGTGGTCCCGGTCGGTGTCACCGACTGGCTCGGCAAGTTCCCCGGCACCATCAGCCCTTGGGCGACCGACAAGCTCGGCGGCGCCGCGCTGCCCGAGGTCCTCAAGGACGTGGACGGGCCGCAGTACGAGAAGATCGCCGCGCTCAAGCCGGATCTGATCATCGCGCTGTACTCCGGGCTCACCAAGGAGCAGTACGACAAGCTGAGCCAGATCGGCGTCCCGGTCGTCGCGCAGCCCAAGGAGTACAACGACTACGGCATCCCCTGGAACGAGGCGACCAAGAAGGTCGGCCAGGCCGTCGGGCGCGCCACCAAGGCGAACGAACTGGTCAAGGGCGTCGAGGACAAGTTCGCCCAGGCCCGCAAGGACCACCCGGAGTTCGCGGGCAAGTCGGCCCTGATGGCGTCGACCTACGAGGGCTACTTCGTCTACGGCAGCCAGGACGGTCGCTCGCACATCCTCGAATCGCTCGGTTTCAAGCTGCCCGCCGACCTCGACGCCGCCATCGGTGACAAGTTCGGCAAGAGCCTCAGCGCCGAGCGGACCGACCTGCTCGACCGCGACGCGCTCGTGTGGCTCATCGACACCCCGGCCAAGGCGCAGGAAATCCTCGGCAAGGACGCGCTCTACAGCGGACTGAAGGTGTCGAAGGAGAAGCGTGAGGTCTTCATCGAGAACGAAGGCACCTATGGCAGCGCGGTCTCCTTCGTGACCGTGCTGAGCCTGCCGTACGTGATCGACCGGATCGTCCCGCAGCTCGCCGCCGCGGTCGACGGCGACCCGAAGACCGAGGTCAAACCGGCCAACTAGGCCGCGACCGGCTCGACACCGGTCACCTGCCCTCCCGAGTACATGAAGGCCCCCTTCCTTGCGCCTGGCGCAAGGAAGGGGGCCTTCATGTACTTCGGCCACCCGTGAAGGCCTCTTCACGGACCGGCCCGGCTCTAACCGTCCTGACGTCCCCAGGAGTTGTGCAGCGGAACGGTGATCTGCTTCAGCCAGGTCTTCGTGGTGAAGTCCCTGGCCTTGATGACCACCGAGCCCGGTGAGACCTCGACCTGCAGCCCCTGGTTGAACGCGCCGCCGAGGGACACTTCCCCACCCTTCCCGTCATCCGTCCAGCCGGTCTGCACGGCCGCGGTGTTGACGACGGTGAACCCTTCGAGATTCCCGGTGCCCGGGACCACCCGGCGGACCACCCAGTCCGACAGGTTCAGGTCCCAGTGCGTGTGCCCGGAGAAGAGGAACACGTCCCGGTGGCGGCCGAGGATCGAAAGCAGCCTGTCGGGCTGGAGGTAGTCGGACCGGTAGAGCTTGTTGTGCGTACCGGAAACGGTGTTGGGCAGCGGATGATGGGTCAGCACCATCACCGGGCTGCGCCGGTTCGACCAGTACCGGAGGCGCTGTTCGAGCCAGGTGAACTGCCGGTCGCTCATCCAGACCTCGTCCCACAGTTTGGGGTCGTGGTACTTCGCGTACTGCTCGGTTCCGAGGCAGAGCACCGGAACGCCGCCGAACGAGGTCTCGGAGTAGACGGTGTTGCGGCCCGCGAACCGGTAAAAGCTGCGGAAGAGCGAGTCCTCGGTCGTCCCGTTGGGCCAGGTCTCCTGCGCGAGAGTGTCGGGATCCCGCCATTTGGGGACGTAGAACTCGTGGTTGCCGATGGCCCACGCGACCTCGCGCGGATGCGGATGCTTGTCGAAGGTCGCGCGAAGCTGGGCGTACTCGAAGTCGTAGCCGCGCGGGGTGAGGTCACCCGCGATACCAAGCCCGCCGCTGCCCGGGTTGATCGCGTGCAGGTCGTCGAGCGCCTTGCCGAAGTCGGTGAGGTCGCCCTGGATGTCGCTCAGGACGTTGAAGCGGACGACCGGCCCGTGCGGGCCCCACTTCCCTTGTGTCTGCGGTTGCGCCTCCGCCTGCCCCGGCAGCATCGCCGCCCCCGCCGCCGCGCCACCGGCGGTCACCATGAACGCTCTTCGATCCATAACCCGAACGCTACTCACGTTTTATGGACGAATTCGGTCGCGATTCTGAACAACGCAAGTCCGTGAAGGCCTCCTTGAGGGACCCAGAGTCCCTCAAGGACGCCTTCACGGACCGAAGCGGATCAGGACTCCATGGCCTTGACGAGCGAAGCGGGACGGAGGTCGGTCCAGTTGGTCTCGACGTACTCGAGGCACGCCGGACGCGAGGCCGGGCCGAACTTCGTGGTCCAGCCCGCCGGGACCTCGACGAACTCGGGCCACAGGCTGTGCTGGCCCTCGTCGTTGACCAGCACGAGGTACGTGCCGTCGGGGTTCTCGAACGGGTTCGTCATTCCTTGTTCTCCTTCTGTACAGCCGGTGAATCAGCCCGGCGGGTGAGCGCGTCGAGCGCGAGGAACCAGCCCTCCGCCAGTTCCCGCACCGACTCTTCGGTCAGCACGGCCTCCGGCCATGACCAGTGTGCGGCCAGTTCGGGGCCGCCGGGGCGGTCCTCGGTCAGGACGTTGATCGTCAGCGCGTGCGAGACGGGCATCGCGTCGTCCGCGCCGAGTTCGGCCGCTTCGGCTTCCGCCGCGTACGACCAGTCGGTCGCCTCGGGGACGCCGATCCGGCCCAGGTAGTTGAACTCGATCTGCGGCTTCGCGAACTTCGCGAGTTCAGGACCGGTGCGCGGGTCGAGGTACCGGAGCAGACCGTGCCCGATGCCGCCGTCCGGCAGCCCGTCGAGGTGCGCCCGGACCCGCTCGAGCGCGACACCGGCGGCGGCTCCGCCCGCGAACGCGTCGTCCAGGTCGAGGTCGCCGAGGTCGAGGCATACCGGGACGACGGTGGTGAACCAGCCGACCGTCCGCGAAAGATCCGCGCCACGGGCGAGTTCCTCCTCGCGGCCGTGTCCCTCGACGTCGACCAGCACCGCGTGCCCCCCGTCCCCGCGCCACCGGGTGACGGCCAGCGCGAGACCGGTGAGCAGGACGTCGTTGATGGTCGCACGGGACAGGAGCGGGGCCGTCCGCTCGGCGGGCAGGGTCAGCGACACCATCTTCACGGTTCCCTGCACGTCCCGCGCGGGATCGAGCGGCCGGTCCAGCGGGAGCGGGTCTCCGCCGCCCAGCACGGATTTCCACCGGCCCAGTTCGCTCTCACGGTCCTGTGTGGACAGTACTTGCGACCACCGCAGGAACGAAGTGTCCACTGGGGACAATTCTGGCGTCCGGCCGAGAGCGACCGCGTCCCAAGCGGAAACGAGATCCGGCAACAGGATCCGCCATGAGACACCGTCGACCGCCAGGTGATGGATCATCAGCAGCAACCGGCCCGGTCCCGACGATCCCGCGTCGAACCACGTCGCGCTCACCATCACGCCGGCGTCCGGGTCGAGCCTGGCGCGAGCCGGCTCCGCGTGCCGCTCGATCAGAGAGAACAGATCACCTTCGACCTCGACGCGTTCGATACGGACGTCGAGGGATTCGGTCAGACGGAGCGCCCAGCCGTCCACCGACCGGTCGAGCCGCGCGCGCAGCATGTCGTGCCGTGCGACGACGGCGCCGAGCACGGCCTTCAGCTGCTCACCGGTCATCCCGGGCGGCGTCTGGAGCAACGCCGCCTGGTGATAACCGTCGATCGGCCCGCCCAGTTCGCGCAGCGCGTGCATGATCGGCGTCGGCGCGATGACGTCGTCGGCCGTCAGGCTCTCGGCGACCTCGGCCAGCGCCGCGACGGTCCGGCGCGCGAACACCTCGTGCGGCGTGATCTTCAGCCCGGCCGCCCGAGCCCGGCCGACCAGCCGCATCGCGACGATGCTGTCCCCGCCGAGAGCGAAGAAGTCGTCGTCGGCGCCGAGTTCCGGCACGTCGAGCACCTCCGCGAAGAGCCCGCACAACGTCTTCTCCAACGGGGTCTCCGGCGCCCTGCCTCCGGCCAGCTCCGAGTAGTCCGGCGCGGGCAGCGCCTTGCGGTCCAGTTTCCCGTTGGACAACACGGGAAGCGCGTCGAGCGCGACGAACGCCGCCGGGACCATGTACTCCGGCAAGGTCTCGGCCGCGAATCGTCGCAGGTCCGCGAGATCCACAGTGGACATCACGTAGGCCACCAGCTGCTTGACCCGTGGGCGATCCTCACGCACCAGGACGACGGCCTGTGCGACGTCCTCGTGCCGTTCGAGCACGGCTTCGATCTCGCCGGGTTCGACCCGGAAGCCGCGGATCTTCGCCTGGTCGTCGGCGCGGCCGCCGAAGTCCAGCCGACCGTCCGCGGTCCAGCGGGCGAGGTCGCCGGTGCGGTACATCCGGGCGCCCGCCGGGCCGAACGGATCCGCCACGAACCGCTCCGACGTCAGCGCCGCCCGCCCGAGGTAGCCCCGGGCGAGACCGGAGCCGGCGAGGTACAGCTCGCCGGTGACCCCGGGCGGTACCGGCCGCAGCGCCGCGTCGAGCACGTAGGCGCGGGTGTTCGCGACCGGACGACCGACCAGCGGCTTCTCGCTGTCGCCGATCCGCGCGACCAACGCGTCCACTGTGGACTCCGTCGGCCCGTAGAGATTGAAGGCCTCGGTTCCGTCCAAAGTGGCCAGACGGCGCCACAGGCTCTCGGGCACCGCCTCGCCGCCGACACCGATCACGGCCAGCGGGCACCGGTCGCCGTCGAGCAGCCCCGCTTCCGCCATCTGCGCGAAGAACGACGGCGTGACCTCGATGAAGTCGAAGCCGTCCCGGGAGATCATCGCGGCAAGGAGCTCCGGATCGCGCCGGGTCTCCTCGTCCACGATGTGCACGGCGTGCCCGTCGAGCAGCCACAGCTGCGGTTGCCAGGAGGCGTCGAAGGAGAACGACCACGCGTGCCCGACCCGCAGGTGCGGTTTGCCGGCGGCCTCGACCGCGGGCCGGTGCAACGTCGCCCGGTGGCTGTGGAACAGGTTCACCACACCGCGATGCGGGACGACGACCCCCTTGGGCGTCCCCGTCGAACCCGACGTGTAGATCACGTACGCCGGATGCTCCGGGTCCAGCGGGCGGACCCGGTCCCGATCGGTCAGGTCGTGCGCCTGCCGGTCCTCGGTGACGAGCGCGCACAGCGCCAGCGTCTCGATCTCGGTCCGGGGCAACGACTCCAGCAGCTCGGGTTCGGTCAGGATCACCTTGGGCCGCGCGTCGGCGAGCATCGCGGCCAGCCGTTCGGCGGGGTAATCCGGGTCGAGTGGCAGGTACGCCGCCCCCGCCTTGTGGACCGCGAGGATCGCCAGCAGCACGTCCGCCGAACGCGGCAGCGCCAAGGCGACGAAATCCTCCGGGCCCACGCCGTGGGCGACCAGCGCCCTGGCGAGCCGGTTGGCGCGTTCGTTCAGCTCGGTGAAGGTCAAGGAGACCTCGCCGGACACCACCGCCGTCGCGTCTGGCGAACGCCGGACCTGCGCTTCGAACAGACCGGCCACAGTGGACGGTTCGACGGCGAGCGCCGTCCCGTTCCACTCGCGCACGATCAGGTCGAGGTCGGCCTCGGTCAGGATATCGACCCTGCCGACCGGGGCGTCCACATCGGACACCATGGCGGCGAGTACCCGTTCCATCGCGGCCGGAAGCCGTTCCGGCAGGCCCGCGTCGAACAGGTCGGAGCGGTACTCGGCCGTGAGCTTCAGCCGCGCGCCGGGTTCCACCGCCCAGGTGAGCGGATAGTGCGTCGAGTCCTCGTGGCGCACGATCTCGCCGCGCAGCCCGGCACCGGTTTCATCCTCGTCCGCGCCCGGATAGCTCTCGAACACCATCAGCGTGTCGAACAGCTCCCCCAGCCCGGCGCCGCGCTGGATGTCGGCGAGCCCGAAGTGCTGATGCGCCAGCAATCCGGACTGTTCGTCCTGGACCCGGTCGAGGAGGACGCCCAGCTTCTCGGCCGGGTCGAGCACGATCCGCACCGGGATCGTGTTGATGAACAGGCCGAGCATCCGCTCGACCCCGGCCAGTTCCGGCGGGCGCCCGGCGACCGTCGCGCCGAACACGACGTCCGACCGACCGGTCAGCCTGCCGAGCACGATGCTCCACGCGGTCTGGACCAGCGTGTTCAGGGTCAGACCGCGCGAGCGGGCCAAGCCGGCCAGCGCCTCGGTCGCCTGCTCCGTCAGTTCCAGTGACGACCGGTCCGGCAGGGCCGGGGTCCGCTGCGGGTCGTGCGGGACGAGGTGCGTCGGCTCGGTCAGTCCGTCGAGCGCCTGCCGCCAAGCGGCTTCCGCCGCCTCCCGGTCCTGCTCCCCGAGCCAGCCGAGATGGTCGCGGTACTGCCGTGACGGCGCCGCGTCGGCACCGGCGTAGAGCTGGGACAGCTCGGCGAACAGCTGCGGCACCGACCAGCCGTCGAGCAGGACGTGCTGGTGGGTGAACACCAGCCGGTGCCGTCCGTCCGGCAAGGCCAGGAGCAGGAACCGCAGCAGCGGCGCGGCCGCCGGATCGAAGCGGCGCCGGTCGTGAGCCGTCTCCGCTTCGAAGTCGCCCGCCGAGTCCACGAAACGCCAAGGAACCGTAACCGAACGCGTCACCAACGCGACCGGACGGCCGGAAGCGAGGTAGCGGTAGCCGGTGCGCAAGACCGCGTGCCGGTCGACGAGGGACTGAGCGGCCTCGCGCAGTCGCGCGGGATCGAGCGGTCCTTCGAGATCGAACGACACCTGGACGGTGTAGACGTCGGGGCCGTCGCCGTCCATCGTCGCGTGGAAGAGCAACCCGGCCTGCAACGGCGTCAGCGGCCATACCTCGGCCGTGTCCGGCGCGACGTCGAGGATCTCGGCGCGTTCGCCCGCTTCGAGCTCCACCAACGGCTTCCCGTCCGCCGGCGCGGCCGCGTCGAGCCGCACCGAACTGACCTCGGCCAGCGCCGCGACGGTCCGGTGCCGGAAGACGTCACGCGGGCTGAGCAGCAGCCCGGCGCTCCGCACCCGGCCGACCAGCTGCATCGCGACGATGCTGTCACCGCCGAGGCGGAAGAAGTCGTCGTGGACGCCGACCTTCTCCAGCCCGAGCACACCGGCGACGAGCGACGCCAGCAGTTCTTCGCGCGGAGTGCGCGGGGCGTCGCCGGTGACCGCGACGGCGAAGTCCGGCGCGGGCAGGGCCTTGCGGTCGAGCTTCCCGTTGGGTGTCAACGGGAACTCGTCCAGCACCACGAACGCCGACGGCACCATGTACTCCGGCAAAGCGGCCTCGGCCAGCCGCCGGGTCTCTTCGACGTCGGCCGGGCCGGTCAGGTAGGCGACGAGCCTGCCCTCCCGCAGGACCACCCGCGCGGAGAGCACGGACTCGATCTCGCCCAGCTCGATCCGGAACCCGCGCAGCTTGACCTGATCGTCGGCGCGGCCGAGGTACTCGAGCGCGCCGTCGGCACGCCATCGCGCGAGGTCTCCCGTGCGGTACATGCGCTCCCCCGCGGCGAACGGGTTCGCCACGAACCGCTCGGCGGTCAGTCCTGCCCGGCGGAGGTAGCCGCGCGCGAGCTGCGCACCCGCGAGGTACAACTCTCCCGCCACGCCAGGCGGAACCGGCCGGAGCCTGGCGTCCAGCACGTGGACGCGGGTGTTCCACACCGGACGTCCGATGGGGACGGTGTCATCGACGACCTCCCACGAGGTCACGTCCACCGATGCCTCGGTCGGGCCGTAGAGGTTGTGCAGCGGGACGCCGGCTCGGGCGGCCAGTTCCGGCGGCAGCGCCTCGCCACTGCACAGGACCCGGCGGACGTCGTGCCATCCCGGATCTTCGGCGAGGAACGCTTCCAGCATCGACGGGACGAAGTGCAGGGTCGTGATCCGCTGGTCCCGGATCAGCGCTTCGAGGTACGCCGGATCGCGATGACCGTCCGGTTTGGCGACCACCAGTGTCGCCCCGGTGACGAGCGGCCAGAAGAACTCCCACACCGACACATCGAAACTCGACGGTGTCTTCTGCAACACCCGATCGTCAGCGGTGAGGCCGTACTCGGCTTGCATCCACAACAACCGGTTCACGATGCCGGAATGCGGCACCACCACACCCTTGGGACGACCCGTCGAACCCGACGTGTAAATCACGTACGCCGGAGACGACGGAACCACCACCCGGTTCAGATTCTCTCCGGAGTAGCCATCGAGGTCAGGCAAGGTATCAAGCACGACCGTGGGTGACGCGTCGTCGAGCATGAACGCCAGCCGGTCGGCCGGATAGTCCGTGTCGAGCGGCAGATACGCCGCCCCTGCCTTGTGCACGGCGTACAGCGCGACGACCAGATCGAGCGACCGCGGCAGCGACACCGCCACCACCGACTCCGCACCCACACCCCGCTCCACCAACCAACGCGCCAGCCGATTCACCCGCGCGTTGAACTCCGCGTACGAAAGCTCCGAGCCTTCGAACACCACTGCAGAAGCGTCCGGAGTCCGCGCCACCTGCGCCTCGAACAACTCCGGCAACGTCACCGGCGGAACGTCGTGCGCGGTGTCGTTCCAAAGCTTGAGCAGCGTGCGCTCGTCCTCGCCGAGGACGTCGAGTTCGCCGACCGGGATCGCCGGATCGGCGGCCACCTGCTCCAGAACGGCGACCAGCCGCCGCGCGAACGACTCGGCCGTGGCGTGGTCGAACAGGTCGGCGCTGTACTCGATCGCGCCCGAGATCCCGGCGCTGTTCTCCAGGAACCCGAATTCGAGGTCGAACTTCGCCACGCCCTGTGCGAAGTCCTCCTGGACCGCACTAAGGCCGGGAAGTTCCCATCCGTCGCCCGATTCGGGCAGGTAGACCACCATCACCTGGAACAACGGGTGCCTGGCCAGTGACCGTTCCGGGTTGACCGCGTCGACCAGGCGCTCGAACGGCAGGTCCTGGTGTTCGAAGGCGGCGAGATCCGTCGCGCGCACCCGGGCGAGCAGGTCGCCGAACGCCGGGTCGCCGGACAGATCGGTGCGCAGGACGAGCGAGTTCACGAAGAAGCCGATCAGCGGCTCCAGTCGTTCGTCGACGCGGCCGGAACTCGGCGCGCCGAGCGGGATGTCGTCCCCGGCGCCGAGTCGGTGCAGCAGTGCCGCGACGGCGGCCTGCGCCAGCATGAACATGCTGACGTCGTACCGCCGGGCGACCGCACGCAGACGCTCGGTGAGCCCTCCGTCGATCGGGAACGTGACGAGACCGCCACGATGGCTCGACTCGGCCGGTCGTGGCCGGTCCACCGGCAGGGCCAGTTCGCCGGGCAGGTCGGCCAGTGCTTCCTGCCAGAACTCGAGGTGTCCGGAGGCCGTCGAGGCGAGCAGTTCGCGTTGCCACAGCGCGTAATCCGCGTACTGGACCGGAAGGTCCGTCCACTGTGGAGCGACTCCGGCCAGACGCGCCTCGTAGGCCTTGGCCAGGTCCGCCATCAGCGGTCCCTGTGACCACTCGTCCGTCGCCACGTGATGGATCACGAGCAGCAGGACGTGTTCCCGCGCGGACACGGTGAAGACCGTGGCCCGGATCGGGAGTTCCGCGTCGAGGGCGAATCCACGGCCGGCTTCGGCGGACAACCGCGCCGAAAGGTCACCCGCGTCCTCGAAGCGGACCTCCGGACGTGCGTCGGCCAGGATCCGCTGCGCCGCGACGCCTCCCTCCTCGGCGAACACGGTCCGCAGCGGTTCGTGCCGCTCGACGAGGTCGCCGATCGCCGCGCGCAGCGCGTCCCCGTCCAGCTCGCCGTGCAGACGCCAGGCGAGCGGGATGTTGTAGGTGGGCGTGACCCCTTCGAGCTGGTACAGGAACCACAACCGTTGCTGCGCGGGCGAAAGCGGCAAGACTTCCGGCCGGTCCCCGGCGCTCAAGGCCGGCCGGTCCGAGGGGTCGGCGAGCCGTTCCGCCAGCGCCGCGACGGTGGGGGCGTCGAAGACGTCGCGGACCGACACCGTGGCGTCCATGATGGCCGAGATCCGGCTGACCAGGCGCATCACCAGCAGCGAATGCCCGCCGAGCGCGAAGAACCCGTCGTCGATCCCGACCTGCTCGACGCCGAGCACATCGGCGAACAACGCGCACAGGGCTTCTTCGCGGGCGTTCCGCGGTTCCCGGCCTTCGGTGGCCGCGAACTCGGGCGCGGGGAGCGCCTTTCGGTCGAATTTGCCGTTCGGGGTCAGCGGGATCTCGTCGAGCACGACGAACGCCGACGGCACCATGTGCTCCGGCAACTTCGTCGCCACTGCTTCACGAAGCCCGTCCGCGGAGCCGACGACGTAGGCCACCAGCCGGTCTTCCCTGGCGACGACCACGGCACGCGTGACGGACCCGGACGCGGTCAGCGCCGCCTCGACCTCGCCGAGTTCGACCCGGAAGCCGCGGATCTTGACCTGGTCGTCGACCCGGCCCAGGAACTCGAGGACGCCGTCGGCCGACCAGCGCGCGAGGTCCCCGGTGCGGTACATGCGCTCGCCCGGGCCACCGAACGGGTCGGCGACGAACCGCTCGGCGGTCAGCCCCGGCCTGGCCAGGTACCCGCGAGCGAGCTGCACGCCGGCGAGGTAGAGCTCGCCGGGGACGCCCGGCGGGACCGGGTTCAGCCGCGCGTCCAGCACGTACGTCCGCGTGTTCCACACCGGACGTCCGATCGGAACGGACGGCGTCGTCTCGGCACCGGCCCGCCATGCCGTCACGTCGACGGACGCTTCGGTCGGGCCGTAGAGGTTGTACAGCGGGACGTCGACGCGGGCGGCCAGTTCGGACGGCAGTGCCTCGCCGCTGCAGATCACCCGGCGCAACCCCGCGCACTCCGCGGTTTCCAGGAACAGCGCGAGCATCGACGGGACGAAGTGGACGGTGGTGATCCCGGCGGTGCGGATCAGCTCCGCGAGGTACGCCGGGTCTTTGTGTCCCTCGGGTTTGGCGACCACCAGTGTCGCGCCGGTGATGAGCGGCCAGAAGAACTCCCACACCGACACATCGAAACTCGACGGTGTCTTCTGCAACACCCGATCGTCAGCGGTGAGGCCGTACTCGTCCTGCATCCACAGCAGACGGTTCACGATGCCGGAATGCGGCACCACCACACCCTTGGGACGACCCGTCGAACCCGACGTGTAGATCACGTACGCCGGAGACGAAGAATCCACTACGCGGCCCAAGTTCTCGACGGAGTAGCCGTCCAAAACGGGCAGTTCGTCGAGGACGACAGCGGGGGCCGCGTCTTCGAGCATGAACGCGACGCGGTCCGCCGGGTAGTCGCGGTCGACCGGCAGGTAAGCGCCACCGGCCTTGTGCACCGCGTACAAAGCGACGACCAGATCGATCGACCTCGGCAGCGACACCGCCACCACCGACTCCGCACCCACACCCCGCTCGACCAACCACCGCGCCAGCCGATTCGCCCGTCCGTTGAACTCCGCATACGAAAGCTCCGAGCCTTCGAACACCACGGCAGTAGCGTCCGGCGTCCGAGCCACCTGCGCCTCGAACAACTCCGGCAGGGTCGCGACCGGGACCTCACGAGCCGTGCGGTTCCACTCGGTCACCCACGCGAGTTCATCACCGACGAGGACGTCAAGCGCCGCGACGGACCGGTCCGGTTCGACCGTGACCTGTTCCAGCAGCGACGTGAGGCGGGTGAGCAGCCGCTCGGCCGTCGACTCGTCGGCGAGGTCCTCGGCGTATTCCAGCATCAGCGTGGCGGTGTCCCCGCCATCGACCATCGTGAAGTGCAGGTCGAACTTCGCCATGCCGGTGTCCATCTCGAACCACTCGGCGGGCAGCCCGAGCACGTCGTGCGCGTCGCTCTGCCGGTGGTAGCCCACCATCACCTGGAACAGCGGGTTGCGGCCCGGCACCCGGGGCGGGTTCAGCTCCTCGACGACGCGCTCGAACGGCAGGTCACCGTGCGAGAACGCGGCGAGATCCGCCTCACGCACCCTGTCGAGCAGCGCGACGAACGTCGGCTCGCCGGACAGATCGGTCCGCAACACCAGCGTGTTCACGAAGAAGCCGACCAGGTCGTCGAGCGCCGCGTCGGTGCGTCCCGCGATCGGGGCACCGAGCGGGATGTCGTCCCCGGAGCCGGTCCGGTGCAGCAGTGCGGCCACCGCCGCTTGGAGCACCATGAACGGGCTCGCCCCGGCTTTCGCCGCCAGGTCTCGCACGGCTGTCGACAGCTCGCCGGACAGCCGGGACTTGACCTTCCCGCCCCGTCCGGTCGGCCGGAGCGGACGCGGGCGGTCCAGCGGCAGCGTCAGCTCGTCCGGTGCGCCGTTCAAGGAGCCTGCCCAGAAGGCGACCTGGGCGACGCCGCGCTGTTCGAGGAAGTCCTTCTGCCACAACGCGAAGTCGGCGTACTGCACTGGCAGGGCTGTCCACACTGGACTCGCTCCGCCGAGCCGGGCCTCATACGCCGAGGTCAGGTCGCCCAGGAACGGACGGTCGGACCATTCGTCGGTCGCGCTGTGGTGCAAGACCAGCGAGATCACGTGGTCGCCTTCGCCGAGGCGCAGCACCCGCAGCCTGACCGGGATCTCCCGTGCCAGGTCGAACGGTGTCCGTGAGAGCTCGGCGATGCGGGCCTCCAACCCGGCCTCGTCGCACTCCTCCACGGCGAACGGGATCTCGGGCGCGTCGAGAACGCTCTGGTAGGGCTCCCCGTCGTGCTCGATGAACACGGTCCGCAAGACTTCGTGCCTGCCGAGGACGTCGCCCAGCGCCAGCCGGAGTGAGCCGAGATCAAGGTCGCCCCGCAAGCGGAAGGTCAGCGGGAAGTTGTACGCGACGGCGTTCGCTTCCATCCGGTCGACCAGCCAAAGGCTGCGCTGGGCCGCCGAAAGCGGGACGCGTTCGGGGCGCTCGGCACGGACCACCGCCGGCCGCGCCGGTTCACCGGCACCCGCGCGAGCGGCCAGCTCGGCCACCGTCGGCGCCTCGAACAGGTCACGAATGGCCAGTTCCGCGCCGAGTTCGGTCCTGGCGCGGCTGATCAGCCGGGTGGCGAGCAGCGAATGTCCGCCGAGGTCGAAGAAGTTGTCCTCGACGCCGATCCCGTCCAGTCCGAGGACCTCGGCGAACAGCGCGCACAGCGTCTCTTCTTCGGCGGTCTCGGCCGGTCGGCTTTCGGTGAGCCGCACGGTCTGGTCGGCGTCCGGGAGCGCCCGTGTGTTGAGCTTGCCGTTGTCGGTCAGCGGCAGCGCGCCCAGCGTGACGAACGCGGCCGGGACCATGTAGTCCGGCAGTTCCGTCTTGAGCCGATCGCGCAGGCGTTGTACCAGTTCGCCGCCACCGCGGGCCGCCGTCGGGCTCGTGGTGTACTTGGCCAGGTTCGTACCGACCGAGACGGGCTGATGCACACCGGTGACCAGTGAGTCCGGCTGTCTCTTGTGGACGAACACCGCCTCGAACGAACCGTCGGCCGACCAGGTGCAGTACACCCGGAACCCGAGCCGGTCACCGAGTTCGTGCACGTCCTCCGGTTCGATGCCGTCGTCACCACGGAACAACGCGAGGACGTCGATGAGCGGCGCACCGGCGTCCAGGGCGCGTGTCGCCTCGACCTCCGGAGCCTGCCGGGCGTCCGGGATCCGGCTCACGCGCAGCGTTTCGGCACCGGCCAGCCGGGCTTGCAGTGCAGCGACGGAGCCCACCTCGTCCCAGAACAGGCGTGGCGCTTGGGCGACCGAAAGGGTCGTGGCGGGCGCCTTGACCAGGACCGCGTCGTAGCGGTACCGGCTCAGCTCGTTGTGCAGCCGGGCCCGTTTGATCCGGACCTGCGCGGCGACGTCCGGAAGCCGCCGCGCGAGCGCGGTGAAGTAGTCCGGGTCGATCAGCAGTTCCTTTTCCAGCGCGGCACCGCGTTCGATCGCGCGCCGCACCTGGGCGACGTCGGAGGTGGCGTCGGCGCGGGTGAGCTGGATCGCGGTGTGGAAGGCGCGGGCGAGGCGCAGGTTCCGGACGTCGCCGACGAACAGCGCACCGCCGGGCGCGAGCAGGCCGATCGCCTTCGTGATGACGCCGGTCAGGTAGTCGACGCTCGGGAAGTACTGGATGACGGAGTTGATCACGATGGTGTCGAACCGGCCCTCGGGCAGGCCGTCGAACACGTGCGCCGGCTGGGCGCGCAGGTTCACCTTGGCCGCCAGCTTCGGATCCCGTTCCAGCTCGCGGTTCAGCTTCGCGATCACCGGCGCGGCGAGGTCGGTGCCCCAGTACTCCCGCGCGATCGGGGCGATCTGCCCCATCAGCAGACCGGTGCCGACACCGATCTCCAGCACTCGTTCCGGTTTCAGTTCGGCGATCCGGTCGACGGTCGCCTGCCGCCATTCCCGCATGTGCTCCAGCGGGATCGGAGCACCGTCGTAGCTGGAATCCCAGCCCGCGAAGTCCTCGGTGAACAGGGCCGTCGGGATCTCGGTGTACTCGTCGGAGTAGATCTGCTGCCATTCGCCGACCTGGTCGGCCTCCGCCTCGGCCCGCGCGTCACCGCTCAGCTCGGCCGGGACGACGTAGCCGATGAGCCGCTGCAGGCCGGGCGCCGACGGGTCGGGCCGCGCGAGGACGGCGGCCTGCGCGACCTCGGGGTACCGGCTGAGCGCGGTCTCGATCTCACCGAGTTCGACGCGATAGCCGCGGATCTTGACCTGGTCGTCGGTGCGGCCGAGGAAGTCGATGTTCCCGTCCGGACGGCGGCGCACCAGGTCACCGGTGCGGTACATGCGCCCGCCCCCTGGCACGAACGGGTCGGCGACGAACCGCTCGGCGGTCAGGCCGGGGCGGCCGAGGTAGCCGCGGGCCAGTCCCTCACCCGCGATGTAGAGCTCGCCCGCGACCCCGTCCCGGACCGGCCGGAGCCAGGCGTCGACGATGTAGGCGCGCGTGTTCCAGATCGGTTGGCCGACGGTGGGGGTGTCGCTGTCGGTCGTGCCGCCGCCGAGCGTGTTGATCGTGTATTCGGTGGGGCCGTACAGGTTGTAGCCGTAGGTTCCGTCGGTGTCCCGCAGCCGGTTCCACACCGACTCCGACACCGCCTCGCCGCCGAGCAGCACGAGCGCGGGCCGGTGTCCCTCCAGGAGCCCTTCCTCGATCAGCAGGTGGGCGTACGTCGGCGTCACGTTGACGACGTCGACCTCGTGCTCGTCGCAGTACGCCACGAGCGCCCGCGCGTCCCGCCGCAGTTCCTCGTCGCAGACGTGGACCTCGTGCCCTTCGACGAGCCACAGCAGCTCTTCCCAGGACATGTCGAAGGCGAACGACACGGTGTGGGCGATCCGCAGCCGCCGTCCGCCCGCCGAAGCGATGGCCGGGGCGAAGATGGCGCCCTGGTGGTTGAGCTGCATGTTCGTCAGGCCGCGGTACGGCGTGACGACGCCCTTGGGTTTGCCCGTGGAGCCCGAGGTGTAGATGACGTACGCCGGATGTTCCATGCGGTCCGCGCGGCCTCGTGCGAACAGCGGGCGTTCGGCGTCGGAGATCGGGCCGCCGCCGAACGCCCTGTCTTCGTGGTCGTCGACGAGCACGCGAGGGACGTCATCAGGCAGTGTCGCCGAGACGTCCTTTGTGGACACGAGGCACAGCGGCCGCGCGTCCTCCAGCATCACCGCGAGCCGGTCGGCCGGGTAGTCGAGTTCCAGCGGCAGGTACGCCGCGCCGGTGCGCAGCACGGCGAACAGCGCGACGACCATGTCGATCGACCGGGGCAGGCCGAGCGCGATCACCTGCTCCGGCGCGGCCCCCTTCGCCAGCAGCAACCGGGCCATCCGGTTGATGCGCGCGTCGAGTTCCGCGTAGGTGAGCTGTTCGGCCCCGAACACCAACGCTGTCGCGTCCGGCGTCCGTTCCGCTTGAACCGCCAGCAGGTCGGCGATCGTGTCCTCGATGACCGGGTGCTCGGCCTCGGCCCAGCCCGCCTCCAGCGCGGCGCGGTCCTCAGCGGACACCGTGGCCAGCGCGCCGACCGGTTTCGCCGGGTCGTCGACGATCTGCGCGACCAGCGACGTGAAGCGGCCCAGCACCGAGGCGGCCTCATCGGTGTCGATGACGTCGTCCCGGTAGGACAGCGTGATCCGGATTTCCTCGCCCGGCGTGACCACCAGTGTCAGCGGGTAGTGCGTGGCGTCGATGTTGAGCAGGCCGGTGATGCCGTGCCGGTGACGGAGTCCGTCGCGCCGTTCGTCACCGTCTGCGTTGCGCAGCACGAAGAGCGTGTCGAACAGCACGCGGTGCCCGGCCTCCCGCTGCAGGACACCGAGGCTCATGAACTCGTACGGGGTCAGGTCCATCCGCTCGGACTGCAAGCGGCGTACCAGGTCCAGAACCGACTCGGCCGCGTCGAGCCGCACCCGGGTCGGCACGGTGTTGAGGAACAGGCCGATGGTGTTCTCGATGTCGGGCACCGCCGCGGGCCTGCCCGCGACCGCGGCGCCGAACACGACGTCGTGCCGTCCGGTCATCGTCGAGAGGACCAGGCCCCAGGCCGCGTTGAGCACGGAGTTGACGGTCAGGCCGTGCCGCCTGGCCTGCTCACGCAATCCGCGGCCCAGGTCGGCCGGGAGCACGGTGTCCAGGTTCACCGGGGTGGCCGGTACCAGATCCCGGCCCTCCGGACCGATGACGGTCGGCTCCGCCAAACCTGACAGCGCCTCCCGCCACGCTCCCGTGGCGGCCTCGATGTCCTGGCGGTCGAGCCAGCGCAGGAAGTCCACATAGGACCCGGCTGCGGGCAGCGTGCGGTCGTCCCCGCCGAGGTCGTACAGCGCGAACAGCTGCTCGATGAAGAGCCAGGCGGACCAGCCGTCCCAGAGCAGCAGATGCCGGTTCAGCACCACCCGGTCGCGCCCGTCCCCGAGCCGGATCAGCTTCATGCGGAACAACGGCGGGGAGCCGAGGTCGAACCGCGTCGCGCGGTCCTCGGCCATCAGTTCGTCGAGCCGCTCCCGCCGCTCGTCTTCGGGCAGCGTCGAAAGGTCCACTTCGGACACCGGCGGCTCGACGTCGGCCGCCACGAACTGGACCGGTCCTCGCAGTCCTTCGCTGGTGAAACCGGCGCCGAGACTCGGGATCCGGCGGAGCAGCGCGGACACCGCCGCCCGCAGCCGGTCGGTGTCCAGGCGGTGACCGAAGTCGATCGCCTCCTGGATCGTGTAGATGTCGACGCGGTCGGAGTTGTAGCTGGAGTGGAAGAACAGGCCTTCCTGGAGCGGGGACAGCGGCCAGACGTCGGCGACCGGCAGCGGGCTGAACCGCTCGACGCGCGTGATCTCCTCCTGGGTCAGTGACACCAGTTCGAGGTCGGACGGCGTGAGCCCCACCGTCGCGTCCGTGTCCACCGCCGCGAGCTCCCGCAAGGCGGCGACCCAGCGGTCCGCGAGCGTTCCGGCCGGGCCGGCGAACGTCGCCGTCAGCCTCGGCCCGTACTCGGTCTCCTCGCAGGCGACGCCGATCCGCAGGACGTGGTCGCCCGCCGGGGGCACCGCCGCGTGCCCGGCGACCTGCCACTCCCCCGGTCCGGCCGGGATCCGGCCGTCGTAGCGCAAGGCGATCGACGGCTTCGCGAGTCCGGCGAGCAGCGGACCGGTCTGGGCATTGAGGTAACGCAGCGGACCGTAGCCTTCGGGCGTCTTCCGGACCGTCTCCTTGACGGCCTTGAGCATCGCGAGCGGTTCGCCGGACGCGATGATCCGCACCGGGCGGACCGACGTCAACGCGCCGACGGTGTCCACCGCGACCACGCGTCCGTGCAGGTCGACGAGGAGATCATCGTCGACGGCGGCCTTCAGCGCCGTCAGAAGAACGTCGATCACGTCGCCGTGCACAGTGGACGGCAGCGAGTCGACGAGTGTCCCGGTGTCCTCGATGGACAGCGTGACGCGGCGTTCGGTGACGTCGCCGGAAATCTCGATGGAGCCGGGCGTCAAGGTCTCGGCCCAGTGCTCGATTTCGCCGAGCAGCGCCGGATCCTGTGCGCTCTCGGTGATCCGACGGGCGATGGTCCGCAGCGAACTCGTAACCGGGGTGAACACCGGCGGACGACCGCCGATCACTGCTTGCCAGGCGACCGCGAGATCGGCTGCCAGCGTTGTCCAGCTCCGCGCGTCGAGCAGCGCGGGATGCGCCACCAAGAGCAACCTGCCCGGCTCGTCGAACCAGACGGCCTGCAGCAGGTGGTCCGCGAGCCTGTCCACGGCGCCCCGGTACTCGGCTTCGAGGGACCCGGTCCCATGACGAAGCAGGTCGGTCGCTTGAACCGTCCCTTGTGGACGGATTTCGAGCGACCACAGCACCGAAGCGACCCTCGACAATTCGAGTCGCAGGCCGTCGTGGTGGTCGAGGACGAGTTGCAGGGCCGCGGCGAGTGTCTCGACGTCGGCTCCGCTCGGCAGGGTCAGCAACACGGACTCCGGCTGGACCGCCTCACCGAGCTCCCGCAATCGAAGCATTTCGGGCAGGAGAGGGAGCGCGCCGGCACCGTCGGCGTCGGCCACCGGCTCGACCGGCGTCGCGGAAGCGGCGAGCGCGGCCGGGGTCCGGAGTTCGAAAACGTCCTTGGGGCTCAGTTCGAAGCCTGCCCGCCGGGCGCGGCTCGACACGGCGATCGACGAGATGCTGTCGCCGCCCAGCAGGAAGAAGTCCCCGTGGGCGCCGACGGTGTCCAGGCCGAGGACGTCCGCGAAGATCCGCGCCATGGCGCGTTCCTGGTCGTTCTCGGGCGCGGCAGAGGGCACGCCGACCTCGGGCGCGGGCAAGGCGCGGACGTCGAGCTTTCCGCTGGGGGTCAACGGGAACTCGTCGAGGACGACGAACGCCCGCGGGACCATCGGGGCGGGCAAGGCCTCGCTGACGGCGGCTCGCAACAGTTCCGGATCCGCTCCGCCTGCGACGTAGCCGACGAGCGCGCCGTCCTTCGCCACCACCGTGGCGGCCGTGACATCCGGCTGCGCGGCGAGCACGGCTTCGATCTCGCCGAGTTCGATCCGGTTACCGCGGATCTTCACCTGACGGTCGGTGCGGCCGAGGTATTCGAGTTCGCCGTCTGCGCGGCGGCGGACCAGGTCACCGGTCCGGTACAGCCGCTGTCCCGGTTCGCCGAACGGGTCGGCGACGAAGCGTTCGGCGGTCAGACCGGGCCGCCCGTGGTAGCCGCGGGCCAGCTGGACACCGGCGAGGTACAGCTCACCGGCCACGTCGTCGGGCACCGGGCGGAGGCAGCCGTCGAGGACGTGCACCCGCGTGTTCCACACCGGACGTCCGATGGGGACGGACGCGCCTTCGAAACCCGTGGCGTCGAAGAAGGTCACGTCCACTGCGGCCTCGGTCGGGCCATAGAGGTTGTGCAACGGGACGCCGGTGAGCGAGCGCCAGCGCGCGGCGGTCTCGCCGGTCAAGGCCTCGCCGCTGGAGAACACCTGACGCAACGAGCCCAGGTCGCCGGTGACCTCGTCGCTGCCAAGGAACGCGGCGAGCATGGACGGGACGAAATGGAGGGTGGTGATCTCCCGTTCCCGGATCACCCTGGCGAGATAGGCCGGGTCGCGGTGGCCGTCCGGTTCGGCCATCACCACCGTCGCGCCTTCGCACAGCGCCCAGAAGAATTCCCATACGGACACGTCGAAACTCGACGGCGTCTTCTGCAGCACCCGGTCCGAGGCCGTGAGGCGGTACTCGTGCTGCATCCACGCGAGCCGGTTGACGATCGCGCGATGCGTGACGGCCACGCCCTTCGGCCGCCCTGTCGAGCCGGAGGTGTAGATCAGGTACGCGGTGTTGTCGGGTCCGGCGGCCACACCCGGGACATCGTCGGCGACGGGTTCGCCGGTCACGGAAACCTGTGTCAGCCCGGCGACGGCGGGGATCCGCGCGGCCGTCCCAGGTTCGGAAAGCACGAGCCGCGCACCGGAATCGGCCAGCATGTATTCGAGCCGGTCGGCCGGGTAGTCCAGGTCGATCGGCAGATACGCCGACCCGGCCTTCAGGACGGCCAGCAGGGCGACCATCAGCTCGGCCGACCTCGGCACGGCGACGGCGACGACCTCTTCGGGACCGGCGCCAAGGGAACGCAGCCGGCGGGCCAGGTTCTCCGCCTGTGCGTCGAGGTCCGCATAGGACAGTTCGGTGTCCTTGAACAGCACGGCCGTCGCGGACGGTGTCTTGGCCGCCTGCTCGGCGATGGCCTCGGCCAGCGTGCGCTCGGGCACCGGATGCGAGGTCGCGTTGAGTTCGGCCAGGCGGCCGCGTTCGGCGGGCGAAAGGAGGTCGAGGGCGGCGACCGGCAGGCCCGGGTTCGCGGTCAGCGTCTCCAGCAGCCGGACGAACCGTTCCGCGAGCTGCCCTGCCGCGACCGCGTCGACCCGGGCGGCGTCGAATTTGAGGCTGAACCCCAGGTCTTCACCCGGGGTCGCGATCACCGCGACCGGGAAGTGCACCGCGTCGGTGACCTCGACGCCGGTGAGGCGCACGGGTCCGGACGCGCGCTCGTCGTCACGCGGGAAGTTCTCGACGACCACGAGCGTGTCGAACAGTTCTTCCTGCCCGGCACCGGCGATCCGCTGCAGTTCGCCGAGGCCGAGATGCTGGTGCTCCAGCAAGGCCGCTTGCTCGTCCTGCAGCCGCCGCAGCACGGCGGCGACGGTTTCGGACGCGGACCAGCGCAGCCGCACCGGCACCGTGTTGATGTACAGGCCGACCGCCGACTCGAGACCGGCGGCACCGCTGTCGCGGCCGGAGACCGTGCTACCGAACAGCACGTCGTCCCGGCCGGTGAGCCCGCCGAGCAGGAGTCCCCAGGCGCCGTGCAGGACGGTGCCGAGGGTGAGCCCGTGCGCGCGTGCCATGGCGGACAGCTCCGCCGTCGCCCGCTCGCCGAGGCTCAGGTGCAGCCGCGACGGCCGTCGCCCGGCCGTGTCCCGGGCTTCGATCAGCCGGGTGGGTTCGTCCGCTCCGGACAATGCGGCACGCCAGGCTTCGCGGGAAGCCTCGTGATCGCGCGCCGCGAGCCGCCGCAGGTGGTCCGCGCGCGTGCCGGGTTCCGGGAGCGGAGTGCCCGCGTGTCCCGCCAGCAGTTCGCGGAGCAGCACCACGACCGACCAGCCGTCGGCGATGATGTGGTGGAAGGTGAGCGCCAGCTTGGCGCGACCTTCCCCGAGCCGCGTGAAGGTCGCCCGCAGCAGAGGCGGCCGGGCGAAGTCGAACCGGCGCGCACGATCGGCCTCGAAGGCTTCCGCGGCGTCATCGGCGGCTACCTCGCGCCAGGGCAGTTCGGCGTGCCGGGTCACCGTCTGGACCACCCGACCGCCGTCGAGCTGCCGGAAGCCCGACCGCAGCGACGAGTACCGGTCCAGCAGCGCCTGTGCCGATCGGCGCAGCGCGCCGGCGTCGACGTCCCCCTCGAGGTCGAGCACCTCCTGCACCGTGTAGATGTCGGCGGCCGTGCCGCCTTCGAACTCCGCGTGGAAGAAGAATCCTTCCTGCAACGGCGTGACCGGCAGGACGTCGGCGTACTCGGCGAGCGCCGCGCGTTCGGCACCGGTGAGCTCCAGCAGCGGTCGCTCGTCCACAGTGGACTCGGCGGACTCTGTGAACACGGCTTCCGCGCAGGCGGCGAGCGCTTCGGGAGTCCGGTGCTGGAACACCTGGCGCGGCGTGATGGCGAGGCCGTGTTCCGCCGCGCCCAGCACCAGCCGGATCGACAGGATGCTGTCACCGCCGAGGGAGAAGAAGTCGTCATCCGCGCCCGCCGAGTCCAGCCCGAGGACCCGCGCGACGACGTCGCACAGGATCCGTTCCCGCTCGGTGCGCGGCGCGCGGCCGGTGGCGGCGGCGCCGAAGTCGGGCAGGGGCAGCGAGGTGCGGTCCAGTTTGCCGTTCGGCATGATCGGCAGCCGGTCGAGTTCCACGAACGCCGACGGCACCATGTAGTGCGGCAGCGCCGATTCCGCGTGGCTCCGCAACTCCTTCAGCAGCGACGGCGACCCGTCCGCCTCCGGGACGACATACGCCACCAGGCGCCGATCCCCCGGTTTGACCTCGCGCGGCACGACGGCGATCCGGTCGACCCCGGCGTATCCGGCGAGCGCGGACTCGATCTCCCCCGGTTCGATCCGGAACCCACGGATCTTGACCTGGTGATCGCTGCGGCCCAAGAAGTCCAGGTTCCCGTCCGCGCGCCAGCGGACGCGGTCCCCGGTGCGGTACATGCGCCGGCCGCCGCCGGCGAAGGGATCCGCGACGAACCGTTCCGCCGTCAGCCCCGGACGCCCGGCGTATCCCCGCGCGAGACCGCGGCCACCGACGTACAACTCCCCTTCGACGCCGACCGGGACCGGCCGCAACGCGGTGTCGAGGACGTAGCAGCGGGTGTTCGGGTCCGGTCGGCCGATCGGGATGGGCCCGGTCCAGCCCGGCTCGGCCGCCCACAACGTCGAGTTCACCGTCGCCTCGGTCAGCCCGTACGCGGCGACGACGTTCAGGTCTTCCGCCCAGCGCGCGATCAGTTCCGGCGGGACGGTCTCGGTGCCGACGATCAGCACCGCACCCTTCGGCAGTTCGCACTCCGGTGGCAGTGCCGCGACGAGCGACGGCGGCAGAATCATGTGCGTCGCCGCGTTGCCTGCGATGTAGCCGGTCAGTTCGACGCCCGCGACCCGGCGGTGCGACGGCACCACGATCAGCGTTCCGCCGACGCACAGCGACATGACCAGATCCCAGACCGTCACGTCGAATCCGGTCGAGGCGAACTGCACCACCCGGCTGTCCTCGCCGATGCCGATCCGTTCGGTCGCCGTGCTGATCAGGCTGCCGATCCCGTCGTGGGACAGGACTACGCCCTTCGGCTTCCCCGTCGAGCCCGAGGTGTAGATGACGTACGCGGCCTGGTTCAGCGAGATTCCGGTCACGTCCACAGTGGACGCGTCCAGTGCGGCGAGTTCGGCGGTGATCGCCGGATCGTCGAGAAGAACCCGCTCGACGTCCACACCGGACGGCAGCTGAGCGGCTTCATCCTTTGTGGACACGACAATTTTCGCGCCCGCGTGCGCGAGCATGTACGCGAGGCGATCCTCGGGATGGTCGAGGTCGAGCGGGAGATACGCGGCCCCGGCCTTCATGACGGCGAGGAGCGCGACAATGAGATCGGTCGAACGCGGCATCGCCACGGCGACGACGTCCTCGTCACCGACGCCGCGTCGCCGCAGCAGCCGGGCGAGACGGTTGGCGGCGGCGTCGACCTCGGCGTAGGTCAGCCGGACGTCCTCGCAGACGACGGCCTCGGCCTCCGGTTTCCGTGCCACGACCCGGTCGAACGCCTCGGGCCAGGACACCTCCGGCGAGTCCGCGACCGCGGTCCCGAGCTCCAGCACCCCGGCCCGTTCCTCCGCTGGGAGCAGGTCGATCGCGGCCAGCGGCAGGTCCGGGCCCGCCACCAGGGCGTCCAGCACCGCGGCGAACCGGCGGCGATGCTCGGAGAGTTCGTCGTCGGACGAGACATGCGCGTCCGCGTCGAAGTCGAAGCGCAGCCCTCGTCCCTCACCCGCGTCGTAGACGGCGATGGCGACGTCGCTGATCGGGCCGAGTTCGAGGTTGTGCACGGTGGCGCTCGCGTCGCCGAACGCCAGTTCGCCGTCCACGGCCATGTAGTTCACGCTCAGCCCGACGAGTTCGTGCACCCCACCGCTCGCACCGAGTTCGCGGGCGAGGTCCTCACCGCGGTACCGGCTGTGCTCCAGCAGCGCGGAGACCTTCTTCGCGACCTGGTCGACCAGGCGCGCCGGCGTCGTCTCGGGCCGCACGGTCAGCCGCAGCGGCAGGACGTTGGACACCATGCCCGGCTGCTCGCGCAGGGCGCGGGTGGTGCGCGCGGTGACCGGCAGGCCGAGGACGAGGTCTTCGGCACCGGTCACCCGGTGGGCGTAGGCCGCCACCGCGGCGATCGCGACGCGGGACAGCCTCGTTCCGGCGTCGAGCGCGAACTTCCGCAACGTCCCGGACTTCGCCGCGGGCAGCTCCCACGTATGCCGTCGCAACCGGATCCGCCCGGACGACGCGCGGCCGAGCAGGCGCACCGGGTTCGGCCTGCCCGCGAGCTCGCCGAGCCAATAGGCGCGGTCGGCCTGCCCGTCATGGTCGGCCTCGGCGAACCCCGAGAGCGGCCAGGAAACCTCGTCGGCGGTGCCCGAGTAGAGCTCCGCCGCGCGGCGGGTCAGGACCGCCTGCCCGTACGCGTCCATCACCAGATGGTGGTAGCGCTGGAACCAGCGGACCCGGTCCGCGGCCAGCACCAGCAGCGTGTGCGCGGTCAGCGGCCCTCGGGCGAGATCGGCGACCACGGCCAGTTCGGCTCGCGCCCACTCCTCGGCCGCCCGTTCCGGATCCGGCTCGCCGGTGAAGTCGAAGACGGCGACCTCACCGGGAGTGGCCGGACGCTGGACCGGCGTGTCGCCTTCCAGTCCGACCGTCACGTGCAGGCACTCAGCCTCCGCGATGGCCCGCCGAACGGCCTCACCCAGCCGGGCGATGTCGACGTCTCCGCGAAGCTCCGTGACCCAGCCGATCGTGTAGACCGGGTCGGCCGGGTCGAGCTGCTGGGCGAGCCAGATCCCCTGCTGTGCCGGGGTCAGGGGAAAACCGCGGTTCATCGGGGTTTGCCTCCACCGTTCAAGAACTCGAAACGTCGTATGCGGGTCAGGCGGGCCCGGTCCCGCTGACCGCGTACTCGGGCCGGGACACGTCGGCGGCTCGCCTGTCCACAATGGACTGGAGGATCTCCCCGACGCGGACCGCGGTGTTGGACAGCAGCGACGACGTGATGCCGTGCGTGTGCTCCGTGCCGCCCTGCAGGTAGATCCCGCCGTCCAGCGGCGGTTCCGTGACGATCCGGTAGTCGCGTTCGACACGGAGCCTGCCCTCGTCGTCGCGCGTGCAGGCGGAGGCGAGCTCACCGAGCAACGGCGTCGGGTCCGCCGGGCTGTACCCGGTGGCGTACACGACGAAATCGGCGTCGATCCTGGTCCGCTCCCCGGTCTCCAGCGCCTCGATGGTCACCCGCACTTCGGAGCCGGTGTCGGTGACCTCGGTGGGACGGGAGACGTTGATCAGCTTCAGCCGTTCGATCCCCTGCACCTTCTCGCGGTAGACGCGGCGGTACAGCTCGTCGATGAGTTCGATGTCGACCGCCGAATAGTTGGTCGCGCCGTGGTAGCGCATCAGGCGCTCCTTGACCGCTTCCGGCGCCTCGTAGTACCGCCCGACCGCCTCGGGGTCGAAGATGCGGTTGGCGAACGCGCTGTCGTCGGCCGGGCTGTAGCCGTACCGCGCGAACACCGCGCACACCTCGGCCCGGGGAAAGCGGTCGTACAGCAGCGCGCTGACCTCGGCCGCGCTCTGGCCGGCTCCGACGACGACGAACCGGCGCGGCTCTTCGGCGGCCATGCCTTCGAGCCGGTGCAGCAGTTCGCTGTTGTGCCAGATCCGTGTGCCCGGTGTCACACCTTCGGGGAGGTTCGGCCGCAGCCCGGTGCTCATCACCAGATTGCGGGCGCGCAGGTTCACCAGTTCGCCGCCGGTGCGGGCGTGGACGTCGAAGAACACGATCTCGTCGCCGTCGAAGACCGGCGTCACCGAAAGTACTTCAGTGCCGTAGGAAACCAGGTCGTCGACCTTTTCCGCCGCCCATTCGAAATAGTCGTGGAACTCGATCCGCAACGGGAACAGGTTCTTGTGGTTGATGAAGTCGACCAGCCGGTCCTTGCTGTGCAGATACGACAGGAAGCTGAACGAACTCGTCGGGTTCCGCATCGTCGCCAGGTCCTTGAGGAAGGAGACCTGCATCGTCGCGTTGTCGATCAACATCCCGCGATGCCAGCCGAACCGGGGCTGCCGCTCGAGGAAGTGGGCGGTGACCGTCTCCGTTCCGGACGCGCCGTTGTGCTCGGTGACGGCGATGGCGAGCGCCAGGTTGGAAGGCCCGAACCCGACCCCGACCACGTCGTAGACCGGAACCCGTTCACCGACCACTGCTCGTGCCATCTTGAACCCCTAGCGCGGCTCAGCCGCATCTCGGTACTTCGCAACAAAGACCAGGGAACCCTAACCTAAGTTAGGTGAGGCTCAACTAGTACTTTCAGTGGTGATGTTCATCCCTCGACCAGGAGGAGGCCGGTCCCATGCGGGTCGCCATGTTCGGATACCAGACCTGGGGACACCGCACCCTGCGGGCGTTGATCGACGCGGGGCACGATGTCGCCCTTGTCGTCACCCACCCGAAGAGTGACCACGCCTACGAGAAGATCTGGTCCGACTCGGTCGCGGACCTCGCCGAGGCCAACGGGATCCGTGCGCTGCTGCGCCAGCGTCCCGACGACGCCGAACTGCTGGCGGAGCTGAAGGAAGCCGATCTCGACCTGATCGTCGCCAACAACTGGCGCACCTGGCTACCGCCCGAGATCTTCGAGATGCCGCGCCACGGCACGCTGAACGTCCACGACTCGCTGCTGCCCGCGTACGCCGGCTTCTCGCCGCTGATCTGGGCGCTCATCAACGGTGAGAAGGAAGTGGGCCTGACCGCCCACATGATGGACGCCGACCTCGACGCGGGCGACATCGTGCTGCAGCGGTCGGTCCAGGTCGGCCCGAAGGACACGACGACGGATCTCTTCCACCGGACGGTCGACCTCATCGCCCCGATCACCACCGAGGCGATCGAGCTCATCGCGAGCGGGGACTACACACCGGTCAAACAGGACAGGTCGAAGGCCAGCTTCTTCCACAAGCGTGCCCTCGAAGACAGTCTCATCGACTGGTCCTGGCCCGCCGACGAGATCGAGCGGCTGGTGCGCGCGCAGTCCGACCCGTACCCCAACGCCTTCACCTACCACCGTGGCAAGCAACTGCGCGTCGTCCGCTCCTCGGTGTCGGTGGGTCACTACGGCGGGACTCCCGGGCGGATCTTCATCCGTGAGGGTGAAGGTGTCGTCATCGTCGCCGGACCGGAAGCGCGCCGCGGCCGTTCGCACGGTCTCGTCATCGAGCGGGTCCGGACCGAGGACGGCACCGAACTGGCCGCGAACGACTACTTCCGCACCATGGGCGGATACCTCACCACCCGGCCTTGACCTGCCGCTTGACCGTCCCGCGAAAAAAGTCATCGCGGGACCGATGAGTTCCCGCGAAGGGCGCCGTTACATCGGGTAAGAACACTCGATGGGAGGCGCCATGACCGACACGATCGCCGCGGCGAAGGCGGGCGACGAAACCGCCTTCGCCGCGCTCACCGGACGGCACCGGCGGGAACTGCACGTCCACTGCTACCGGATGCTCGGCTCGTTCGACGAGGCGGAGGACGTCGTCCAGGAGGCGCTGCTCAACGCGTGGCGCGGACTGGACACGTTCGATGGCGGCAATTTCCGCGCGTGGCTGTACCGGATCGCCACCAACGCCTGCCTCGACGCGATCCGCAAGAGCGAACGCCGGGTGCCGTCGCTGCGATCGTTCGCCGAAGTCCCCTGGATCCAGCCGTATCCGGACCGGCTGCTGGACGAGATCGCGCCGCCCGAGGCCGAACCGGACGCGCTCGCCGTCGCCAGGGAGACCATCGAACTCGCCTTCCTCGCGGCCCTGCAGCTGCTGCCGCCGCAGCAGCGCGCGGTGCTGATCCTGCGCGACGTGCTCGGCTGGCGGGCCGCCGAAACCGCGAACCTGCTCGACCTTTCCGTCCCCGCCGCGAACAGCGCCCTGCAACGCGGCCGCGCCACCCTGCGCGAACGCCTCCCGCAGCAACGCGGGGAATGGTCCGCCGTCGCACCGTCCGACGAGGAACGGGCGCTGGTCCGGCGGCTCATCGAAGCACACGACAGCGGCGACTTCGGCACGCTGGGCAGTCTGGTCCGCGACGACGTCCGCGTGACCATGCCGCCGGAACCCCAGTGCTACATCGGGCTCGAACACCTCGCCCGGCTCGGCGGGATCGCCGAGGAGATGGGCGAATGGCGCGCCGTCGCGGTCGACGCCAACCGCATGCCCGCGTTCGCCTCGTACCTCCGGCGTCCCGGCGACACCGTCTTCCGCGCGTTCAAACTCGATCTCGTCCGCGTCGTCGAGGGCAAGGCCGCGGAGTTCACCACGTTCGACAGCCACCTGTTCCCGGCCTTCGGCCTGGACGCCACCCTGGAGGGATGAAGCGATGCCGGAGAAGATGACCGACGAACAGCGCCGCGCCTTTCTCGCCGAAGGCACCCGCAACGCCGTCTTCGCGACGGTCCGCCCGGACGGCAGGCCGCACGCGGTCCCGGTCTGGTTCGCCCTCGACGGGGACGACATCCTGGTCAACCTGGGCGCCGACACCGTCAAAGGCAAGGCGCTCAAGGAGAATCCGCGTGTTTCGGTGGTCGTCGAGGACCCCGCCCCGCCCTACTCGTTCGTGAGTGTGGAGGGTGTCGCGGAGATCGTTCCGGAGCCCGAGGGGGTCCGGCAGGGTTCGACGCTGATCGCTCAGCGGTATCTCGGGGAGGCCGGGCAGGAGGCGATCGAGGGCTGGCTGGCCTACGCGACGTCACCGGGGAAGGTGATCGTGCGCGTGCGGCCGGAGAACATCGTGGCGATCGCGAAGGTCGGCGGCTGAGTGCTTCTGGCGCCGGTGTCACGGCAGGGGCCGAGTGGGGTGGCATCAAGATCCGGGACCGTCACGACGTCGTGACGATGCGGGAATCGGGACAGAGGGTCTCGTGATTCCTCGGGGAGGGTGACCGGGCGACCATCGGGCAGGCCCCTGGCAGAGCAGCCCGATGTACCGCCGAGCGGGAGCCACTGGCCGCGGCCCCCGTTCGGCGTCAGGATGGCCCGGTGACCGAGATCGTTTTCGACGCGAGCACCCGTTCCTGGCTCATCCGCACGGCGGCCACGAGCTACGCGCTCAGACTGGCCGAGGACGACACCCCCGCCCACGTCTACTGGGGCCCCGCTCTCACGCCGGACCAGGTCGCCGACCTCCTCCCCTTGCCCCTGACGCGCTGGGACTCCTTCAACGATCCCAACGAGGGCCTGGACGAACTCGCCGCCGACGGCGGCACCCGGTACTGGACCCCCGCCCTCCAGGTCCGGTTCGCCGACGGGACCCGCGCCCTCGAATGGCGGTACGTCTCCCACGACATCGACGGCGGACGACTGCTCGTCCATTTCCGCGATCGGCACTACCCGTTGCGCATCACGCTCGGCTACCGCGTCCCGGACGGCACCGACGTCGTCGAACGCTGGACCGAACTCACCCACGACGGCACCGAAGGCCCGATCGAGATAATCCGCGCCGACTCGGCGACGTGGGCCGTGCCGTTCCGGCCGGACTACCGGGTCAGCCACGTCGTCGGTGGCTGGGCCGCGGAGAGCCGGTTGCTCCGGGAGCCGGTGCCCCACGGCGAAACCAACTTCGGCAGCAGGCGCGGCATCACCAGCCACCATGCCAACCCGTGGGTGATGCTCGACGACGGCGAAGCGACCGAAAGGCACGGCGAGGTCTACAGCGCGGCGCTCGCGTGGAGCGGTTCGTGGCGGATCACCACCACCCGCTCGTCCGCCGGCCGTCTCACCGTGACCGGCGGCTCCGGCCAGGACGGCGTCGTCCCCCGGCTCGCACCCGGCGACACGCTCACCACGCCGGTCTTCGCCGGCTTGTACACCGAGGGCGGATTCGGCGCCGCGAGCCGAGCATGGCACGCGTACACGATCGGCCATGTCCTCCCGTATCCCGGCGAACTCCGGCCGGTGCTCTACAACTCCTGGGAAGCCACGGGTTTCGACGTCACCGAAGACGGACAGCGGAAGCTGGCGGCGAAAGCGGCGGCCATCGGGGTCGAACTGTTCGTGATGGACGACGGCTGGTTCGGTGCCCGGAACGGCGACCACGCCGGTCTCGGCGATTGGCATGTCAACCGCGACAAGTTCCCGACCGGTCTCGAACCGCTGATCGGCGAAGTGCACCGCCTCGGCATGAAGTTCGGGCTCTGGGTCGAACCCGAAATGGTCAATCCGGACAGCGACCTGTACCGCGCGCATCCGGACTGGGTCCTGCACCATCCACAAAGGACACGCTCGGAGCTGCGAAACCAGCTGGTGCTCAATTTCGCCCGCCCGGACGTCGCCGAGTGGGCGTTCGGCACGCTCGACTCGCTCGTCGGCGAGCACGGGATCGACTTCCTGAAATGGGACATGAATCGCCCGTTCAGCGAGGCGGGCTGGCCCGCCGACGCTGATCCGGACCGGCTGTGGGTGGAGCACACTCACGCGGTCTACGCGATCATGGACCGACTGCGCGCCCGCCACCCCGGGCTGCGGATCGAAGCGTGCAGCGGCGGTGGCGGCCGGATCGATCTCGGGATCATGGCCAGGACGGATCAGGTCTGGACCTCGGACAACACCGACGCGCTCGACAGGCTTGTCATCCAGCACGGCTACGGCCAGGTGTATCCGGCGCGCGCGATGTCGGCGTGGGTCACCGACGACCCCAACTTCGTCACCCACCGGTCCACACCGCTGCGCTTCCGGTTCCACGTCGCGATGGCCGGAGTGCTCGGCATCGGCGGCGACATCGTCGATTGGTCCGAGGAGGAACTCGAGTACGCGCGCGGACAGATCGCGCTGTACAAGGAGATCCGGCCGGTCGTCCAGCACGGCGAGCTCTACCGTCTCGTGCCGCCGACCGGCGACGGCGTCTCCGCTCTGCAGTACGTGGCGGCCGACGGTGAGCGTGCGGTCGTGTTCGTGTTCCGGCAAGCGGCACATTTCCACACTCCCGAACGACCGGTCCGGCTCGACGGCCTCGACCCCACCGCCCGCTACCGCGATGAGGACACCGGAAAGGTGTGGCACGGCGCCCCCCTCCTGGCACACGGCCTGTTCCCAGGTCTGCCGGACGGCGATTTCGCCAGTGTGGTGATCCGGCTGACCAAGCTGTGAGTGCTCAAGAGATCAGATGTATCGCGCATTTTTGGCAACGGAAGACGGCACTGACCGCTTGACATCCCCCTAGACATCCGATCGAATGCCCGTCGTATGTGAGCCGCGAGAAGGGTGGCTGGGGCATGAGAAGGTCCTTCGCGTTGGGAGCGGCACTGCTCCTCGCCGCGAGCCTCACCGGCTGCACCGTGGGCGGCGGCACGGGCGGTTCCGGCAGCGAGATCTCGTTCCTGACCTTCGAGACGCCGAACCTTCCACCGTCCTATTGGGACTCCGCCATCAAACGCGTCACGGACCGCAATCCCGGCCTCAGCGTGAAGAAACTGGTCGCCCCGTCGACCGACCGCACCGGCTACGCCAAGCAACTGCTGCAGTCCGGCCAGTTCCCCGACGTGGCGATCGCCGTCGACTCGGCCGGTTTCGCCGAATCGGGCAACCTCTACGCGTGGACGCCCGAGGAACTCAAGGACTTCCAGTTCCCCGGCGCCAACCCGATCAAAGGCGGGCATCACCAGCTTCCCGCCAACACCCAGACCATCCCGCCGATCTACTACAACAAGAAGCTCTTCACCGACGCCGGGATCACGTCACCGCCGAAGACCTGGGCGGAACTGCTTGCCGCATCGGAGAAGCTGAAGACGAAGGGCATCAAGCCGTTCACCATCGGCGGAGGCAAGGAAGGCTTCCCGTCCGCGATGCTGCTGGACGGCCTGGTCAGCGTCGAGGTCTACGGCAAGACACCGGACTGGCTTTCCCAGCGGCGGGCCGACAAGGTCAGGTTCAGCGACCCGGCCTTCCAGCAGGCGTTCGGCAAGTTCGCCGATCTGGTGGCCAAGGGGTACATCGACAAGACGCAGGTCTCGCGGGACTATTCGGCGACCGAGGCGGCCTTCCTCAACGGCGAAGGCGCGATGTACCCGATGGGCAACTGGTTCGCCGCCAGCGCCGATGCCAAGAAGCCTTCTTTCGAGATCGGTGTCTTCAACTTCCCTTCCGAGGACGGGAAACTTGTCGTGCCCGCCTATACCGGTGGCGGCATCGTCGTCAACGCGAAGTCGCCGCACCTCGACGCGGCAAGGAAGTTCGCGCTCGCGTTCCAGCTCGACAAGGAACAGATCGATGCCTCGGTCAAGGCCGACGGTCTGTTCCCCGCGATCAAGGGCTACACGCCGCCTTCCGACGTCGGCCCGGTCTTCAAGGCGGGCTACGAGCTCTACAAAGAAGCCGTCGCGAAGAACGCCGTCGTCAACGCCTTCACCTGGGAAACCGCCGACGACGGGCTTCTGCCGGGGATGAAGGACAAGGTCTACCAGGCCGCGCAGGACGTCATCATCGGCCGCAAGACGGTGTCCGACGCGTGCGCGTTCCTGGACACCGAGTGGGCGAAGGCGCGCTGACACCACGATGGGGAGGAAACCGATCCTGCCGAGGGTGTGGCATTTCGCCTCGTTCGGCGCACCCGGTGTCGTCATCTACCTCTGCTTCGTCATGGCGCCGATCCTCATCAGCTTCGGCTACAGCCTGACGAACCACAACCCGTTCGATCCGCCCGCGGAATTCGTGGGTCTCGAGAACTACCGGCTGCTGTTCCAGGACGAGCAGTTCCTGACCGCGCTCCGGGTCACCACGATCCTGACCGTGATCGTCGTGGTCGTGCCGAACGTGCTCGGACTCGGCGTCGCCCTGCTGCTCGACCGGAAAGGCTGGCTGTACAACGCTTTGCGGAGCGTGTTCTTCACGCCCGTGATCCTCAGCTCGGTCGTGGTCAGCATCATCTGGACGAAGCTGCTCGACGACCGGGGGCCGGTCAACGACGCGCTCCGCGCCCTCGGCGTCGAGCATCCGCCTGGCTGGCTTTCGGATCCGGACCTCGCGCTGTACTCGCTGGCTTCGATCGTGTGCTGGCAGATGCTGGGGTTCTGCGTGGTCGTGTACCTCGCCGGGCTGCAAGGCGTGCCCGCCGAACTGCTGGAGGCGGCGGAGATCGACGGCGCCGGACCGGTCCGGCGGTTCCGCGCGGTGACCTGGCCGCTGCTCGCCCCGTCACTGACGATCAACACCGTCGTGCTGCTGATCTCGGCGTTCAAGACCTACGACCACGTCAAGGTGGTCACCAACGGCGGGCCGGGTTCGGGGACCACCGCCACCATCGCGTTCGACGTCCTCGCCACCGGCCTCGACGCGAATCACGTCGGCTACGCGTCCGCGATGGCCGTGGTGATGCTGGTGATCGTGGCGACGCTGACCACGATCGTGCTGCGGTTTCTGCGGCGGCGGGAGGTCGACCTGTGACCACGAAGGACGGTTCGTGGCTGCGGCCCGCCTCGGCGATCCTGGTGAGCGCGATCTTCTTCGTGCCGCTGTACTACGTGCTCGTCAACGTGTTCAAACCCGGCGATCGGATCGCCGAGGAGCCGGCGTCGGTCCCGCTGCCACCGACGCCGGCCAACATCCACGCCGTGCTCACCCGGCCCGACGGCCTGTTCTGGGTGAGCCTGGCGAACAGCATGCTCGTCACCCTGCTGTCGATCCTGGTGCTGACCGTGCTTTCCGCGATGCTCGGGCACTACCTGGCACGTTCGGACCGGCGATGGACCAAGGTGCTCACTCTGATCCTGTTGGCGGGCTTGATGATCCCTCCCCAGGTGATCCTGATCCCGGTCACCGAGGTGCTGCGCCTGACCGGGTTGATGGCGACGCTGCAGGGCTTGGTGCTGTTCAACGTCGGTTACTACGTGCCGTTCGGCGTTTTCGTGTTCACCGGATTCATCCGCGGGGTACCGGTGGAACTCGAGGAGGCCGCGCGGCTCGACGGGGCGAGCCGCGCGCAGGTGTTCTGGCGGATCGTGTTCCCGCTGCTGCGCCCGGCGACGGCGAGCGTGCTGATCTTCCTCGGGGTGTGGATCTGGAACGACTTCATCGACCCGTTGATCATCCTCGGGCCCAGCCAGGGCACCACGATCACCACCGGGATCTACCGCTCGATCGGCCAGTACCAGACGGACCTCGGCAGCGTGTTCGCGCTGATGTTCCTGGCCACACTGCCGGTGCTGATCTTCTATCTGGCCTTGCAGAAGCAGTTCGTGAAGGGACTCACCGGCGGCGCCACCAAGGGCTGACCTCCAAGCAATCAGTCATCTGATTGCTCAGAGCTCGGCGACCTTCCCGTCGGCGACTTCCAGCCGCCGCGTCGTCGCCACCGCGTCGAGCATCCGCCGGTCGTGTGTCACCAGCAGCAGCGTCCCCGGATACTCCGACAGCGCCGACTCCAGCTGCTCGATCGCGGGCAGGTCGAGGTGGTTCGTCGGCTCGTCCAGCACCAGCAGGTTCACCCCGCGCGCCTGCAGCAGCGCCAGCGCCGACCGGGTCCGCTCCCCCGGCGACAGCGTGGCCGCCGAGCGCAGGACGTGCGCGGCCTTGAGCCCGAACTTCGCCAGCAGCGTCCGGACGTCGGCGTCGGCGAGTTCCGGGACCTCACGGGCGAACGCCTCGACGAGCGGAAGGTCGCCGAGGAACAGCTTCCGTGCCTGGTCGACCTCGCCGACCACGACACCGGAGCCGAGCGACGCGGCGCCTTCGTCGACCGGGACCCGCCCGAGCAGGGCGCCGAGCAGGGTCGACTTCCCGGCGCCGTTGGCCCCGGTGATCGCGACCTTGTCCGCCCAGTCGATCTGCAGGTCCACCGGACCGAGGGTGAATTCACCCCGCCGCACGACCGCGCCGCGCAAGGTCGCCACGACCGCGCCCGCCCGGGGCGCCGCGGCGATCTCCATCCGCAGTTCCCATTCCTTGCGCGGTTCCTCGACGACGTCGAGCCGCTCGATCATGCGGTCGGTCTGCCGGGCCTTCGACGCCTGCTTCTCCGTCGCCTCGCTCCGGAACTTGCGGCCCACCTTGTCGTTGTCGGTGGCCTTGCGGCGGGCGTTCTTGACGCCCTTCTCCATCCACGAACGCTGCATCGAGCCCCGCGCTTCGAGCGAGGCCTTGGTGTTCGCGAACTCCTCGTACTCCTCACGCGCGTGCCGCCGCGCGACGGCACGTTCCTCCAGATAGGACTCGTAACCGCCGCCGTAGGTCCGCACCTGCTGCTGTGCGTAATCGAGTTCGACGACGCGGTCGACGGTGCGGGCGAGGAACTCCCGGTCGTGGCTGACCAGCACGGTCCCGGCGCGCAGCCCGGTCACGAACCGCTCGAGCCGGTCCAGGCCGTCGAGGTCGAGGTCGTTGGTCGGCTCGTCGAGCAGGAAGATGTCGTACCGGCTCAGCAGCAGCGAGGCCATCCCCGCCCGGGCCGCCTGCCCGCCGGACAGCGACATCATCGGCTGGTCGAGGCTGACGGTGAGCCCGAGATCCGCGACGACCTCGCCCGCACGGTCGTCCAGATCGGCGCCACCGAGCGCGAGCCAGCGGTCGAGGGCCAGACCGTAGGCGTCGTCCGCGCCGGGTTCGCCCGCGGTGAGCGCTTCGGTGGCGGCGTCGAGTTCGGCTTGGGCGGCGGTGACTCCGGTACGGCGCGAGAGGAACGCGCGGACGGACTCACCCTCACGACGTTCCGGCTCCTGCGGGAGGTGACCGACGGTGGCCGTCGGCGGGTTCAGCCGGACGCTGCCCTCTTCCGGCGGTACGAGGCCGCCGAGGGTCTTCAGCAGAGTCGACTTGCCCGCGCCGTTGACGCCGACGAGACCGATCACTTCGCCCGGGGCGACGACCAGGTCGAGACCGGAGAACAGCAGACGGTCGCCGTGGCCGGCGGCGAGATCCTTGGCAACGAGTGTGGCGCTCATGAGATCGGTAAGTCTACGGGGACCGATTGAACAGCTCGTGGTCCCTCGGAAGAGTGGCAAGTATCCAAGCGATCACGGAACGTGGGTAACCTGGTTGTTCTTCTGGACCCGAACGAACCCCTGAGCATTGAGGTCGGTGACAGCAAATGGCGGATTCCGCCACCCAGGTCCCCGTCGTCCACCAGCAGAAAGGCGGTACCCGTAGGCCGACGTTGAGCAGGCGGCGGGAAGTCAGTCACGCCAGCGCGCGATCCTTGTTGATGACGATCCTCGGCGAATACGTCCTGCCCCGTGACCGGCCCATCTGGACGTCGACGCTGGTCGAGGCGCTGCGCGTGCTCGACATCGAGGAAAAGTCCGCACGGCAGGCGCTCGCCCGTTCCTCCGCCGAGGGCTGGGTCGTCTCCGAACGCGTCGGACGAAGAGTGCGCTGGTCGCTCACTCCACCAGGCAGGCGCCTTTTGACCGAAGGCGCGGAACGGATCTACGCCTTCGGCAACGAAGAGAAGGCGTGGGACGGCCGCTGGCTGATGTTGATCGTGTCGGTCCCCGAAGCGAAGAGGGACCTTCGGCACCGGCTGCGCACGCGCCTGACGTGGGCCGGGTTCGGCTCGCCGGTGGCGGGTGTCTGGGTCAGCCCGGATCTCAGCCGCCAGCGGGAGGCCCAGCAGATCGTGCAGGAACTCGGCCTCGACGCGCAGGCGATGTCGTTCACCGCCGCCTATGGCGACGTCGGCGACCAGGAGACGATGGTCGCGCGGTCCTGGGACCTGAGCGAACTTAAGGACCGCTATGAAGACTTCATCGACCGCTTCACCGGTTTGCGGCCTTCAGGTGAGCGTGGCGTCCTGCGCGCGCAAACCGAACTCGTCCACGAATGGCGCAGCTTCCCGTTCCTCGATCCGCGTCTTCCGCTGAAACTCCTTCCCGACGGTTGGAGTGGCGTGCGCGCGGCGGAACTCTTCCACCGCAAGCACGTCGAATGGCGACCAGAAGCACAGGCACAATGGGACGAACTCGCGGACTCCTCCGGCTAGGGTCACGGAAAACGATCTAGCGGAGGGACTTCCGTCTTGGCCACCTCGATCCGCCTCGACCGCGAGGGCGACATCGCCGTCCTGACCATCGCTTCGCCGCCGCTGAACCTCTACACCGCGGAACTCCAGCGGGAACTGGGCGAGGCGATCGGCGAACTGGAGGCCACGCCGCCGCGCGCGGCGTTGATCCGGGCCGAGGGGAAGATCGTCAGCGGCGGCGTCGACGTCTCCCTGTTCGACGCACAGGCGAGCGCGGCCGAAGCGAAGGTGCTCTTCGACGAGATGCTGGCGATCCCCGACCGGATCGCCGCCCTCCCGTTCCCCACCGTGTTCGCCGCCCACGGTCTGTGCCTGACCTGGGCCTTCGAGGTGGCTGTAGCCTGCGACATCATTCTCGCCAGCGAGAAGGCCAAATTCGGCCTGGTCGAACGCGTCGTCGGCCTGACCCCGACCATGGGCGGCACACAGCGGCTCGCCGCCCGTGCCGGCGTCGGCCGCGCCAAGGAGTTCGTGATGACCGGTGCGACCTACGACGCCGCGACACTCGAACGCTGGAACGTGGTGAACCGGGTGTTCCCGATCGACGGCTTCGACGAGGCCGTGCGCACCTTCACGACCGACCTCGCGCAGGGGCCGACAAAGGCGCACGCGGCCACCAAGAAGGTCCTCGAGCACTACGAGCACGGCGGCGTCGCCGAGGCCAACGAGCACATCACGACGATCGCCGCCGGACTCTTCGACACCGAGGACCTGCGCGGCGCGGTGAAGTCGTTCCTCGCGGACGGCCCGGGCAAGGCGACCTTCACCGGCCGCTGAGCCGGCCCGCACGACCCCGATACCGCAGCGCCGCTTCTCCAGCGGCGCTGCGGTTTTCGTTTCGGCAGAGGTTCTTCCGGCAGCCGACCGCACGCCGTTCCCACCTCGGCGGAGGATTCCGCCGAGCGCCCCGGCCTGGTGGTTCATGACCGACGAATCGGTCTAGACCTTTTATCGGCTCCGCGCTACATTCAAGCGTGGTCTAGACCACACGCGCCATTTTCAGAGCAGGTCAGTCTCGCCGCCTCTTTTGGAGAGAACCGCCATGAGACGCACCGGAAAACGACTACTCAGCGCATTCACCGTGACACTCCTCGCCGCCGGGCTCTTGGTAGCCGCGGGCAATCCGGCATTGGCGGCGGGCCGCCTCCGCGCCGCCTTCACCCTGACCGGAACCAATGGTGAGTACACCGTCACCAACCCCAGCAGCGAAACCGTCGCCGACTGGTCCATCACCTTCACCGTCCCCGCCGGCGTCACCGCCACGAGCGGCTCCCACGCCACGGTCTCCCAGACGGGCGACCAGGTCACCCTCTCCCCGGCGTTCTACATCAAATCGCTCGCGCCGGGCCGTTCGACCTACCCCTACAGCCCCTCCTTCCGGCTCAGTTCGGCCGTCAACCCGACCACGTGCCGGATCGACGACGCGAACTGCGACGGCTCGGGCGACACACCACCGTCGACCCCGGCCAACCTGCGACTCGTGGCGAAGACGACCACGACCGCCGCGCTGGCCTGGAACGCGTCGGCACCGGGCTCGCTGCCCGTCGCCGGCTACGACGTCTACCAGGGCACCACGCTGGCGGCGTCGATCACCGGTACCGAAGCGAGGATCACCGGGCTGACGCCGAACACGGCCTACAGCTTCACCGTCGTCGCCAAGGACCGGAAGGACGCCAAGTCGCCGCCCACCCCGGCGCTCGCGGTGACCACCAACAACCCGGGCGACGACACCCAGGCGCCGACCGCGCCGTCGAACCTCCGCTCGACCGCGGTCACGTCGGGCTCCGTCGCGCTGGCGTGGAACGCGTCGACGGACAACACCGGCGTCGTTTCCTACGACGTCTACCGCGGTACGACCCTCGCCACGACGGTGACCGGGACGACCGCGACGGTGAGCGGGCTTTCACCGTCCACTTCGTACTCTTTCACGGTCAAAGCCCGCGACGGGTACGACAACGTCTCCGCGGCGAGCGCGGCCGTCAGCGCTCGCACCGGCGACATCGTGAACGGGTACGCCCGGGTCGGCTACTTCGTCCAGTGGGGCATCTACGGCCGCCAGTTCTTCGTGAAGAACATGGTGACCAATGGATCGGCCGCCAAGCTGACCCATCTGCTGTACGCCTTCGGGAACATCGACCCGGTCAACCACACCTGCCTGTCGGGTGTCACCAAGGGAACGACGCCCAATCCGCAGGACCCGAACCAGGGTGACGGCGCGGGCGACGCGGAAGCCGACTACTCACGGCCGATGTCCGCCGCCCAGTCCGTCGACGGTGTCGGCGACACCGGCTGGGAAACGCTGCGCGGCAACTTCAACCAGCTGAAGAAGCTCAAAGTCAAGCACCCCAACCTGAAGATCCTCATCTCGCTGGGTGGCTGGACCTACTCGAAGTACTTCTCCGACGTCGCGGCCACCGCCGCGTCGCGGCAGAAGTTCGTCGCGTCGTGCATCGACACCTACCTGAAGGGCAACATCAAGGCGTACGGCGGAGCGGGCGGCCCGGGTACGGCCGCGGGCATCTTCGACGGCATCGACATCGACTGGGAGTGGCCGGGCAGCCCCGACGGACACCCCGGAAACCACTGGAGCGCCAACGACAAGACGAACCTGACCGCACTGCTGGCCGAATTCCGCACGCAGATGGACGCCTACGGCGCGACCACCGGCAAGCGGTACGAACTGCAGGCGTTCACCCCCGCCGACCCGGCGAAGGTCAAGGGCGGCTGGGAGATCCCGAAGATCTTCGACTACCTCGACGTCGCGAACGTGCAAGGCTACGACTTCCACGGCTCGGGCAGCGACAACTCGTGGGAGCCGAACCGCACCGGCCATCAGGGCAACCTCTACGCCGACGCGGACGATCCGTACAACTTCAAGTTCAGTGTCGAATCAGCGATCAACGCCTACACCGAGGCAGGGGCCAATCCACGGAAACTGACCCTCGGGCTCGCGTTCTACGGGAGAGGCTGGCAAGGGGTCGCGGACGGCGGCAAGAAGGGCGAATGGCAGAGCGCGACAGGAGCCGCGCCCGGCCAGTTCGCCGAGGAAGCAGGTACTCGTGGCTACGCGAATCTCTTGGCCAGTGTCCCCAACTGCGCCGTCCAGCACGACACCGCGGCAGTGGCCACATCGTGCTACACCGGCAACGGCGGGCAATGGTGGACCTTCGACGACGCCTGGTCCATCCAGCAGAAGATCGCCTGGCTCAAGACCAGAGGACTGCTCGGAGTCATGGCCTGGGAGATGTCGGGTGACACCGGATCCCTCATGACCACAGTGGACAATTCGCTGAAGTGACGGTTCCCGGGGTGCCGGTGTTCGTCACCGGCACCCCGGCACCGCAATGGCCACTATTCGTTCAGCCCGCTGAACAGCACGGGATCTCTTTCTTTTCGAGGCGAACAAAGGTCTTGACGCGGCTGATTCAGACCACGACACTGAATCGCGCGCCGCCGGTGACCTGGCTCACACCCGCCCGAGGAGAACCATGTCCCTACCGAGGAAACTGCTCGCCCTGACCACCCTCGTCCCCTTGGCGCTAGGCCTTTTCAGCGCCCCAACTCAGGCCGCGCCCGCCACCTTCACCCATCCCGGAGTGCTGGTCAGCCGCCCGCAACTGGACTTCGTCCGCGCCAAGGTCCAGGCAGGCGCGCAACCGTGGAAACAAGCCTACGACGCGATGATGTCGAATTCGTACGTGTCACTGTCCCGGTCACCGAAACCGCGCGCCATCGTCGAATGCGGTTCGTATTCGAATCCGAACATCGGCTGTACCGATGAGCGGCAAGACGCGATCGCCGCGTATTCCCTTTCGCTGGCCTGGTATGTCACGCGCGACGCGAAATACGCGACCAAGGCGATCGAGATCATGGACGCCTGGTCCGCGGTACTGAAAGACCACACGAACAGCAACGCTCCCCTACAGTCCGCGTGGTCGGCCTCCTCGTGGCCGCGCGCCGCGGAGATCATCAAGCACACCTATGCGAGCTGGCCGAACTCCGGCCGCTTCGGCACCATGCTCCGGAACGTGTACCTGCCCGAGGTGATCAACGGCAGTCACAGCAACGGAAACTGGGAACTCAGCATGACCGAAGCCGCGATCGGCATCGCCGTGTTCCTCGACGACAAGGCGACCTACGACAAGGCGGTCGCGAAGTTCCGCACCCGCGTCCCCGCCTACCTCTACCTGACCAGCGACGGCGCGCTCCCGAAGACCGCGCCCGGCAGCGGCCTGGACACCCGCGACAAGATCGTGAAGTACTGGCAAGGCCAGACGACGTTCGTCAACGGCCTCTCCCAAGAGACATGCCGCGACTTCACCCACACCGGCTACGGCCTCGCCGCCATCGCGAACTTCGCCGAGACCACCCGCATCCAGGGCCAGGACCTCTACCCCGAGATCGCCGACCGCCTCCGCGAAGGCCTCGGCTTCCACGCGAAGTACCAGCTGGGCGCGGCCGTCCCGTCGTGGCTCTGCGGCGGCGACCTGAAGCTCGGCCTCGGCCCGATCACCGAAGTCGGGTACAACCACCTCCACACCCGCCTCGGGCACACCATGAGCAACACCGAGGCCCTCACCCTGCGCCAGCGCCCGGCCGGCACCAACAACCTCTTCGTGTCCTGGCAGACCCTCACCCACGCCGGCAACCCACAGTGACCCGTGCGGGCCGCCCGAATGCGACAGGGCGGCCCTCACGGTCCGTTTCCGCAGCTCAGACACACAGTGACCCCTGCTTGCAAGCGCCTGTTCGGGACCCGCTAAAGTACTCACATCGCACTCCACGGAGCGCGGGTCCGGGCTGTGGCGCAGTTTGGTAGCGCACTTGACTGGGGGTCAAGGGGTCGCAGGTTCGAATCCTGTCAGCCCGACCGGAAGACGAAGCCCCTGGCTTGTACCTCAGGTACAGGCCAGGGGTTCTTTCTTGTTCAGGCTCAAAACCAGGCCGATAGTCTTGAGGTGAAGTCCCTGTGGACCGGTTCTGGTTCGCAGAGGCTCCACTCCTACATCGCAGGCCGCTCTCGCGCTTCCCTCAGCGCGGTAAAGGCAGTCCCCCGCGAGACTCCTGCGAGCTCGAAGAGTTCGGGCCCGACGTCAGGGAGGTATCCATGCGTAACGAGGTCATGCAACAACTGGACGTCCTTGTCGGCTCGTGGCGGACAACGCTGCGCAACGCATGGTTCCTGGACCCCGCCGACCAAGAGGTGCCTGGCTCAGCGACGGTCGAGTGGCTCGGTGACGCGTTCGTAGTCCTCCGCTGGACCATGGGCGCCGACGACGACAAGGCGGCGAGCGAGATGGTCCTGGTTCTCGGCCGCAGCGATACCCGCGACACCTACACAGCCCTCTACCACGACGAACGAGGTGTCTGCCGAGTCTTCGCCATGACTTTCGACGGCACACGCTGGCACCTGAACCGCCAAGACCCCGACATGCACCAACGCTTCATCGCCGACGTCCAACCAGACCGGATCAACGCACGCTGGGAAGCGTCCGAAGACCACGGATCCACCTGGCGCAAGGACTTCGACGTCATCTTCGAACGGATCTAGCAACGCAAAGCACGGAAGCCAAGTCAAGATCGATTTGCCCGGACAGGGGATGATGTCACGCACGGCAGCCTGGCCCGGATCTCTCACCTGGGCAAGCCAGATGGGAGGGATCGCGCCCGGCGACTTGGGCGCCTCCCTCTCAGGAGAGGGTGGCGCCGTAGGCGGTGAGCACGGAGCGTAGTGGCTGGAAGAAGCTGACTTGGCTGTTCCCGCCGGACAGCACTCCGTAGCCGACGCCGCCATAGAACAACGGGCCGCCGCTATCACCGCTCTCGATGGGGATGTCGGTCGCGATCGTCCCGACGACCTGCTTGTCCTTGCCGTAGTTCACGGTCTGGTTGAGGCCGAGGACTTTCCCGCACGTCTTCTTCGTCGTCATACCGCTCTTGCACACCGGTTGCCCCACCTGCGGGATGCCCGCGCGCAGGATCCGCTGGGTGCTGCCATCGTATAAATTGACTTGGCTGGGCCCGGAGCCGGAAAGGTCACGGACACGGCCGTAATCGGTCACCGGGAAATGGCTGTCCACGTTAGGGCCGATACCTTCCCAGTCCAGCCCGTGTTCGGTGCAGTGCCCGGCCGTGAGGACATACCGGACGCCCTTGACGAGAATCGCGAACCCCGCTGAACAATAATACGGTTCACGGCCGGGTCCCGGCGAGACCGTGTACATCGCATCACCGCTGTTCACCGCCGACTGCTGCGCCGCACCGACCGCAACCGGAGCCGCGGAAACGACCGGGCAGGTCAACAAGACGGCCATAGCCGCGGAAAACAGCACCCCGGCCTGCCTACGGCGTGAGCAGCCAAACATGATCATGTCCTTCCATCCTCAGGAGACTGGAGATGTGCGACCAGTCCAGTACCGCGCGGCCAGCGGCACAACCGGCGTCAGCCTGACGAGTGATCAAAAGCCGACGGCCGCCGAGATCTGTGCACGATCGCACTGACCCAGGCCTCGCAGTTCCCTGCTCACAGACCGCCAGAGGGTCACCTTCTCCGACACCGCCGGGCTCAAGCGCTCGCTCGCCGCGAAGGCGTTCACCCGGCTGCCCGAGCCGTGGCAGGCGGTGCTGTGTCACAGCGAGATCGAAGACTCCCGCCGAGGTCGCGCCTCTACTGGAGCTGTCAGCTCATTGTCGCCTCGGATTGCCGTAGCGGTATGGCGACTGGGTGACACTGCACTATTGGCGTCTCCGGTTAGCACCAGTTTGCGTCGAGTTTTAGGTCCACAAATCCCACCCTGATCACCCTTATTTGGTCCCGTTCTTCCGCGGCAACCTTGCCCAGATCGCGACCCGCTCCGGGCCTGCGTCGCGCCAGCCCCGGCCCGTCGATGCGGCAGGCCTCGGTTTCATGACCGTGTCAGCGCCGGACATCCTGGAAGAAGTCCTGATCAGATCAAGTCTCTGACGCCTGCCGCATCAGCAGGCGCCCCGTTGACGACGACCACCACCCGCCCGCAGATGCCGGCCCGAAACCAAAGTCACTCGTGGTGATTCGATGCGTCATACTCCAGCGCCGCAGAGGAACCGTCGCCCAGCGAGTATGACTTACAGGTATTCGTAGAGAATCAGCTACAAACAATCAGCAATCAGTTGCCAGCGTCCCGTGTCATACTCGTTCGGCGATGTTCGGACATGAACGTCTCGACGACCAGGGCTGTTTCGTCGGAGCGACGCAAGAAACCCCTGTTCCCGCCCGGCAGCGTACCCGGCAATTCCGGACTACAGCTCGAACTCCCCCGGCGCGAGGCTGCGCGTCAGGCAGAACTCGTTTCCTTCCGGGTCGGCCATTACCACCCAGGACCGGCCGTCTCCCTGTCCCACATCCGTCTTGGACGCGCCGAGCGCGAGCAACCGCTCCAGTTCGGTCTGCTGGTCACTGTCGATCGGACAGACCTCGAAGTGCACCCGGTTCTTGGCGATGGTCTTGGCCTCGGGAACACGGACGAAGACCATATTCGGCACAGCGGGCCCGCCACGCAACGCGGCCAACCGCTGTTCGTCCGGCTCCTCCGGATCGGGCCCGATCTCGACCGCTGCGCCGTTCTTGTCCTCATAAACGACGTAACCCAGAACGCCGCACCAGAAATCCGCCAGCCGCCGCGGATCCACGCTGTCGATGGTCGCCCATTCGAACCGACTCGTCATGCACGATGCCTTTCCATTTCGGATATCCCGGGTTCATTCTATTCCACGAACCTCGGTCCGGGCGCTTCCGAAGGATTCGGGGTTCCGATGCGAACCGGCTGACCTTCCAACTCACTGGTGACACGAAATCGCTCGAAGGGCGGTATCGGCAGGACTCCGCGACTGTTCGGCGAGGCGACGCGGTCACTGTGTCAGCACTCCCGCCGCCCACGTGTCGATGACGGTCCGTAGTAGTTTGCCCACCGCGACGACCCGCAGTGCGCAACCTCGGACGCTTATGCCCGGGATGTGAGCGGGCAGTCACGTACGCAGGAAGGTGTCCTCCAAAGCGAGCGTCGGTTGAGTCCGCACGAATGCCCGGCCGCGACAGCCTTCCGCGTAGTACTCCAACACGACGACGGGGCCGGTCTTGCGGTCATCGACCGTGAGAAGAGTCGCCTGTTCACGGTAGACATCGACAATGAGGTCCGATGCCCATGTGTACCGAACGCGGACGCTCTGATGAAGCACGTCCCAGGACAGGTGGAGCTCCCCGGTGACAGAGACGGGCACCCGCAGCTCCCGCACCCAATCGTCGTCCGACGCTTCTTCAGCCTGCGGGAGAACACCGAACGCGGAGAGCCACACGTCGTCATCGGCAACCACGAATTCCACCCAGGAAGCGTACGCCCGACCGTTTCAGTTTCAGCGCGCCGTATCGACGCCGGGAAACTGCTGAGCCGGCCGGCTCCACTTCGAAATCGGGCATGGTCGGCTCCCCCTTGGCCGGCGGTTGCCGTCAGATCAGGAGGGAGTCCTTACCGGCCACTGATCCGCCGCTGACCGGCCGCCATCGGGGAGCGGCCTACAGACCGTATGCGCGCACAAAGGTGTCGACGGCCGACTCCGCTATGCCTTCGAGTTCACTCTCCGGGAGAACACGAGCGCCGAGGCGAGAGCGAGATTCCAGCGGCCCGATCAGCAGAGCGAGGAAGTGTTCGGCGGCCCTGGCCGGATCGCAGGAGCGGAGCGCGCCGGAAAGGGCGAGACGGGCGAACCGGTCGGCCAGCGCCTCGGTCAGATCCACCGACGTGCGCTCCTGCATGGCGACCACCAGCTCGGGGAACGTGGCCAGTTCGGCGTAGGCCAACGACCGGAGCGCGTGCGAACGCTCGCCGGAACAGATCCGCAGCAGACGGGAAGCCGCGGTGCCGAGGGCCGCGCGGACATCTGCTCCCGCGTCGCGGAGCGGTCCGATGGCGTCGAGCGAGTCGGCGGCGACACCGTCGGCGGCGGCCGCCATGGAGCCGCGGAACAGCGTCTCCTTGTCGCTGAAATGGTTGTAGACGGTGGGTTTCGCGACCTTGGCCTCATCCGCGATCTCCTGAACGGAAGCCCGGGCGTAACCACGGCGCGCGAAGACCGTGAAGGCCACGTCCAAGATCGCTTGACGTTTGTCGACCCGTCCGCGCGGAGCGGTCACCTTCGTCACGACACGATCCTCTCCACCGGTCTCCGAAATCCAGGATTGCACATGAACCTATCCGTTCACTACATTGAACTCATCGGTTCAAAGTACAGGAGGAAGTCTTGATCGTCCAGTTCATGCGCTTCGCGTTCCGCGAGGAGAGCACCGAGGAACAGAAGACTCGCGCGTTGGAGTTGATCCGCCGGACCGCGGCGGTGGAGTCGATAGCGTTCTCCACGGTCGGCAGGTTCCTCGGCGACCCGGCCGCGGGCTACACCCACGCCTACTCCTTCGGCCTCGCCGACCTCGACGCGCTCGAGCGCTACATGTACGACCCGGTCCATCTGGCCGGAGATCCGGAGATCCTCCCGCACTACGCCAAGTTGCACGTCGGGGTCGCCGTCACCGACGACCCCGATCCGGAGCTGGCCGCGAAGATCACCGCCGTGTACGAAGGCAAGCTCGCCAGGTATCCCGAATGGGAGCGGCTGATGACGGCGATCCCCGACGTCCGGTTCGGGTGACCGGGCCGTCTCGCAGCGGAATGCCGATCGCGCGGAAACTCGCGGCCGGCTCCCGCCCGCGAGCGAAGAGGACACTCCGAGTGGTCATCGCGCCCGCCACTATTGCACGAGTCCTCCGAATGGCCGCAGGAGAAAATACACAGCGTATTTCCGCCGCGGATTAGCGAAAACGCATTTCCGCCTCGATCGAGTGAACTCAGTCCGCCCGATCGACCTGGTAAAACGCGACAAAACCGCAGGCAGATTCGTTCCGATCACCTACCGTGCGCATTGATCAACGCACTGCTTTCCTGTTAGAGATGATCGTTCCCGATTCGTCTCCCGTTGCGGATGACTCTGCGCAAGGACAGGCCCCGATGACCGAACTGCAGACCTCTTGCGATGGCGCACGCCTACATCCGGTTCGCGCGCTTCTCATACTGGTGCTGGCGATGCTTCCGCTGTCCGGCTGCGGTACCACCGGGGACGAGGGTGGCGGCGCCGCTGCCCCGTGGCGCCGCCACCCTCGTCGCCCGAGGTGTTCGCCTCGCTGCCCGAGGCGAACACCTTCGGACAGCTGAACTCCGCGCCCGCGGACCCGTCCCCCACGCTCCCCGCCGGCGGCGAAGTACTGCATCCCAAGGCGGATGCGGTGGTCTACCGCGCACCCGGCGCGGAGCCGATCGCCCGGCTGCCCGAAACCCAGATCGGCTCACCGACCTGGGTCCCGGTGATCGCCCGGCAGGGCGACTGGGCACAGGTACTGCTGCCCGCCCGGCCCAACGGCGCGACCGGCTGGCTGCACGCCACCCCGGAAACCGTGGAATCGGCGCACAATGACTTCCGGGTCAACGTGGACCTCGCCGCATTCCGCCTGGAAATCCTGGAACTGGGCAAACCGATCGGCTCGTGGACCATCGGCACCGGCAAACCCGAACACCCCACGCCAACCGGTCGCGCGTTCATTCTCGCCTCGATCAAGGAGAGCGTGAACACCTACAGCCCGATCGTGCTGCCGCTGAGCAGTCATTCCGACTCGCACGAGACCTTCGGTGGCGGGCCCGGCACGGTCGGCCTGCACACCTGGCCGGACGACAGCTTCGTCGGCAAGGCCACCAGCGACGGCTGCATCCGGGTCACCCGCGAGGCACTGGACCGCCTCGTCGAGCTGCCGCTCGGCACCGTCGTGAACATCACCTGAAACCCGATCATGGAGGTAATTTCCTTGTCCCCACGCACTACCAGCGTGCTCGCCGGCGCGGCCGCGGTCTGCCTGGCCTTCACCGCCACCCCCGCCGTGGCCGCCCCGGCCGAGTCCGCCTACGCCATCGCCGCGTCCGGTCTGGTCACGATTCCCCGTACGCCTTCGGTTTCCGGCGCGGGCAAGGAGTCGCTCGCCTCAGTGGCGCTGCCGGCCTCCGGCCCGTCCCTGGTCAGCGCGAAGGCACTGAACGCCGACGTGAAACCGGGGCATGCCAAGTCCAGCGTCGCCGGTCTCTCGCTGAACCTCGCCACCCTGCCCGCCGGGGCCACTTTGCCCGGGTTGAGCGCCGACGTGATCAAGGCCGAATGCCAGGACGGCAAGGGTTCGGTGTCGATCGCGAACCTCGAGGTCGGTGGCAAGGCGATCAAGCTCGACCAGGTCCCGCCCAACACCACCGTCCCGCTGGCCCCGTTGCTCGAACTGGTGGTGAACAAGCAGACCAGGAACGCCGGCGGCACGCTCACCGTGACCGCGGTATCGGCCAAGCTGCTGGGCCGGACACAGACGCTGGACATCGCATCGGCGACCTGCGCCAAATCTCCCGGCGCCACCCCGGAACCGCCGACCAAGCCCAGCGGTGACAAGCCTCAGCCCGGCGGCAAGGCCCCCAAGCCCACCCCGGTCCCCGCGCACCTGGACGTCACCGGCTGACCGCCCCGGACGGGCCGATGAATCGGCGAGCGAAGAGTATCGCGCCCGGCTTCGGCTCGTCCGGACTCAGCAGATGCTGCGCCTCCACCGTGAAACCCGCTTCGCGGAGCCAATCGGCCACGCGGGACGGCCGTCGAAGGTACCCGTCCGCCGCCCGCGTGGACTGGTCCCCATTCCCGCTCGTCTCGTCCTCCGGCTCGTCCCCGACGTGGAAACCCACGGCCACCATCCCACCCGGCCGCACGATCCGATGGAACCGCGCGAGCACGCCCGGCACCACCTCGTCCGGGATATGGATCAGCGACCACCACGCGAGCACGCCGGCGAGAGAGCCTTCGTCGACCTTGAGGTCGGTCATCGAACCGACCTCGAATCGCACATCGGGGTGTTCTCGGCGAGCGATCTCGATCATCGCGGGAGACAGGTCGATACCGAACGCGTCCACGCCCAGCTCCCGCAGCAGCGCGGCGGTGTGCCCCGGCCCGCAGCCCACATCCGCGACAGGCCCGCCACCGATCGCGCGGACCAGGTCGGCGAACAGCACGACCCCCGCGCGAACGTGAAGTTTCCTGTCGAGCAGGTCTCGGGTCTCATCGGCGTAGCCGGCCGCGAGTGTGTCATACGAGTTCCGGGTCTCACTCAACCAGTTCATCAACGAACCGTAGCTTCCGCGATCGGCGAGTTTCCTGAAAGTCCCTCTCCGACGCGAGCGACCAAGGTATCGTCCAAGTCGATTTCCAGGATCTACATCTACTGAGCGGGCAGTGCAGATGGAGGCGGACGGTGTCACAAGGTTTCGCGGTCGACCCTGAATTGGTCAAGCACGCCGCCCAGCGCGCGAGCGAGGCCGTCACCCATTTCGAGACACACGGCACGGCCGTCAAGAACGCGCAAGCCGTGATCGAGAGGAATTCCGCACTACTCGGCGACTATGGCGACGCCGGGGTCTTCTTTCACGCCTGCGAAGACTTCAGCAACAAGTTCAAAGAAACCTTCGACACGCTCATTTCATACAACGACAGCTTCGTCGACACGGCCCGACGGTTGCAGGGCGGTCTGCAGACGGCTTCGAAGCTCTATGCCGAAACCGAAACGGCCGCGGGTGAACGACTCCGGCGCATCGGAGAACCCTGGATGGACGGGGGCCGCTGATGGGACATCCACCGTACTGGCCGGATCGCGCGCCGGCCCATTACCCGCAATTCGACCGATACCAGGATCAGTGCGACGAACTGGCGGTCTGGGCCCGCTGGGTGGCCGGCTGGGTGGACTGGCTGCTCCACGACTACGGCCCCACCGGCCCGCACCCCGACCGGTGGGTCAACTATCCGTTCGAGCGGTTCTTCCATCCGTCCGACGTCATCGCACACCAGCAGCTCAAGGTCATGCATCAGGGGTGGCTGGCCATCGACGAGCTGCGCTACAAGTCGGCAGGCGAGGCAAGTCCCAGCCTCGACGTGCTCAACAACCTCGACAGCGCACTGGGCGCCGCGCTCGGCAGGTGGGAAGGCGATGTCGCGGTCGGCGTACAGACCTATCGTGAGGAACTGGAGAACTACACCGAACCCTACATTCTGGCGGTCGGCAAACTGGGCCAGTGCCTCATCGCGTATTCCCAGATCTTCGAACAGGCGCGAGCCGACATGGTCAAGGTCATGAAGCAGTTCGTCGGGGCGCTCCAGGCCGAGACGTTCGCCGACCCCGAGTTCGAACAGCTCGGCCTGACCATGTTCGACGTCATCGGCAACTGGGTACTTGGCAAATTCCCGTTCGCCATCGACAAGATCCTCGGCCTGGACAAGGTGCTGGCCGAAGCCGTTCAAGGTGCACAGCGGACGAAGGATCCCGCGGCGATCGGCGGTGGCAACTACTGGGAGATCTGCGATTCGTATCTGGTGGCCGCCAACGGGATCTGCGACGACGCCCGCGCGGCGATCACCAAATTGACCGCGCGCCTGGACAACGTCGACGACGAACTGCGTGATCCCCCGCAACTGAACGTCGACGTGAATCCTTGAGTCCCGAAGCCAACCGGTTCGACGTTCCCGCGACGCGACCGATCGAGGGCGGCCTCACTGGTTACGACTCGAATTCCGCGCGCTGCTCTGGACGGCAACGGGATCAGAAGTCAGGTGGTGGCGGAGTGGGCTTACGCCGCTGACGAGCGAAGTACTCCGCCCAAGGCGTCATCGGCCAGACAGATCTCGCAGAGCATCGTACGGCGCGCGTACGACCGTTCCGCCGTTCTTGCCATCGACTCGGCCGGATACGTGCCCTGGTGGCCGCCCGGCGACGATTTCATGATCGTCGCCGGGCATTCTTACCTCTGCTCAGCAGCGGTATTCCACCTGCCATTCCGAGCCAAGCGGCACGTTGCTGACCTTCACCCACTGTGGCCCCTTGTACTCGTACCACCCCTGCTCGGCGATGCAGCCTCGGGCCACCCAGTATCCGTCGGCGTCCCTGACATGGGAGTCACGTGAACTCTTGCCAGGCGCCAACGTTGTCCAGCTGCTGGAGTCGTGTCGATCACCCCACGCCTTGGTGATCCGCAATCCACGATCAGAACTCGACAGATTGCGGATCACACCGCAGAGCAGCGGATACGGATAGCATTCCGCCGCAATCCCTGCACCCGGCCGACTTGGCGCCGGGTCCGCCGCCACGGCGTTCGCGGACGTCGGCACGGCGAACAACGCGGCGGAAGCCGCCAACCCGATCGCGAGTTCTCGCATCAACTTCATCGTGATTCCACCCCTCGATTTCGCTGCCTGCCCGAATGGGCCAACCCAGTCTGCGCATCGACTTCCGGCGAGCGGAAGCGTCTCGAGGAGACTTGGGACGATGGGACAAGGTCCCGCGCTTCACCTGCGGAAACATCTCTCCCATGGGACGCCGTGGGACGAGCCGCCCAACGTCCGGGCGGCTTCCCGGGTACCTCGGCCGATATCGTGTGACAGAACCGGCATCGATCTTGCAGAGGCACTCTATGTCCTGGTCACCAGCTCACCAAGCCGTCGAACTCGAAGACCTTCCCCGGCTACGAGACCTCCTCGATGCCGGTCACGACATCGAGGACGACAACGGCGACGGCTGGACCCTTCTGCGCCACGCCATCGACGTCGAACACGACGGCCACGTCCAGACCGGTGAGCCGCTGCATGCCGACACCACCGCGTTCCTGCTCGCTCGCGGAGCCGACCCGCTCCGGCGCCGCAACGGCATCCCGGTCGTCGAGGAGGCGGAGATCCGGGGGCATTGGCTTGCCGTCGAAATCATGCGCGGTTGGCTCAATCGAGGGCACCAGACGCCCTAGCAGGTTGATCGCGAGTTTCAGCGCGTGCGTGCCACCCCAGCCAGCCCGCGGGAACGCGGCGCGTCCTTGTCGGCGCCCGCGACGTCGGGGCGCCACCGAGGCAGCCACACCAGACCGGGCTCGACCAGCTCCAGGTCTCCGAAGAACTCACTGATCTGCTCGCGTGAGCGCATGATCGCGGCGTGGTTGGTCCGGCGCTCGTACTCCTGCGCCACCCGCTTGCCCGCGTTCTGCGTCTCGACGTCCTCGGGCGCGACATGAATGTGCGACACGGCCAGGAAGCTTCCCGGCGGCAGCATCGTGCGGTGGAAACCGAGTGCGGCGTGCGGATTCTGCTCGTCGGGCATGAAATGCAACAGCGCGACCAGAAGCAGCCCGATGGGCTCGCTCCGATCGATCAGGCCGGTGTCCATCACGCGGTCCCACAGCAGGCGCCGGTCGAAGAAATCGGCGTCCAGGGCGGCATGCCGGGCCGGGTCCGCCGTCTCTTCGAGCAGGATCTGGGCGTGCGCTTGGGCGATCGGCTCGTTGTCGATGTACACCACCCGGCATTCACCCGGCGCCACCTCGTCGGCGACCTCGTGCACGTTGCCCTGCGTCGGCAATCCGGACCCGATGTCCACGAACTGCCGGATCCCCTGCCCCACCATGAAACGGACTGCACGACCGAGAAACGCCCGGTTCGCGCGGGCGAAATCCCGGATCTCCGGCAGCACGGCGAGCTGCTTCTCGGCGAAAGCCTGGTCGACGGCGTAGTTGTGCGTCCCGCCGAGCAGGTAGTCGTATACCCGCCCCACCGAAACCTTGTCCACCGACGCGGCCACCCGTGCGGCCTCATCCATGCTCATCCCGATCCCCCAAGACCTTCGCGCAGGAAACGCATCGAAGACCGCACAGTACCGGTCATGAGGTGCCATGGGCCGATCTGCCTCCTCCCTTGCGGTGAATGAACCGAAACGCGGGAATCAGGCAGCTAGCCTCGAAAGCGGAGGTGGGCCGTGGACCATACGACCAACGAGGTCGCGCACGCCGTCGGCGGCTCGGTCATCCAGACCGGGGGTCGTGCAGGGCGACATCCACGTCCACGACGTTCGCCCCGCCCCGGTGCCCTATTCCTCACCTCGTTCAGCCTCACGCCGAGCTGTGTCGAGGAACTTCAGCATGTCCTGCCGCAACCGGGTGGCCCTGAAGAATCACGGGACGCCTTATCGCGACCTTGCACAGCCAGGCACGCACGTCCTTGACGTCCTTGCCGGGTGCTTTCTTCAGGGCTTTTCGACCGCCGATTGGGTCGCGTCCCAGGCATCATGAGCGTTCTTCACTATCTTGAATCTGGCGGCGTACATGTCGGGCAGGTACTGGTCGATGGCGCAACGATGCGTTTCCGCGTGAGCCATCGACGCGAGCTTTCGGAAGACTGTGCACCTTCGAGTGAAAGGCGCCTGAGCGAGCGTCTCCCATTGAGGCGCCTTCTGCCACTCCGACGTGCGGTCCTTATCGATCCGGCTCGTGCCGAAGATTTCCGTGCAAATGCCCCACCTGGATCGCCGTTCCGAAGTCGCCGCCGGTGATGATGTTCGTCGTGCCCGCCGGTCGCGGGGCGTCCGGAGTGATCGCGGGTTCCGCCTCGGCACCGAAACCGTGTGTCAGCAAGTCGCCGCTCGGCCTGGGCACATAGAGGTGGACCGTGCCCGAGTACTCCTTGACCTCGACCCGCCGGGCCACCAGCAAAGACGAAGGAAGCCGCGCGTATTCCGTCCGCAGCACGTCCTCGAAGACCCGCTGCGACAACGCCACCGCCAGGAACGTCTGCCCGGGATCGGATCGCGCCAGCAGATCACGCACCTCGGGCGCGTCGAGCAGTCGATGTGTCGTGATCACCGTGCTGCCGACCACGGCCGCGGAGCCGGGATCCCGGACCGGGCCGACGTTCAGGCTTGCCCGCATCCGCAGCCGGACCCGCCGGTCGCCGGCGGGCCACCGGGCATCCCGTTCCGCCAGCGCCTCCTGGAGCGCGTCGAAGAACCGCATCACCACCGCGGGCAGGTGACGCGTCGCGAAACCGATCCCGAAACCGTCGCCGGTGTCATGCGGGAACAACGCCTCACGCCAGACGTGGCCGAGCCCCGCGCGTTCGAAGGCGAGCGCCAGCACGTCGGGAATGGCGTCCGCGAGCACCGCCTGCCCTCGATCGGAATGACCGCCGAATTCCTTGGTGTCCACGACCAGCACCGCGCGGTACGGCGGTAATTCGTCGATGTCCGTCATCGCGCTCCTTTCCTGAATTCAGAGTGCGACGTGGCCGGTGATACCCACGACCGTGTCGCCACCGACCCAGATCTCGCCGTCGGATCGCTCGATGTGCACCCGCCCGCGGCGGTGCAGCTTCGTACCCTGAGCGGCGACATATGCGGCCGGGGCGACGGCGGCGGGAATGAGCCACTGCGCGATCGCGGCGTTCAGGCTGCCGGTCACCGGGTCCTCCACGAACGTGCCGTCTTCATCGACGAACGCCCGCACCTCGAAGTCGGCCTCGCCGCCCGGCGGGTGCGGACCGAACACGCCGACGTCCGGATATTCACCGAACGCGGTCGGATCGGGGTCGAGCGCCAGTACCGCCTCGGCGGAGGCGAGTTGCACCGCGACCCACGCCGGCCCGTTCTCCGCCCACCGCGCGGCCAGGATGTCGCCCGGATCGACCCGCAACGCCACGGCCAGAACGTCCATCGTCGATGGCGGTACGGGACCACTTCTGCGCAACGGCGGAGCGGCGAAGGCGAGCCGGTCCCCGTCACGCCGCACCGCGACCAGACCAGCGCCGCACTCCTGCACCAGGCGATCTGCCGTCTTCGGCGTGCCACCGCGCTCCAGCCACGCACGAGCGGACCCGAGCGTCGGGTGGCCCGCGAAGGGCAACTCGCGGCTCGTGGTGAAGATCCGCAGCCGGTAGTCGGCGGCCGGATCGGTCGGCGGCAGCAGGAACGTGGTCTCACTCAGGTTCGTCCAGCGAGCGAACGCCGCCATCTGCCCGGTGGTGAGGTCGTCGGCGCCATGAACCACCGCGACCGGATTTCCGGACAGGAACTCGTCGGTGAACACATCGACCTGACTGAACGCTCGCATGCCCTCAAAGCTACCGACCGGACACGGGACGTGGTGCGTTCGACCGCCCGGCGCGTTCTCACCCGTTCTGGCCACCGCGGGTCCGGCCATCTCGGTCTACGGCGGTCTCCAGCACGATCTACCGCGGCGGCTCGATGATCGCGGGTACCGGGTCCGCCCCGAACGGCAGCTATTTCGGCTACCCGGTCGATCCCGGCACCTATCAGGTCCGCATGCCCGCCGGGAACAAGGACGTGAAGATCCTCGACCTCGGCGGCAAGGCGCACTCGGTCATCGTCAGGGCCTGCTGACACCGCACAGTCGACATCGGTCGGCGTCAGCGGATGGTGCGGTGAATCCAGTCGGCGTAGGCGGGCACGCTCGTGTACAGGCCGGGGCCGTTGGCGCAGGGCACGTCGTCGTCACCGGGGCCGGAGGTGACGCCGATCAGCTCCCACCGGCCGCCTTTCCCGCGCTGGATCTGCGGCCCGCCGGAGTCGCCCATGCACGCCATCGCGCCACGCTTGCGGCTGATCGTGCAGAGCCGGGTCGAATCCGCGTAGCCGGGCGAGCATTCCGACACCGCTCCGAGGCGGGTGTCGAGCTGCTGGAGCCGTTAGGGAAACACCGCCTTGGCGATGTCGCCGGTGTCGACCGTGGTGCCGAAGCCCATCAAGCGGGTCGGCGTGCCCGGCCTGCCGGGGCGGTCGGCGATGCGGATCGGCTGGGCGGTCCAGGCGCACCAGCGCGATGTCGTTCTTGTTCGGCTCACCCGGCTGGTAGCCGGGGTGGCGCACCACGCGGTCGATCGTGCGCACGGTGCCGCCGGAGGTCCGCTGCCGGCTGCCGATGCGCACCGTCCCCTCCGGCCGGGCCGGGTTGTTCTCCGGGTCGACACAGTGCGCCGCGGTCACCACCCATCGCGGGTGGACCAGCACGGCTCCGCACACACCTTTGGCGTTGTTCAGCTCAGGCACGATCTCCGGGATCGAGGCCATGAACTCGTAGCGCTCGGTGGAGTTCTTCCCGTTCACCACGGCATCGGCACTCCCGGGCAGGGCGATCGCGCAGAAAGTTCCTGCCAGCACGACACTGGCGGCACGAATCAGGTGGCGGCGCACGGAATCCACTCTCGACATACTTTTCCTTCGTTCGACGACTTCGGATCGATCGGGTCCAGCATCGCGGTCCGCCGCGTCCTGGACCACCGGGTCAGCCCGCTGATCCGTCGTGGTGACCGCAGGACGCCCTGTGGTGGTGCCGGCCCTACCTACCGTCCACAATGGACGGCAGCCCACGGAGGAGTGACCGGCGTCACTATTCGACGGGTTGCGGCAACCTCCGGCACCGGTGAACGCCTTCAAGCTCAGGAAGAACCGATATCGGACCTGGGGAGCACATGAAGAGACTTTTCGTCATGCTGACCGCGATACTGGCGGTCCTCGCGTTGGCACCCGCCGCGCCCGCCGGCGCGACGACCCGCTTCGACCGGGAGCTCCAGTCGCGCATCGCACGAGCCCAGGCGTACGCCGACAGCAGGCCCGGTGACACCGGAATCGTCCTCCGGGACCGGTGGACCGGCGCCGTCTACCGGAGCCAGGCCGCCGGGACCCTCATTTGGGCCTGCTCCACCCCGAAGCTGGCGATGGTCGTCGACCTGTTGCTGCGCAACGATTCCGGGGCCGTCCAGCTGACCGCCGAAGACCGGGACCTGATCCACCGGATGCTCGACTCCAGCGACGACGCCGCCGCCCACACGCTGTGGACCCGGTACGGCGGTGAGGCCGAGTTCGCCAAGCGCTTCCCGTCGTACGGGATGACCGACATGCGGTTCACCGATCAGCGTCCGCACCACTGGGGCTGGATCCTGACCACCGCGAACGACCTGGACCGCCTGGTCGACTACGTCCTGACCGAACTCCCCCGGCAGCACCGGGACTACATCGTCCGCGAAATGCGCACTGTCGACGTCAACCAGCAGTGGGGTGTCTGGGGCGCCGGCCCTGCCGCGCGCCCCGGCAACAAGAACGGCTGGTCCGACGACAACGACGACGGCTCCTGGATCATGAACTCGGTCGGCTTCGTCGGCCCGCATGAGCGCTACACCCTCTCGCTCATGAACAACACCAAGGTCATCCAGAACGGTTACGAAACCGGCCAGGAAACCACCACCAAGATCAGCGAGATCCTGTTCAAGGGATACTTCAAGGGCTGACCTGGCGACGTCGGACCCGGCGGATCACGCCGGATCCGGCGCTCGGCCCCCGATCGTGCTCGTCGGCGGCGAGCCGGAGCGGCAGGGTTCGCGCATGGCGCTGGTCTTGCCCAACGGGTTCTCTTGAGGGGTACGGCAAAGGTGTGGGGTCGCGGGGATTCTCCCGCGGCCGTGGGGCACCCAGGTGTCGCGAAAGCCACTTTCGGGACCTCAGGCGTCGCGAAAGTGGCTTTCGCGACGCATCCCGACCATGGGTTCCGCGAAGGCGCCGACGCAGCGAAGGCGCCTCTGAGCTACCGCACCCCTGCACCCGACGTTGCGAAAGCCACTTTCGCAACCTTGAAGGTTGCCAAAGTGGCTTTCGCAACCTGCCACCTTTGCCTTACCCCTGTGATAAGCAACGATGCGTGCAGCCTAGATCGCCGCCCGGGAGAGCTTGGATGGAGCGATCCGGGAGCGCAGGCTCCGGTTTGCTGCACCGCAGAAGCCAGAAGCGAATCCTCATCACCGTGAGCGCCGCGGGCGTGGTCGAACAGAGCGGCCTCGGGACGCCGCCCGCCGACGCGGAGGACATCCGGGAGTGGGTCGAGTTCTGGGGCGGGGCCTGATCCAGAGGCTCCACAATGGACTGCCGAGCGCTTCGAATACGGCCCTCGCCGACCTCGCGCAAGCCCCGAACGAACCCTTGTTCCCTTGACGAACCGCCTGTTTAGTCGGGACGTCCTGCACACGGCAGGGATTGGTTCACCCGGGAAGCGAGGCACGATGAGCGGATTCGAAAAGGCGTTACCCCGCAGGATCGGCACGATGGTGAGTGCCGTGCTGGTGGCGGCAGGCATCTCCGTCACCGGCTCCGGCACGGCGTCGGCCGCGGACTATTACTACGAATTGCCGTATCCGGCAGGCGAGGCCTATCAGGTCACGCAGGGACCGGAGGGCACGTACTCCCACGTCGGTCCTTACAACGAATACGCCTGGGACTTCGGTCTCCCTGCCGACTACGAGGTGTCCGCCGCGCAGGGCGGCGAGATCATCTTCTCGAATTGGTCGCCGTACTGGCAGAACGGCATCGAGGTGCTCATCCGGCACTCCAACGGCACCTGCACGCACTACGCGCATCTGAACCGGGCCCTGTACAACGCGGGCACCTGGGTGCCTCAGGGCCGGGTCGTCGGCTGGTCGGGCAGCACCGGGGCGTCCACCGCGCCGCATCTGCACTTCCAGGTGATCGACTGCGGCAGCCGCGTGGGCATCCCCGCCACCTTCCAGGGCTGGACCCCGTCGACCGGCACCTGGCCGGTCAGCGTCAACAACTATGCGTGAATCGCGCTGCTCTTTCGTCTCCTACCAAAGAGTGGACGGCCCCGAGACGACCCGGCCGTCGTCGACGGGGTTGACCCAAATGCCCAAGGCGACGTCGATCACCTGCTCGCGATAAGTGATTTCGGCAGAGAGCGCCTGGCTCTCAAGAGAAGGACGGACCGGCGCCACCAAGCGAGTTCACCGGCCGCGGAAGCGGGCGGCCAGTGCGGCGATCGGCGACCGTCGTGCCCGCACCGGGAGCCGTCCGGAGGTGATGTCCTCCAGCAGGGTCGCGACGGTTTCCCTGGCGCAGGTGCGGTTCGCGCCGATTCCGCCCGACGGGCCGCGTTTGATCCAACCGACCACGTAGGCACCGCTACGGCTGTCGACGCGGCCCGCGGTGTTCGGAATCGTGCCGCGGGTCTCGTCGAACGGCAGGCCGGGCACCGGTGTTCCGCGGTAGCCGACCGCGCGGACGACCTGTCCCGCGGCGATCTCGACCGGCCCGTCCGGACCGGTGACCCGGACACCGCGCACCTGTGTGTCGCCGACGATCCCGGTGGGAGCGGAGTGGAAGCGCAGGACGATCCGACGTGAGTCCGCGACCGGCGGCGCGGTCCAGTCGACGGGCTCTCGGCCGAGTTCGCGCAGCAGCGACGCTTTGCCGGTGCCCTCGTCGATCGCGGCCGCGGTGCGCGGGTCCGCGTCGTCGACGACGAGCGGCACACCGGCCCGCTGTGCCAGCGCGAGCAGTTCCGGGGAGGTGTAGGCGGCGTCCTCCGGCCCGCGCCTGGCGAGCAGGACGACCTCACGGACCTTGCTCGTACGCAACCGTTCCAGCGCGTGCGGGGCGATCGTGGTGCCGGTCAGCGCGGCGGGATCGGCGGTGAGGATCCTGGCGACGTCCAGTGCGACGTTGCCGGTGCCGACCAGCACGACCCGTTCCGCGGAGAGGTCCACCGCGTTCGCGGGTACGTCCGGGTGGCCGTTGTACCAGCCGACGACGGTGGTCGCGGCGATGCTGCCCGGCAGGTCCTCGCCGTCGAGGCCGAGACGGCGTGCGGACGAGGCACCGACGGCGTAGACCACCGCGTCGTGGCGCTCGGCCAGCTCGTCGACGGTGACGTCGCGGCCGACCTCCGTGTCAAGGCGCATCCGCAGCCGCGGGTGCTCATGGAACCGCGAGAAGGTTTCGCCGATCCGTTTCGTGGCGGGGTGGTCCGGGGCGACGCCGAAGCGGACGAGTCCGCCGGCGACCGGCAAGCGGTCGATGAGGGTGACCCGCGCGTTCGTGTGCAGGAGCAGATCCTCGACGGCGTACATGCCGGCCGGGCCGGTGCCGACGACGGCGATGTCCGGCGGCGCGAAGTCGCTCGGGATGGCCCGGTCGAACGTCGGAGGACTCCAGTGGTGGAAGTTCGGCGCGGGATCGACCGCGGGCACGGTCTCGCGGTCGGCGTAGTACTCCGCGTTGAGCCCCGCGTAGACCTGGAGCGAACCGGTCAGCAGATCGGCGGGGAAGATCGCGTCCACCGGGCAGGCGTCCGCGCAGGCTCCGCAGTCGATGCACGAGGCCGGATCGACGTAGAGCATCTCCGTGGTGCCGAAGTCGGGCTCGTCCGGGGTCGGGTGGATGCAGTTGACCGGGCAGACCGACACACAAGTGGCGTCGTTGCAACAGGTCTGGGTGATCGCGAAGGCCATGTCAGATCAGGTTCGCCCGCTTGTAGAACACCAGTGCGGGCCGGGTGAGCAGGCCGCACGAGCCGAGGAACTCCATCAGCCCGGCACAGCTGGACCGCATCATCGACTTGTGGTGCTCATTGGACTTCGCCTCGCGCAGCGCGCGTTCGGCGTCGAGTCCCGCGTTCTTGTAGACGTCGCGGTTGATCATGCTGCTGACGATGAAGTACGACGCGATCGCGATGACCAGCGCGTTGATCCGGCGGCGCAGGAAACCCGCGCCCTCCAGCTGTTCCCGCGTCTCCTCGCGGGCGAACTTCATATGCCGCGATTCTTCGACGACGTGGATGTTGTTGATGGTCCGCACGAACGGGACCACCCGCTCGTCACGCATCCAGTCGCGCTGCATCACGTCGAGGACTTCTTCGGCGACGAGGATCGCCGCGTACGCCGCTTCGCCGCGGGCCGTCGCCTTGAAGACGCGGCCGAGCTCGACCGCGAGCCTGCGCGGACGGTACGGGGGCGCACCGAGCTTTTCCGCCCCGCGGGCGAACATGATGGAATGCCGGCATTCGTCCGCGATCTCGGTCAGGGCCCACTGGAACGCCGGATCGGTCGGGTCCTTGGCGTAGAAATCGCGCAGCACCATCTGCTGCAGGATCATCTCGAACCAGATACCGGTGCTCGCGACCGAGGCTGCCTCCTGGCGCGTGAGCTCCTTCTGCTGCTCCGGAGTCATCTCCGCCCAGTAACTCGTGCCGTAGAGCGTGCTCCACTCCGGGCTGGCACCGTGGAAGTCCTTGTCCAGCGGCGTCTCCCAGTCCACCTCGGTGGCCGGGTCGTAGGACAGCATCGCGGAGGAATCGAGGAGCCGCCGCGCGGTCTCGTGGCGGCCGGCACCGGCCGCTTCCGCGGTGCGGGGCACATCGGTGCTGGTCATACGGACCTCCCTGACTAGACGTTACCGAGGTTCACTGTTACCCAAGGTAACACCTAAATGGCGGCGCCGCGAGAGGGGGATCTCAGGAGCGTGCGGGACCGGATACTCGAGCGGCACCAGACCACGCGGCCGGCATCCCGTCGATCACGAAACACACGCTGTGCCATGTCCTTCGGATAGCCCGGCCCGAGCCCGCCGGATTCAGTCCGCCTCGCGCCTGGTCGGCCCGATCATCGTGCGTGTGGTGAGAGGCCTGCGTACGCGGCCAGACGAAGGGCGAGCCCATCCTCCGACTCGGCCGCCCCGAGCGGCGGTGGCTCGAGCAGCGCCGTGGCCTCATCCGAGTACAGGCTCTCCGCGAACGTGGCGACCGCCCGTGGTGGCGGCAGCAGTTCGAGACCCTGGTACCCGATGACGATCAGGTCTTCGCCGCTACTGGTCTCCACACCCAAGGCCCACCCGTGTCGTTCGTCCCAGAGCAAGGCGACGTCGCGATCCGGCCTGTTCGGCAGTCTTCGCTCGAGTGCGATGTACGCGCTCGCGATCGGTTCGAGCTGCACGCAACAGGCGTCTCCGTGCAACCCCAGCGCCTCGATCACCAGGCTCACATACCGGTGTAGTCCCTTCAGGATCACGTCGTCGAACTCCGGTTCCATGCCGATCGCCACCTCGTGCTCGTCCTCGTCGGCACTGCGGCGCCGGCTGCTCGACGCGGCAATGAGGTTCACTCCGCCACGCGGAGGGTTCCACCCGTGCTCGGAGCGAAACGCGGACCGCGAGAAGGCCGGCTCATTCGGCCATCGCCGCGGGGTTCCGGCACGATCGACCGTCTTCTCTACGTAGGCGTGCGTCATGGTTCTCAACTCCGTTTGCGCCATATCCGGCTGGTGGGGGCTGGCAGGAGACGATTACCCGGTGCTCCGGAGATCAATCATCCGTCGGCGACGGCCGGTAGTTCGGGTTCTCCCAGACGAAGGTGACCTTGTTCCCCGCCGGATCGGCGACCTCCGTCAGCTTGATGAAGTCGTAGTCCTGGACCAGGCCGCACTCCACGCCCCTGGCGCCGAGGGAGCCGACGGTGTCGTCGATGTCCTCGACGACGATGACCACGGCGCTCTTACCCGCGGCCTCCGGTGCGTGGGCGACCTGGATCCCCGCGTTTCCGGCGAGCAGCCATTCCGCGACGCCTTCCATGGGCTCGGCGTCGGGCCTCCGCCCGATCCACCGCTCGTACCACGCGACCGCGGCGGAATGGTCCGAGACCGGCAAGACAGCGTAAACATCCTTGAACTTCGGCACGGGCAGTTGTCCTTTCACCGCGAAATGGTGTCGATTCGCTTTCCCCGGCCCACAGCAACCGCGCCCACGACGACCATGACCGTCATCCCCGCCAGTTGGAGCACGTCGAGAGCGAACGCCGAGCCGTCGGCCGGTGCGCTCAGCCTGCCACCGAGTCCGGCGTAACTGAAGGATGCCTCCAGGAAAACCGCGGACATCACCGCACTGAGCAGGATCATCGAACGGCCGGGTACGACCGCGACCAATACCGGCAGCGCCAGGAACAACGAAGGACCCGGGCGGGTCAGATCGAAGTCCTGCGCGGCGCCGAGCCCGATCTCCACTGCCGCCAGTGCGGCCACAGCGGTGATCACGAGCGGACGGCGCGGATTTCGGGGACTCAGTGGCGGGATCTGCGGCTCGGTCGCCGTCGCCCGGTTGATCACCAACGCGATCACGCCCGCCGGCGCCGAAACCACCAGTCCGGCGACCATCACCCAGTTTCCGGCCGCCAGCAGTGTATTCGGCGAGGAGAGCTGACGGCCCAGCATTTCGCCGGTGCCCAGGAATATCCACGCCGTCAGGGCGATCGCGGCCAGTGGCGACCAGAACGCCCGGCGGTCCAGCCACAGAATGACCAGTGCCCCGGCGATGTAGCCGAGTCCCGCCGGGACGACCTTCACGAATTCGGGAGCCGCGATCCATTGCAGGATCGTGCCCAGTGCGGCGACGGCCTGGCCGCCGATAGTGGCCCACATCGCGGGCCGAACCACTTTTCCGGTCATATCCGCGAGTCTGGTGACCGGGGATCACCCGCGCGTCGGCCCCGGAGCGGCCTTCCCGGTTACCGCACTCGACGTAGCGGGTGTATTCCTCTCACGACTCAGCCCAGCTCCGGGATCATCTCACCGATCAGGCGGATGCTCTTCAGCACCTTTTCGTGCGGGATACCGCCGATCTGCTGCAGGCACATCATCCGGTCGATGCCCAGTTCCGCGTAGGCCCGCAGTTTCTTGCGACAGGTCTCGGGGCTGCCCACGATCAGCGAGTCCTGCGCGCTCAGCACGGTGAAGATCTCGTCGTCCGGCACGTTTTCGCCTTGCAGGATCCGGGCGATCAGGAGATTCGCCTCGGTCGGGGCGTTCTTCGCCTCGCCACGTAGGAAGTCGCCGGTGAGCCCGCCGCCGTCGGGCGCGGCGACGATCTCCTCCTGCCGGGCGTTCAGGCGCACGAATTCGCTCGCCGCCTCGAAGAAGTTCAGCGCCGTCACCGTGTACCAGGCCGCGGCCGCGGCGGCTCCGTTGCGCATCGCCTCCTCGTCGGTGTCGGCGCAGTGCACGAAGGTGAAGAACCCGACCTGGTTGTTGACGAAAGCCCCGACCGGATCGGTACAGCGCCCGGCCGCGTCGCGGTAGAGCTTGATCAGCCGTCCCGCGCGCTCCAGTGACTCCCACATCGTCGTGCCGAGGACACCGACGCCACGGCGGCCCGCTTCTTCGAAGGACGCCGGACTCGCGGCCGCCTGCCAGAGCGGCGGGTGCGGCTTCTGGATCGGTTTCGGCGAAATCGACACGTCGTCGACGCGATAAGCGTCGTTTTCGCAGGAAAAGCGTTCGGAAGTCCACATGCGCGGGATCATTTCGAAAGCCTGCTGCGTCTGGGCGCGTGCCTCGTCCGGTTCGATGCCGAACAGCCGCCATTCGGGAATCGTCGAGCGGGTCAGCCCGAGTTCGACCCGGCCCCCGCTGAGATGGTCGAGCGTCGCGGCGCGTTCGGCGACGCGGATCGGATGGTTGAACCGGCCGGGCGCGAGTACCGCGGAATGGCCGAGCCGGATCCGGGTGGTGCGCTGCGAAAGCGCGGCCAGCATCAGCTCGGGCGCGGAGGACAGGCTGAACTCCCCCGCCCCGTGGTGTTCGACCTGCCACCAGCAGTCGTAGCCCAGTTCGTCGGCGAGGACGGCCTGTTCGATCGCCTGGGCGAACCTGAGCCCTTCGTGTCCCTCCGGCCACGGCCGCGGGTTCTGGATCTCGTTGAACAGATCGATCTTCATCCATGGCCTCCGTCTGCCTCAGGTCACCGAGAGATCAGTCCGCGGGTGCGCGCGCCGCGTTACAGAAGTCGCACGTTCGGCGCAACGTGGCCGGAACGGCGCGGCGCCGACCGAGATCCGTTCGTCACCGATACGGGCAAACGGGTTCAGCCGCGCACAATCAGGTGACGAACACCGAAGACACACTTTCCCGAATGCCGCGCCCCGTCGCGGATTGTCGCGATTCGGCCAGCACATCGGGGACGGTAAATCGCGCATGATCCACTCACAAGAGTGAGCAACACCCGGCAATGGCGCGTTCCTTTGCGCCGGAAAGGGGAATTGTGAGCGCTACTCAAATGGCGGCATTCGACGACGCGACCTTGTCGTAACGTCGATTCCATCCACACCACGCACCGAATTCCGCTATCCCATGGAGGTTTTCGTGATCCGACGTCCTCTGCGCACCATGACCGTCCTGATCGGCGCCGCGGCAGCCGTCACCGCGTTCGCGTCCCCGGCTCCGGCGGCGACCTCGGTGCTGAGCGAAGCGGCGGGCCCGGCCGCATTGGCCGCCGTGCAACAGAAGCTCGGTACCTCGCTCGGCGCCGCCTTCGCCGGCTCCTGGCTGGACACCACGACCGGCGAACTGGTCGTCGGCACCACCGACGCGAGCCGGTCGGCGGGGATCCGCGCCGCGGGCGCGATCCCGAAGGTACTCCGGCACAGCGCCGCCGAACTGAAGAAATTCCAGTCCACATTGGACGATAGAACCGAAGGCGTACCCGATTCGGTCGCCGGCTGGTATGTCGACGCGCCCACGAACGAGGTCGTGGTCAGCGTGGTGGGCGGCGATCCCGCAGGCCGGGCATGGGCCACATCCGCCGGCGTCCCGGTGCGGGTGGACCAGGCGAAGAGCGCGCCGCGGCCGTTGTGGAGCGTGATCGGCGGGCAGGGTCTCTACTTCAGCGGTGGTGCCTGCTCGGTCGGTTTCAACGCCTACGACGACGATGATCATTACGTGATCACCGCGGGCCACTGCACCGAGCTCGGTGGCACCGTCCGCGGTGTCGGCGGCACGATCGGCAGGGTCGAGCGGTCGTCCTTCCCCGGCAACGACTACGGGACGGTCAAGGTGACCCACTCCGACGTGTCGACGCCGCCTCGGGTCGACCGCTACGGAGACGGATCCGACGTGCGGATCGAGGGTGCCGACGTGGTCGGCGTCGGCGGCCGGGTCTGCCGGTCCGGGATCACCACCCACTGGCACTGCGGACGGGTCGAAGCGCTGGACCAGACAGTGAACTACGGCAACGGGAACATCGTGCGAGGTCTCACCCAGACCGACGCCTGCGCCGAACCCGGCGACTCCGGCGGCTCGTTCGTCAGCCGTCCCTCCTCCGGTTCCGGCACGAAACTGGTGCAGGCGCAGGGTATGACGTCGGGCGGTTCCGGGAACTGTGACGTGGGCGGCACCACGTTCTTCCAGCCCGTCAAGGAGGTACTCAACCGCTACGACCTGACGCTCGAAAAGGACTGATCAGCCGAGGGAAGGGGCGGCAGGCTCACCAGCCGCCCCTTTGACCTGTTCGGCGAGTTCGCCCGCCTCGAGGACCAGCGCCTCGATCTCGGCCCAGCGGCGACGGACCCGCTCGTGATCGGCGACCAGCGTGCCGGAAACCATGCCCAGGAACAGATTCGCGTCCGTCCCGACCTCCGCGAGCCGCAGGAAAGGCCGCCGGTCGTCCTCAGTTCCCGCCCCGTGCGCCGCCGCCCATTCACGGGCACGCATCCCGGCTTCGTGGCACGCATCGACGAGAAGGGTCCGGATCTCCTCCGGCCGGTCCCCCGGCCTCGCGGCAGGTTTCCCCATCAGCGTGAAGATGTTCCAAGCCACCGAGAGCAGGCAGTCGGCCACCTCGTCCATCGACTCCACGTCCACCGGGCGAGTGTTCCGGCCCGCGCTCGCTGCCAGGCGCAATGACTCGCGGGAACGGCAGGGTCGACCCGATCGGGTGGGACCCACCGGTCACGAAACGCGAGGACGAGCGGGCGGCTCCTTCAGCGCTTCCGATCGGCCCGGCGCCGAGCTCTTACGTCGTGAAGGGCCCCTTTGAGACGTTCATCGTCTCAAAGGGGCCCTTCACGACATCCCCACGACCTGGCTTTAACCGTCCTTACCACTCACGAGGCTTGGTTCGGCCTGGTCGTCGAGTTCGCGCGCGTCGGCCATCCGCAGCCCGGCGATCAGTCCGGAGAGTCCTTGGTGGCCTTGAGGCCGGATCGCGAGAATGCCGCTGACGAAGAACAGCAGGTTCGCGAGCGGCTCGAATCCGCTGTTGACCGCCGAAGCCAGGGTGAGCAGCGTGAAGTAGCCGCCGGAACCGGCGAGGAACCGCCCCGCCATCCGCCACAGGGCGGGCTTCCCGCCGTCCGGTCCGACGGGGCGCAGCAACACGACCCGCTGGCCGAAGCTGGCGCCGTTACCCGCGAGGGGGATGACGAACAACAAGAGCACCGCGGGCAGCAGGGTGCCGATCAGTGCCGTGACCACCGTGTCCGGCTCGCCCACCAGCAGGGTCGTGAGGATCGCGACGGTGGTGCCGAGCAGGACGACCGACACGACGTCGACCGCCATCCCGAGCAGACGGCGGCGCGCCGTGACCGGCCGCGGCGTGCCCGGAGGTGCGGACGGCTCGTTCCCCGGCAGGAGCCGCAGCAACGGGGCCAGCCCGAAGCCGAGGGCGGCGCCGAGGGTGTTGGTCAGCAGATCGTCGACGTCGGCGAGCCGGTACGGGCATTCGAACAGGAACCAGACACCGGTCAGCTGGGCGCATTCGATGAACAGCGAGACCGCGAACCCGATGGCGACGGTGGCCGGGAAACCGCGCCGGAACAGGTGCCGCACGAACATGCCCAGCGGCACGAACAAGGCGACGTTGAACACCGCCTGCTGGACGGCGGGATTGCGCAGGAACGCCCGGATGCCCGTCCCGGTCTGTTCGCGGCCGATGTCGGCGAGGAACTGGAACGGGCGTAGTTGCAGATGACCGGCCGCGTGTTCGGCGCACCACGCCGTCGTCGTCTCCGGGATGGGGAGCAACGTGTACGTCCACAGGGACATGGCGTAGACCAGGAAGCCGAACACCAGCAGGACCCGCCATAGCCCGAGTTCGCCGCGGCGCCGATAGCTCGCTGCGATGTACGGGACGGCCAAGAGGCCCGCGAGCACGAAACCCGCGAACACCGCGATGACCGCGGAGATGGTCGGATCAGTCACTCGCGGAAGTTAACAACGCACGCTCCGGCGCACCCGTCACGCCACCTGGGCGGGTGACGGCGAGGGCTCGCTGATGCGCGAGCGCGGCGATGGCGAACGTCAGGTGGACGACGACCCAGTTGCGGTCTTCGCGGTGCACCCGCTGCAACAGGTCGAGGGTGGCGTCGCCCGGTGTGCGCCCCTGGCGGCAGGCGTCGGTGAACGTCTGGGTCAGTTCGTCGACGTTCCTCCGGAACTCCGCGAAGGCGTCGGCGGGTTGGGCGTTGGTGCAGAAATCCACGGTCACGTCACTCAGCGTTCCATAGCGCGACGCAAAGTCACGAATTGGCCGAGTGCGAATCACTCACGTGAGGTAGTCGGCGGGCGAATCTGTGCTCTGCGTCACGCCGATGCGAGCCCGGCGGGCAGGCGGCGTTCCCGTTCGGCCGTCTTCGCCCGGCGGGTGACCGGGAAGCGCTGGTCGAGTTCGACCAGCAGCGGGGTCGCCGCCATCAGTGCCAGAAGAGCGAGCCCGGCGTAAGCGCCCATGGTCGCGATGATCGTCATTTCGGCCTCCTCGATCCCCGTACCGCCTGTTCCGGCGGCCTGGAACCAGGATCACCCGCCGACAGGGGCGGGCGGATCGGTCATCCGGCGGATGTGCCTCGACCGGTCGGCCTTTTCGGCACTGTCCGATCGGCCGATCCAGGACGGCGGTGCAGCAGGTCGAACCGCGACCACATGGCCTCGGCCGCCTCGATGGATTCCCCGGTGCGGACGGGATCGACAGCGGCGAGCTGCGCGACGATGGCCTGCACCAGGCTCATCCCGGCGGTCAGCGACGGGAAGAAGGTCACGCCCTCGGCAGGCACCATCAACACCTGTTCGACCGCACCCGCCAGCGCGGGGCTGGCCGCGTCGGTGATGGCGAAAGCGCGAGCTCCCCTGGCCTTGGCCTCGTTCGCGGCGAGCACGGTGCTCTCGTAGAGCCGCCAGAAGCTGATCGCGATGAGGACGTCTTCGGAGGAGAGTTTCGCCGTGGCGTTGGCGAGTTCGGCGTCGCCGGCGGTGATCGCGTGGACGTCGTAGCCGGCGAGCCGGGCGTTGTGCGCGAAGGCGATCCCGACCGCCGCGTAACTGCCGTCGGCGATGACGACTGTGCGGCGCGCGGCGGCGACGGCCTGCGCGACGTTACGGATCTCGTCCTCGGCGAACCGCCGGTTGAGCAGAGCGAGGCTGTCGAGGTCGCGGCGCAGCGACGCCGATCCCGGCGAGTCGACGTCCCGATGTTCCTCGGCGACCTGTGGCGCGCTCAGCGACGACATGTAGCGCGCCCGCAATTCCTGTTGCAGCGCCGGCCAGCCGGCGAAACCCAGCGCCTGCGCCGTGCGGGTGACGGTGGCGACGTTGACCCCGGCGAGCTGGGCGAGCTCGGCCGTCGAGCCGAACGACGCCCGGCGCGGCTGCGAGACCAGCACTTCCAGCACGGCGGCCGACTTCGGCCGCAGCCCGCGTTCCGGCGTCCGATCCCGAAGCCACGCCTCGAAACCGTCGTCGGCTCCCGTCTCTCTCACGCACGCCCTCCCTCGACCGCGTCACGGTAACGCATCGTGCCCGCCGAACCACTTGCAACAACCATTGCAGTTTTGATGAAACGCAGTATACGTTGTCCGCACTCTCGTGACTCCTAGTCGCCCGAACCACGGAAGGCGTTCCCCATGACGCTTCTGGCACGACTCGACCGGCTCCCATTGAGCCGTCCCCACTACCTGCTCCTGCTCATCGGCGGGCTCGGTTACACCTTCGACGGCATGGACTCCGCCGTGGTCGCCTTCCTCCTTCCGAGCGCGAAAGCCGTGTGGGGCCTCGACAACGGGCAGCTCGGGCTGATCGGGTCGGCGACACCGTTCGGCTTCCTCTTCGGCGCGATCGCCGCCGGGCTGCTGGGCGACCGCATCGGCCGCAAGAAGGTCATGATGTACGCGCTGGCCTTCTACGCGGTATTCTCGGTGGTCGCCGCCTTCTCCCCCAACTATGAGGTCTTCCTGGGCGCCAGGGTGCTGGCCGGGGCGGGCGCGGGCGCCGAAAGCGCGATCATCGCGCCGTTCCTGTCCGAATTCGTGCCCGCCAAACGACGTGGCTGGTTCGTCGGCGCGCTCGCCGGGTTCTTCTCGTTCGGGTTCGTCATGGCCGCGCTGATCGGCCGGTTCGTCGTCCCGACGGTGCCGGAAGGCTGGCGGGTCGCCCAGCTGATCACCGCGCTGCCGATCGTCATGCTGCTGTGGTGGCGCCGTTCCCTGCCGGAATCGCCGAGGTTCCTCGTCGCGAACGGGCGGCACGCCGAGGCGGAGAAGATCGTCGCGAAACTGGAGCGGGACGTCGAAAAGGCGACGGGACAGGAACTTCCGGCCGTCCCGGAGACCGAGACCCAGCCCGCGACGGAGACCCCCAAGGTCAATCTCCTCAGCGCGCTGAAGTTCCTGTGGAGCCCGGCGATGGCCCGGCGCACCGCGGTGATCTGGACCGTGTGGTTCGTGATCACGTTCTCCTACTACGGCTTCTTCTCCTGGATCCCCACGCTGCTCGTCGAGCGGGGCATCACGGTGACCAAGAGCTTCGAGTTCTCCATCATCATCTACCTGGCTCAGATCCCCGGGTACTTCTCCGCCGCGTGGCTGTCGGAACGGCTCGACCGCAAGCACACCATCGCGTTGTACCTCGCGGGTTCGGCGGTGAGCGCCTTCTGGCTGAGCCAGATGGACGCGCCGTGGTCGATCACCTTGGCCGGGGCGGTGCTGTCGTTCTTCCTCAACGGCACCTACGCCGGCGTGTACTCCTACACCCCAGAGGTGTTCCCGACCTGGATCCGCGCCAGCGGGACCGGACTGTCCAGCGCGTTCGGCCGGGTCGGCAGCATCCTGGCCCCGACGATCATCGGCCTGTCCGCGGCGAGCCTCGGGTTCGCCGGCGTCTTCGGCATGACCACCGCCGTCCTGGTGGCCGGGGTGGTGGTCGTGGTCGTGTTCGGCCTGTCCACCGCCGGCCGTTCCCTGGAAGAACTGACCGAACACGGCGCGCCCGTGAAAACCGCGAAGGAGATGACGAAGTGACGGTGTCACTGTCCACTGTGGAGGACAAGACCCGGGCCTCGATCGGCGTACGGCTGTTCACCGTGCTGGCCTGGGTGCCCGAACGGCGGGCGCTGCGGCGCGTGCACAGCAGTCATCCGGACGAGTATCCGGTGGGCGGCGAGAAGACCGTCGAGGTGGCGGCGGGCTGGCTGGAGCGGTGCATTACCGGGCAGGAGCCCTATTTCGGTCCGGACAGCGCGGCGGTGCGGGAGATCTTCGCCGACCACGAACTCATCGACCGGCTCGGCTGCGGCGCGGTGATCAACGTTCCGGTGGTGGCCGACGGCCGCACCCTCGGCGTCCTCAACATCCTCGACGCCGAAGGCAGCTACGACGACGATTCCGTCGCGGTCGCCCGCTCCCTGGCACCGTTGGCGGCCCCGGCCCTGCGCGAACTCCTGGAGGAGACCCGATGACCGGATCGCTGCTGCTCCGCAACGCCCGCCTGCTCGACCCGGTCAAGGGCGAGTACACCGAGGGCGACCTCCGGTGCGCCGACGGCCGGATCGCCGAGATCGGCGTGGGTCTCAGCGCCGGTGACGCCCGGACGGAGGACCTGCGTGGCGCGTTCGTGCTGCCCGGTCTCGTCGACGCCCACGTGCACGTCACCGCCTCGACCGCGGACCTGGGATCGCTGCCCGCCTCGTCGCCGTCCTACGTGGCCGCGCACAGCGCCCGCACGATGAGCCGGATGCTGGACCGGGGCTTCACCACCGTCCGTGACGCCTCCGGCGCCGACTACGGCCTCGCCGACGCGCAGGCCGAGGGCCTGTTCCGCGGTCCGCGCCTGCTGTTCTGCGGCCGCGCACTGAGCCAGACCGGCGGACACGGTGACAGCCGGACCCGAGGCGCCAACGCCAGCGACGACCACCCGTGCTGCGCCGGTCTCGGCCGGGTCGCCGACGGGGTCGACGCGGTCCGCGCGGCCACGCGCGACGAACTGCGCAAGGGGGCGCACCACATCAAGGTGATGGCTTCCGGCGGCGTCGCCTCCCCCACCGACCGGATCGACTCGACGCAGTACTCCGCCGAGGAACTGCGCGCGATCGTCGAGGAGGCGGAGGCGGCCAACCGGTACGTCGCCGCGCACGCCTACACCGCCCGCGCGGTCAACCGCGCGCTGGAACTGGGTGTGCGGTCGATCGAGCACGGCAACCTGATCGACGACCTCAGCGTCGAACTGTTCCTCCGGCACGACGCGTACCTCGTGCCGACCCTGGTCACGTACTGGGCGTTGAAGGAGGAAGGACGCGAGCACGGACTGCCGGAATCCAGCTGGCGCAAGGTCGACGAGGTCCTCGGCGCGGGTATGGCCGCACTCGAGCGGGCGGCCAGGGGCGGGGTGAAACTGGTGTACGGCAGCGATCTGCTCGGCGGGATGCACCGGCACCAGAATCACGAGTTCCGGTTGCGCGCCGAAGTCCAGTCCACGCTGGAGGTGATCCGCTCCGCGACGTCGACCGCGGCGGATCTGCTGAACCTGACCGGCGAGATCGGCACGCTGGCCCCCGGCGCGCACGCGGATCTGCTGGTCGTGGACCGGGATCCGCTGGAGGACATCGGCGTCCTCGCCGAGCCGGAGAAGTTCCGGCACATCGTTCAGGGCGGGACCGTGGTCTCCCCCTGACGCGATTCGTCACCTACTTGCGCTGCATTCCCGTCGCAAGTAGGTGACGAATTGCGGGTCAGGAGAAGCGCTGCGGGACGTCCCACGGGTTGTCGTCCCGCAGCGGTTCCGGCAGCAGATGCGACGGCCAGTCCTGATAGGACACCGGCCGCAGGAAGCGTTCCACGGCCGCCGTCCCGACGGACGTCGACGACGGTGACGTCGTCGCCGGGAACGGTCCGCCGTGCTGCATCGCGGCGGTCACCGCGACGCCGGTCGGCCAGCCGCCCCACAGGATCCGCCCGCTGCGGGCGGCCAGCACCGGGCGCAGCGCCTCGATCTCGGAGGCCTCTTCGGGCAGGGCGTGCACGGTCGTCGTGAGCTGACCGGGCAAGGACGCCAGAACCGGCAGGACGTCGGAAAGCCGGGAGTACCGCACGACCACACCCAGCGGACCGAAGCACTCTTCGGCCGCATCGGGCGCGAAGTCGGCCAGGTCGATCTCCAGCAGCCGGGCCCCGGTTCCCCGGACGATCTCGCGCATTCCCGGGATCGCGGCCAGCCTCTCGGCGCCGGCGTGGAATCCGGACGCGATGCGGTCGTTCAGGAACGGCGCGGCCGGAGTCTCGCGCAGCCGTTCGGCGACGAGATCCACGAACGGCCCCGAGGACGGCGCGAACACCAGACCCGGATTCGTGCAGAACTGGCCGTTGCCCAGCGTCAGCGAACCGGCGTAACCCGCCGCCAGTTCCTCGGCCCGCGTCGCCGCGGCGCCGGGCAGGACGATCACCGGATTGACACTGCCCAGCTCACCGTGGAAGGGGATCGGCACCGGCCGCTCGGCCGCGATCCGCGCCAGTGCGAGCCCACCCGCCACCGACCCGGTGAACGCGGCGGCCGCGATCACCGGATGGCGCAACGCCTCCACCCCGGCGGCTTCCCCTTCGACAAGGCCAAGGAGCGCGCCCCATCGACCGAGCGCCTCCACGACGACCGACGCCGTCCGGCGGCACAGCTCCGGGTGTCCGGGATGAGCCTTGACCACCACCGGGCATCCGGCCACCCACGCCGACGCGGTGTCCCCGCCCGCCACGCTGAACGCGAACGGGAAGTTGCTCGCGGCGAACACCAGGACCGGTCCGACAGCGGTGCGGTACCGGCGCAGCTCCGGCCGCGGGCCGGGCGGCCACGACGGATCGGCACGGTCGATCCGGACGTCGTGGACCGAGCCGCTCTCGGCCGCGAGCAGCCGCAGCTGGAACGTCGTGCGGGCCAGCTCGCCGGTCAGGCGTTTCGTCCCCAGCCGGGTCTCGGTGTCGGCGACCTCGATCAGGGACGGGCCGGCCGCGTCCAGCGCGTCGGCGACACCCGTGATCACGGCGGTGCGCGTCTCCGGGTCGGTGGCGGCCCACTCACCGGCGATCTCCGCCGCCCTCTCGATGTGCTTCATGCTTCCTTCCTCTCCGGGTTCTCCGCCGCGGCGGCTCGGCCTGGGTGCTGCCTCGCGTCAGAGCACGAAGCCGGCGGGGAACGGGTCGTCCGGGTCGAGCAGATAGGTGGCGTTGCCGGTGATCCACGCACGCCCGGAGAACTCCGGCACCACGGCGGGGACACCGCCGACGGTGGTCTCGGCGACCAGTTCGCCGGTGAACGTGGTGCCGATGAACGAGCTGTTCTCGAACGGCGTGTGCAGCGGCAGTTCGCCGCGGGCGTGGAGCTGCGCCATCCGGGCCGAGGTGCCGGTGCCGCACGGCGACCGGTCGAACCAGCCCGGATGGATCGCCATCGCGTTCCGCGAAGCCCGGGCATCCGACCCCGGAGCGAGGAACTGGACGTGTTTGCAGCCCCCGATCAGCGGGTCCGCCGGATGTTTCGGCGGACGCTGTTCGTTGATCGCCGCCATGATGTCCAGCCCCGCGGCCAGAATGCGGTCCTTCTCCGCCCGGTCGAACGGGATGTCCACCTGGGACAGTTCGAGGATGGCGTAGAAGTTGCCGCCGTAGGCCAGGTCGTAACGTACCTCGCCGAGCCCCGGCACCTCGACGACCGCGTCACGTTCGGCGAGGAACGACGCGACGTTGCGGAGCTTGACGCGTACGGCGCGGCCGTCCCGGACCTCGACCTCGGCATGCACGAGCCCGGCCGGGGTGTCCAGGCGTACCACGGTCTTCGGTTCGGTCACCTCGACCATGCCGGTCTCCACCAGCACGGTCGCCACGCCGATCGTGCCGTGCCCGCACATCGGCAGGCAGCCGGACACCTCGATGTACACCACGCCCCAGTCCGCGTCCGGCCTCGACGGCGGCTGCAGGATCGCGCCGCTCATCGCCGAATGACCGCGCGGCTCGTTCATCAGGAACTGCCGCAGATGGTCCATGTGGTCCATGAAGTACCGGCGGCGTTCGGCCATGGTGTCGCCGGGGATGACACCGATCCCGCCGGTCACCACCCTGGTCGGCATGCCCTCGGTATGCGAGTCGACGGCGGTGATCGACCGGATCGATCGCACCTACGCCACCCCCAGCGAGGCGAGCGCGCGGCGCATGTCGGCGGTGACCTGCTCGCGGTGCTCGTCGGTCAGCGCGCCCCGGGGCGGACGGCACGGACCGCCGTAGCGGCCGACGAGGTCCATTCCGAGTTTGATCGCCTGGACGAACTCGGTGCGCGAGTCCCAGCGGAACGCGGCCACCAGCGGTTCGTAGAGTGCCCTGGCCTCCTCGAGTTTGCCGGACCGCGCCAGGTCGAACAGCCGAACCGACTCGGCGGGGAACACGTTGGGGAACCCGGCGAACCAGCCGGTCGCGCCCATCAGCAGGCTTTCCAGCACGACGTCGTCGGCGCCGCTGATCACGTCCAGGCCCGGTGCCTGCTCCCGGATCTCCAGCACCCGCCGGACGTCACCGGAGAACTCCTTGACCGCGACCACGTTGTCGATCTGCGCGATCTCGGCCAGCAGGGCGGGGGTGAGGTCGACCTTGGTGTCGATGGGGTTGTTGTAGACCATCACCGGCAGCCCGACCGACGCCACCGCCTCGAAATGCGCGAGCACCTCGCCGCGGTTCGCGCGGTACATCGTGGGCGGCAGGCACAGCAGGCCGTCGGCACCGTCCTCGGCCGCCACCTCGGCCCAGTGCTTGGCCTGATGCGAGCCGGGGCCGTGCACGCCGACGACGACGATCCCGTCGTCGCCGACGGTTTCGATCGCGGTGCGGGCGGCGCGACGGCGCTCCTCGTCGGTCAGCGAGGAGTACTCGCCGAGGGAGCCGTTCGGGCCGACACCCCGGCAGCCGTTGTCGACCAGCCACCGGCAGTGTGCGGCGTAGGCGTCGTAGTCCACGGCCAGCCCGGCCGGCGCCGACTCGTCCGCCCGGTACGGGAGGGCGGTCGCGACGACGACGCCACCGAGGTCGGGGGTGCTCATTCAGGTTCTCCTTCGGTTCGGGCGGCCAGCTCGCCCAGCCGGATCGGCTGGGCGATCGGGCGGTGGTGCCGTTCGGTGCCACCGCAGAGTTCGGACACGGTCGGACCGCAGATGCGGCCCTGGCACGGGCCGAGGCCGGCCCGGGTGCCGAGTTTCAGTGCGTGCGGTCCGGGACAGGCCGCGTCCCCCGCCGCACGCGTCAGTTCGCCATACGTGGTTTCCTCGCAACGGCAGACGATCGTGTCTTCGCGCAGCCAGCTTCGCCAGGCCGTGCCGATCGGATGGGCCGTGGCGAGGCGTTCGGCGAAGGTGCGGGCCCGGTCGCGGGCGCGGACCAACCCCGGCGACGGCTCACCTCCGGCGGCGGTGCATCCCGCCACCGCACCCTCGGCGGCCGCGGTGACCGCGCCGCCGATGCCGGTGATCTCGCCCGCGGCGAAGACACCGTCCACAGTGGTCCGTTGCGCGCCGTCGACCCGGACGAAACCGCCGTCCAGGACGCAGCCCGCGGCGACGGCCAGTTCAGGCTGCGGCGTGAAGCCGTGTCCGACGCAGACCGCGTCGACCTCGTACGTCCGCTCGGTGCCGGGGACGATCGACCAGTCCGCGCGGACCTTCGCGGTCACGACCTCGCGGACGCGATCGGCCCCGCGTGCCTCGATCACGGCCCGGCCCGGCCGGTACGGGACCCGATGACGCGCCAACGTCGCGGCGTACCGCGCCAGTTCGCCCGCTTTCCCGGCGTGGGCGGCCAGGCGCCACGGGCGGGACGACCATCCTTTTCGGACGGTCGTGAACGGGTTCGCTTCCAGCACCGCGACCACTTCGGCGCCGACGCCCAGCAACGATTCCGCGACCGGCAACAGGAAGGGCCCGGCCCCGGCGACGAGGACCCGCTCACCGATCGCGACCCGCTCACCCTTCGCCAACGCCTGTGCCGCACCCGCGGTGTACACGCCGGGCAGTTCCCAGCCCGGGAACGGCAGGGTGCGGTCGTGCGCGCCGGTCGCCAGGATCAGCGCGTCCGGGACGAGGGACAGCCGCCGCCGTCCACCACCGTCGGCTTGTCCCCGCAGGACGTGCACCCGCTTCTCCGCCCGGTCGAACGCCCAGACCGTGGACCCGGGCAGCCACTGGCACCGCGGATGCGCGAGCACCCGGCGGCTGCGGTCGAACTCCGCCCGGCCGTGCTGAACCCGCTCCGGACGCCGCGCCGCGTAAGCGTCGGGCAGCATCCGGTGGTACTGGCCGCCGGGAGCGTCCGCCTGGTCCAGCACCGTGACGCGGGCACCGGCCCGCAGCGCGTGCTCGGCCGCCGCGAGCCCGGCGGGCCCGGCGCCGACGATCACCACCTTCACGTGGTCTCCTCCCGGGTCTGGGTGCGGATTTCGTCGCCGTCGGCGGCCGGACGGCGGCACGCGCGGACGTCGGGCACATCGTTGACGGTGAGCAGGCAGTCGAAGCACGCGCCGATCCCGCAGAAGACCCCTCTTGGCGCACCGGAACGCGTGGTCCGCCAAGAGGTCCGGCCCGCGGCGAGCAGGATTCCCGCGACGCTCTGTCCGGCGATCCCGGTCAAGGTCTCGCCGTCGACGGTGATCCGGATCGGGCGGTCGGTGCGGCCAACCGGATCGCGATCACGCGGCAGCAGCCATCCGCTCATGCGGCCACCTCCGCCAGGACGGCCGGACGGTCCACAGTGAACTCTTCGACCGGCATCGCCGGTTCCGCCCCGGTGAGCAGTTCGCACAGCAGCCGCGCGGTACCGACGCTCAATCCGATACCGGCGCCTTCGTGCCCGGTGGCGTGCCAGAGGTTCTCCAGCCGCGGATCCTCGCCGAGCACCGGCAGATGGTCGTCCACGTAGGGCCGGAAACCGCCGTACGCGCGCATGATGGCGACGTCGGCGAGTGCCGGGAACAGCCGCAGCGCCTTGACCGCGATGGCGCTCAGCACGTCCGGGCGGATCGCGTCGTCGAAATCCACCCGGCGGCGTGACGAACCGATCAGCACGGTGCCACCCCAGGTCGACTCGACGACGGCGGAGGTCTGCAACTCACCCGAATCGGCACCGACCGCGCCGACGTAATCGGCGTCGTAGACCTTGTGCCGGACGACACCGGGCATCGGGGTGGTCACCAGCACCTCACCACGGCGAGGGCGGACCGCGATCGGGGCGCCGAGGCGCGCCGAGACCTGGCCTGCCCACGGGCCCGCGGCGTTCACGACGATGTCGGCCTCGATGACCTCACCGGGCACGCGGACGCCGGTGATCCGTCCGTTGTGGACGGACGCACCCAGCACCTCGGTGTCGGGCCGCAGCCGGGCGCCGTGGCGCAGTGCCGAGCCCAGTAGCGCGAGCGTCGCGCCCGCGGGCTGGACCTGAGCGTCTTCCGGGTAGGTGAACGCGGCGGTCACCTCACGGGTCAGCGCGGGTTCCGCTTCGGCGAGTTCCTGGGGAGACAACGGTTCCGCGCGGACACCGAGTTGCGACGCGGCGAACGCGGTGAGAGCGCGGGCGCCGTCATCCGTGGTGGCGACCACGATGCCGCCCTTGGGGTCGTACTCGATCTCCGAAGCGACACGGGCGTCCTCGTCGGCGATCTCGGCGACCAGCCGGGGCCACAGCGCGATCGAAAGCTTCGCGAGTTCGAGTTCGGCGCCGGGTCCCTTGTCCGAGACGAGGATGTTGCCCTCGCCGTGCGACGTGGTGCCCCCGGCGGGACGGCCGCGGTCCACGACCACGACGTCGAAGCCCGCCTGGCTCAGCTCACGGGCACACGCGGCGCCGACGATGCCCGCGCCGAGCACGACCACGCGCGTTCGGTTCATCGACCCTCCATCGTTCGGTAAAGCGAACGATCGGAGAGTAGGTTCCCGCCAGGAGACGTGTCAACACCCCGGGTGCGGTCAGCCCTTCAGCACCGGATGCGGCCTGCCGTCGAGCCGTTCGTCGGCGCGATATTGCAGCAGCAGCACCGAGTGCACCGGTCCCTTCGAAGCGGTATAGCAATGCGGCTCGCGGGCGTCGAAGGCGACGTAGTCCCCCGGCCCGACCTCGACGCCGCGGCCCGCCACCTCGACCAGCAGCGAACCCGACTGCACGATGGTGTGCTCGATACCGACATGCCCCTGCGAACGCTGCGGCGCGTCCCCGCGCACCACCTGGTCGTACACCTCGAAGACGCCGTCTCCGGTCTCGATCCGCCGCAGGGGCCGGAGATCCACCCCCTCACCGCTGAGCACCTCGACGTCGGCGCCGCGCACCACGGTGAGTGCGCCGCCCGCCCGGTGGTCGAGCAGATCCGAGATCGCCACCTCCAGCACCCTGGACAGGCTGAACACGGTCTCGATGGTCGGATTGCCGCCGCCGGACTCCAGTTGCGACAGCGTCGCCTTGCCGATGCCCGAACGCCGCGAAAGCTCCGACAGCGAGATACCCCTCGCCGCCCTGGCCGCACGCAGGTTGACCGCCAGCATGTCCCGGATCGAGGGCGTCCCGTCCTCCACCGCTTCTCCCCTGTCGTTCGTCAAACCGTACGACCGGATGGGCGAATCGTTCGCTTTGCCGATCGAGTTCGCGGACATCATGACACGCGTGCCGACACCGGGGGCATAGCCGCGGCCGATGGGGCGACGCGATGGTGGGCGGCGCCGGCCGCGATGAAACTCCATCACCAACCGGTGTGTCACCGTCGACACAGGGTCACGGGCGCACCGTCGTTTCCTTCCAGCGAGGAGATCCCCGTGCAGCTGATCCGCAGATCCGCGAGCCGACGACTTCGAGCGTTCGGCGCGGTGCTCATCACGACCCTCGGGCTCACCGCGGCCGCGGCCGTCACACCGGCGACGGCGGCCGCGAACGCCTGTCTCACCGGCACGCTCGCCTTCGACCATCTCGACGCGGAAGCCGGGACGAGCAAACCCCTGCGCACGCAGGTGGCCCGGAACGCGAACTGGGAACTGTGGGGCCGCACCGGCTCCGGCGCGGCGGCCAGGCTCGCCGCCGGCATCACCGGCGCGTCCGACGGCCGGTTCACCGCCTGCCACACCGCGTCGCTCGCCGAGGCGTACGTGCGGTTCCGGTCGAGCAGCACCTCGATGTGGCGGGTCGTCAAGGCCGCGAACAACACCACCGACTACGCGTTCGACTCGACACGCCGCACGAACGTGTCCGGCACTCTCGATCTCGGCACGGTGAAGGTGCCTTCGACACTGCAGCGGGCATGGAAGGTCGTGGACACGCTCAACGTCCTCTACTGGAAACGCGCGAACCCGTCTTCGTCGTGCTGGACGGCCAGGCAGTCCGACGGACGCTGCGACCAGATCACCTTCGTCTGGGATCCGAAGGTCGCCGGCGGCGGCTACTGGGACTACCCGAACACGAACTACGTCTTCCTCGGCGCGACGATGCCGGACTCGAAGCACCTCATCCTCCACGAAGCCGGGCACTGGCTCCAGTGGCAGCTCTACGGCCGCGGCTTCCCCGTCGTTGACAACTGCAACCCGCACTACATCGAGAAGCACAGCTCGGAATCGTGCGCGTGGACCGAAGGCTTCGCGGACGCCGTCGCCGCCTACGCGCTCGGCGACTACCGCTACGTCTACGACAACGGGAGTTCCTACAGCTTCGAGAACGACGCTTCGACGCCCGGCTGGGACGACGGCGACACCGTGCAGGGCCGGGTCGGCTCGTCGCTGCTGGACCTGTGGGCGCCGGGCGGGCCGGACGGCGGGAACTGGAACCGCACGATCGCGCTGATGACCCGCCACTTCAGCCAGGACTTCCGTGAGTACTTCACCGTGGACCGGCCAGCCGCGGGCCTGTCCACGACCGGTGCCGCCGAGCGGATCCTCGCCGGGCACACCATCCGGTACTGACGGGGACCTCGTGAGTGGTGAGGACGGTTATTGGGGGGTAAGGCAAAGGTGCCGGATCGCGGGGATTCGCTCGTGGCCCTGGGCGACTTCGCTACCGCACCCTCTTCCCGACGTTGCGAAAGCCACTTTCGCAACGTTGAAGGTTGCCAAAGTGGCTTTCGCAACCTGCCACCTTTCCTTACCCCTCAAGTACTGACAGGGGCACCGGAGGGCCGGAGCTCGGCCCGGCCCTCCGGGTCTCACCCCCTGGCTGCCTGGACCCAGGCGGTGACCTCGTCGGCGGTCGAGGGGAAACCGCCGGAGAGCAGGTCGTGCCCCGATCCGGTGACCACGACGTTGTCCTCGATCCGGATGCCGATGCCGCGCAGGTCCGGCGGCACGGTGAGGTCGCCGGCGTGGAAGTACAGACCGGGCTCCACCGCCAGCGCCATCCCCTCGGCGAGGGTGCCCTCCCGGTACGCGGAGGGATGCGCCGCGGCGCAGTCATGGACGTCCAGCCCGAGGAAGTGGCCGGTACCGCAGACGATGTACCGCCGATGCTGCTGCCCGTCCGGCGACAGCGCTTCGTCCACCGACACCGGAAGCAGACCCCAATCGTGCAGGCCCTCCGCGAGCACCCGCAGCGCCGTCGCCTGGAACGCGCCGTAGTCCTGACCGGGCCGGACCTCGCCAAGGGCCGCGACGTGCGCCTTGTGCACGAGGTCGTAAACGTCACGCTGAGCCTTGGTGAACTCGCCACCGACCGGGAAGGTGCGGGTGATGTCGGCCGTGTACAAGGAATCCAGCTCGACTCCGGCGTCGAGCAGCAGGAGGCTGTCGTCGGTCACCCGCCCGTCGCAGCGCGTCCAGTGCAGGATGGGCGCGTGCGGCCCGGCGGCCACGATGGACGTGTATCCGGGGCCGGTGCCCTCGGTGCGGGCACGGCGGTCGAAGGTCCCCTGCAGCCAGCGCTCCCCGCCGCCGCGGACGGCCGCCGGCAGCGCGGCCAGCACGTCGGCGAATCCGAGGGCGGTGGCGTCGACGGCGTCACGCAACTGGCCGATCTCCCACTCGTCCTTGATCCGCCGCAACTCGGCGAGGACGGTCCGGAGCCGATCGCTATGGCCGAAGCCGAACGCGTCGAGCGCGGGATCGACCCCGGCGCCGGTCAGGAAGCTCGGGTACCGCCCGCGCAAACCGTGCGGAAGGTCCTCCAGCGGGCGGCAGTCGATGCCGAGCGCGTCTCCGTATGCCGCCGGCCCGGCGGCGGAGCCGACCCACAGCGGGCTGGTGTCGGCGTCGCCCACGAAATCGGGCTCGTTCGGCTCGGCCGGGCGCGGGACATACAGCGTCGCGTGGTGGCTGTCCCCCGCCGGGGTCATCACCAGGATCGCGCCCTCACGCTGGCAACCGGTGAGCCAGACGAAGTCGCTGTCGGCGCGGAAGCCGTGGAAGGTGTCGTTGGACCGCACCACCGCCCGGCCCGCCGCGAGCGCGATCCGCTGGCCGGGCAGTTCCGCCGACAGCCTGCCGCGATGGGCCGCGGCCGCCTCGGCGGTGCCCGACGGCAGATCGACGGCGGTGTCGGCAGGCTCCCAGCCTTCGCCGATCCAGTTCCGGAACCCCTTGGCGGCCAGCAGCGCGCGCAGATCCGGCCGGGTTCGGTCGCCGGTCATCGGCTCCCCTTTCAGGTAGTCGGAGTCTTGGCCGCACCTTCGCACCGCGAACGGCCCGGCCGTAATGACCGGCGGCGATAGACTCCGCCTATGGCCCTGGAGATCCGGCACCTGCGGGCGATCTGCGCCATCGCCGAAGCGGGCAGCCTCTCGCAGGCGGCCGCCGCGCTCGGCATGTCGCAGCCGTCGCTGACCTCTCTGCTCCAGCGGCTCGAACGGCAGATCGGCGCGCCGCTGTTCGTCCGCAGCCACACCGGCGTGACCCCGACCCCGGTCGGCGAACAGACACTGCGCCGCGCGCTGACCCTGCTCGTGGAGTTCGACCGGTTCGAGAGCGACCTCCTCGGCGCCCTCGGCGAGGGCCCGGTCCGGCTCGGATCGTCCCAAATGGACTGTCTGCCCACCTTCGTCGAGCGGCTGGACGACGCGCTGCCGGGCCTGGACGTGACCGTCCACGTGGAACCTTCCAGTGCCGTGCTGGCACAGGCGCTGGCCCGCGCGACCCTCGACATCGCCGTCATCGCCATGTCGGACGACCAGGAAGTGCCGCTGGCGAAACACCTGGGACACCGGGTGCTGTTCTCGTGGGTGCCCGTCTTCATCGGCCTTCCCGCCCGGCACCGGCTCGCCGACGGCTTCGAAGTCGACCTGGCCGATCTCGCGGACGAAGCGTGGATCGGCCCGCCCGGCCCCGAGGACGGCTCGCTGACGTCCCTGCGCGCGGCGACGCACCGCGCCGGCTTCACGCCGCGGATCCGCTTCGAATGCCCCAACGGCGGCGGGCGGCACCTGATCGCCGCCGGGCAGGCGGTGCAGCTCGTGGAACCCACCGCGCCCGAACTGCCGGGCATGGTCGTCCGGCCGCTGAAGGGCGACCCCATGCGGATGCGGCTGGTGCTGGCGTGGCGCAAGGAACGGCTGACGTGGGACCAGACGGAGAACGTGTACCGCGCGGTGATGACGTCGTACACGCGGCACGCGATGGCGTCGACCCCGTTCCGGACTTGGTGGGAGCGGCGGCGGAGCTCGCAGTCCTGGGACGGGCTGGTGGACTTCTTCCGGGGCGCCGGGATGTAACCAGATCACGCCCAGCCGCGATTGACCCCGTACCGGGCGAACGGAGACGGGGGGATGATGGCGCAACGGCTTTGGCTCGGACTGGCGGTCGTCTACACGTGCACCGCCGTGGTCCAGCTCTACCTTCTCGTCACCACCGGCGCCGTCTGGGCCGGGACACTCACCGCGATCGGCTTCGTGGCGGCACTCCTGTGTGTGCTCGCCTCGTGGAAGGCTTCGAAACAGGAACGGGACGACACCAGGGGAATCGACTCGCGCCGGCCCTAGCGATCGGGATAGGTGGCACCCCAAGGCTCTTCTTCGAGACGGACGCCGTTGGCGACGTACGCGATCGTCCGGTACCAGCCCGCGAGCACGAGCAGCTCCAGGAGTTGCGAGGCCGGGTAGTGCTCGGCGAGCGCGGCCCACGCCTCATCGGAAACCGTTGCCGTGTCGTGGAGTTCGTCGACGGCGCCGATCAGCGCGCGATGCCGCCCGGACCAAGCGGGATGCCCGGCGTCGCCGGAAACGGTGGCTTCGAGCTGATCCGGCGTCAAACCGACCGACGGTGCGTAAATCGCGGCGTGGACACCCCATTCGTAGCGGCATCCGCATCGGGCGGTGACCCGGGCGATGACGATTTCCCGGTCCAGCGCGGGTAATTCCCCGTGCGCGAGCAGGCCCGCGCCCAGGACGCGCATCCGTGAACCCAGTGCCGGATGGTGCTGCAGCACCCGGAACAGCGCCAGCGGATCCTGTGTCACGCCGGGCGGCATCCATTTGCGAAGGGCCTGTTCGACGTCCGCCTCGTAGGGCGGGACGAGTGGTGCGATCCGTGCCATGACCACCTCGTGTGCTTTGACTTTCGAACCACTATGCTGCTTCGAAAGTCGAAGCACAAGGGGATGACATGCCCGATCACCCGACCCCGCGGCCCGGGCAGCCGGTCCGCGGCTCCGAAACCGGCCGCCCGCTCATGGCCGCACTCGATCTGCTGGGGCGCCGGTGGACCCTTCGGGTGATCTGGGAACTGCGCCAGGGAGACGTCGGATTCCGGGAACTTCAGCGGCGCTGCGAACTCATGTCGTCCAGCGTGCTCTCCACGCGGCTCGGCGAGCTCACCGAAGCGCGCATCGTCGAGTCCGGCGAGGAAGGTTACCGCCTGACCCCTTTGGGGGAACGACTCCTCGACGCGTTGCACCCACTGGAAAAATGGGGCCGCGCCTGGGAAAAGGCCTTACGCGAATGATCATGCGCGAAGATGAATCCCACTGTTCACCGCCCGTGGTATTGCCAGATATGGCCGGCGGCGTACGGTGAGAAGTACGTGAGGGTTGAGTCCACCAGCCCGCGAGACCGACCCACATTTCCGCGGCCCAGCACTTTTCCCGGGGCGACGCGGCGGCGAGTCGACTTGCGCAGCTGTTGTGCAGGCTTACCCGTTGTCCGTCTCGTCGTCCCCGGTCATCCGGGAGACCAGCATCATGATCGAACGCGTTCCGTCCACCCGTGGCAGCCGCGACGGCCCGATTCTCCGCGCCGTCATCCGTCCCGGCGTTCCCTCACCGCGACCGTCGGACGAGGACCTGTTGCGGATCCGGCGGATCCGGTGGAGTCAGGACCTGCTCGTCGTCGCCGCGACCGGGGAGGTCGACCTCGCCACGGCCGGAAAACTCGAACGCGCACTGAGCGGCCGCCTCCCCGCGACCACGGTGCTCGACCTCACCGAGGTGGGCTTCCTCGGCGTCGCCGGGTTACGGGTCATCGAGTCCGCCGCGGCGCGCGCCCGGTTCCACCACCGCGCGACCCGGCTCGTCGCCGACACCCGGCCCGTGTTGCGCTTGCTGCAGCTGTTCCGGGTCGACGCCCATATCCCCGTGTACCGGCGCCTCGACGAAGCGATCCGAGAAGTATCGAACCGCTGACCGCCGCGACGCTCAGGATCCGGCGAGCGGCAGAAGCGTCGAGAGGCCGGTCTTCGAAGCCAGCCGCCGGATCGTCGGCGACGGCAGGAAACTCAGGTCGACACCCTGGGTGCCGCACCGGTCGTTGATCCTGACCAGGGCCGCCAGCCCGGTGGAGTCACAGAAGTCCACGCCTTCGAGGTCGACGACGAGCCTGCCGGGCGCCGGCTCCAGCGCCGCCTCGAACGTCTCCTTGAGATCTTCGGAGGTCGTCAGGTCGATCTCGCCCGCCACCGCGATGACGACCTCGGCGCCATCGGGCCTGGTGACGGTCACCGAGAACGGGATCTCCCGGTTGTCGCCGTCTCCGCTCGTCACCGTCATCCACCCCTTATGTCGGAACCCCGCTGTTCTCGAACATATCGGATCGCGAGGCCCTCTCGCGCCGCACTCGTGTCCCGGTCCCGCCGGTGCCTTAATCTGGTCACTGGATCCGGTGGTCGTGGACCGCGGCGGGCGACGAGGAGAAGCTTCGTGATGCCGATCGACGAGCCGGTGCGCGAGACCACCGGCGAGCTGATCCTCGAGGTCGCCGCCGTCCCCGCACAGGCGGCCGCGTTGCGGGATCTTCTGGCGAAGTGGGCACTCGAACGTGGTCTTCCCCGGGAACTGGCCGAGGACCTCAAGCTCACCTCCTACGAGGCGATGACGAACGTCGTCCGGCACGCGTACCCGGACGGCACCGACGCCAACGTCATGACGATCACCGCCGCCCACGAGGACGGCCGGCTCAAGATCACCGTCGCCGACGAAGGGCGCTGGCGCGACGGGCGCCGCCCGGACGGCGGACGCGGCTTGCCGATCATCCGAGCCTTCGCTCCGGAGGCCTCGGTGACGAGTACACCCACCGGGACCATCGTCCGGCTCGCCTGGCCCTGCCCTGCCGTGTGACCGGCCTCAGGCGGGTCCGGCGACGATCCCGTTGACCCAGCTGCCCGGACGCGTGGCGGTGTCCTGACGAAGCACCGGCAGCCCGGACGGCCAGTCCACGCTCACTGCCTCCGTCTGTCCCGGCGGGACGGTCACCAGCTTTGAAGGTGTCCATGAGGCCGAGCCTTGGCTTCCGGCCGAGCCCGGAGTCCGCGACAGCACGGTGACGGTCGCCGTCGCGGTCGAGCCCGGCGGCACCTCGTTACCGGGTTCGCCGTTGTCGACCCGCGGCAAGTGGTACACCGGCCCGTTCGGGTCGGCCGGACCGACCAGGTCGACCTCGGGCACGCCGTGCAGGCCGCAGGCACGCGGCGAGACGTTCTCGAACGTCAACGGAACGTCGTACTGGCCCGTCGCCTCTTCGAGCTGCGTCGGCTCGCCCAAGGACACCGCGAGGTCCGCCGTCGCGCACCGCGGCGTGGCGGCCTCGGCCGGACCGGTCACGGTCAGCGCGGCGATCCCCAGAACGGTCACCGCGGCGGCTTGTTTCACCCGGACGTTCATGACATCTCCTCCCGCTCGACGAGCGAACTCACCGGGAAAGATGCCCACGGAAACCGGGACTATGCCGCTGCTCCGCCGGAACAACCCCGAGGAGTGACACCCGCCTTCAGGACCGCCGGGTCGCGTGCGCGGCCCAGCGGCCGTTGATGCGGTGGACCTCGACGTCGCGTTCGTAACAGGCGGAGAGCCCCTCGCCGGTGAGGACCTCGTCGATCGGCCCCTCCCCGGTGACCTTGCCGCGCCGCACCATCAGGGCGTGCGTGGCCGTCGCCGGAATCTCCTCCAGGTGGTGTGTCACGGTGACCGTGGCCAGTTCCGGCTGGGCGAGCGTCAGGTTCTCCAGCGCCATCAGGAGATCTTCGCGGCCGGGCAGGTCGAGACCGGCGAACGGCTCGTCCAGCAGGAGCAGCAGCGGGTCGGCCATGAGCGCCCTCGCGAGCCGGACCCGGGCACGTTCACCCTGCGAGCACACCCGGACCGGCCGGTCGCGCAATTCGGTGCAGCCGACCAGTTCGAGCAGTTTCGACGCCCTGTCCCGGATCGCGTCGTCGTAGCGATCCCACAGCGGGAGCACGCTTCCGCTGAACCCGGTGAGCACCACGGTGTGCGCGTCGTGGTTCTCCGCGTCCGGCAACCGCTGGTTCGCCCCGACGAAGCCGATGTGCGTCCGCACGTCACGCAGGTCGACCGCGCCCATGCGATGGCCGAGCACGACGGCCGTGCCCGCGCTGGGGAACCGCTGGGTGGAAGCCACCGAGAGGATGGTCGACTTCCCGGCCCCGTTACGGCCGAGGACGACCCAGCGCTGGCCGTAGTCCACCCGCCAGTCGACGTCCGACACCAGCGGCACGCGGCCGACGTGCACCTCGACCCCGGAAAGCTCCACCGCCGGTCCGTCGAGGTTCGGCTGCACGAAGACGGGTTTGGTCACGCGGTTCATGATCGCAGGGCGCGCGGCCCGCACCCGCCCGGGGTCCGATCATCGGATGATGTCGTAGACCAGCTTCTGGACGCCGTTGGAGTACGCCTCGCTCTCGACGAGCTTGAGGTTCTGCTTGTCCTTGTCGCTGTCGCTGAAGAGCTTCTTGCCCGCGCCGAGCAGCACCGGGAACAGCAGCAGGTGGTAGCGGTCGATCAGCCCGGCGTCGGCGAGGTCCCGGTTCAGTTCCGCGCTGCCGTGGAGGATGATCGGCCCGCCCTCGGCCTCCTTGAGCTTCGCGACGTCGTCGAGCGAGCGGAGGATCGTGGTCTCGCCCCAGTTGCCGACGAGGTCCTCCTCCCGCAGCGTGGTCGAAACGACGTACTTCGGCATCGCGTTGTAGCCGGCGAATTCCTCCATCATGGTGGGCCACACCGGCGCGAACGCCTGGTAACTGACCCGGCCCATCATCATCGCCGTGGCCTCTTCCTGTTCACGGCCCTTGAGCTCGTACGCCGCTTCGTCGAACTCGATGCCGTCGAAGGTCCAGCCGGAGTTGCGGTAGCCCGGCTCCCCGCCGGGCCCCTCGACGACGCCGTCGAGCGAGACGAACGCGGTGGCGATCAGGGTGCGCATCTGGTTTCTCCTTGGTCGTTCCGAACTGCTTTCGACACTGCGTCGACCGGGGAACGACGGATTCGACACCGGGCCGAAAAGTTTTCAGGCTTCGGCGTCGCGGACCAGGAGGGCGATCTGGACCCGGTTCTCGACGCCGAGTTTCGCGAGCATGCTGCTGGTGTGGGCCTTCACCGTCGCGACGGTGATGTCCAACCGCCGCGCGACGTCGGTGTTGGACAGCCCCTCGGCGATGGCACTCGCGGTCTCGCGTTCGCGGTCGGTCAGCGTGGCCAGCAGCCCGCGGGCGGTCTCGCGGGACGCCCGGCGCGCGTCGGACGAATGCGGCCCGGTGGCCGCGGCGATCAGTCGGGCCGTGGCGGCGGGCGAGAGCGCGGGTTCGCCGGTCGCGACCGTCCGGATCGCGGCGAGTATCCGCGGCGGCGGGGTGTCCTTGAGGACGAACCCGAGCGCGCCGACGCGCAGCGCGCCCAGCACCATCTCGTCCGAGTCGAAGGTGGTCAGCACCAGGACCCGGGGCGGCTCCTGGCGGCGGAGGATCTCCTCGGTCGCGCTCAGCCCGTCGCGACCGGGCATCCGGACGTCCATCAGGACGACGTCGGGCCGCTGCTCCCCCACCACGGTGATCGCGGCGTCGCCGTCGGCGGCCTCGCCGACCACGACGAGGTCGGGTTCGCCGTCGACGATGAGCCGCAGCGCCATCCGCACCAGGTGTTCGTCGTCGACGAGCACGACCCGCACCCGCTCGCTGTCCATTCACTCGCTCCCTTCGCGGACCGGCCACGGCAATCGCGCGGTGAGGACGAATCCGCCGCCCGGCTCCGGGTGGTGGTCCAGTTCGCCGCCTGCCAGCCCGACCCGTTCGGAGAGGCCGAGCAGGCCGTATCCCGACGCGGGCGGGCCCGCGATCGCCCGCGCCGCACCGGAATCCCGGACCGTCGCCCGCAGGCCGCCGCCCGCTTCCCCCTCGACGGTGACGCCCACTTCGGCACCCGGCGCGTGTTTGCCCGCGTTGGTCAGCCCTTCCTGCACGATCCGGTAGACGGTCCTCGCGACCGAGCCGGGCGGTTCGCCCGACGTCGTGACCGTCAAGGTGACGTCCAGTCCCAGCGCCCGCGCGTCCGCGACGAGCGACGGCAGGTCGGCGAGCGAAGGCTGCGGTGGCTCCAGTTCGTCCGGGCTCGCCCGCAGCACGCCGAGGACGTCGCGCAGTTCCTCCAGCGCCTGATGGGAGCCGTCGGCGATCCCGCGAGCCAGTTCCGCGACCTGGTCGGCGGGCAGATCGGGGCGGTGCCCCAGCACCCCGGCCTGCATGGCGACCAGCGAGACCCGGTGGGCGAGGACGTCGTGCATCTCGCGGGCGATCCGGTGCCGCTCCATGATCCGTGCCTCGGCCGCCCGCGCGGCCTGCTCTCGCTCCGCGCTTTCGACCCGTTCCCGCAGGGAGCGCACCTCCTCCCGGCGCGCCCCGATCGCGGCGCCCACGGCCACCACGATGCCCACTAGCAAGGCGGGGAGGCTGATCAGCAGCCACAACGGTCCCGGTACCTCCCGCTGGGGGTAGAGACCGACCGTCAGCACCGCGGTGACCACGGACAACACCGCCGCCACCGCCGTTTCGGCCGGTCGCCGCCGGGTGGCCAGCGAGCAGAGCGCCAGCAACGCCGCGCCGGCCGCCAGTACCGAGACCGTCGAGGCGAGGATGACCGCGGTCGTGATCACGACCGGGAAGCGGCGGCGCCACAGCAGGGCGATCAGGCAGGCGAGTGCGATCAGCGGATCACCGGTGGTCAGCCAGTCCACCCTCGGACCCGTCGCACCCACCGGCAGTTGCGACGCCGTGACGAGCCAGAGCAGCACGCCCAGCGCGGCCGCGGCGAGCAGGCGCCATGCCTGCCCCCACGGACGGACGGGCGGCTGGGCGTCGGTGATCACCGGCCCATCATGGTCGACCCGTCCGCGGCGGCGCAGCCGGACACAGGACGATCCTGGCCCCGACCTCGGTCGGGACCGGACTCGACTTTGGTCGGACGCGAAGCGCGACGCGCTGCCGATGTGCTCCCGGATCCGCGACGGCGATGCTGGGTCCGACCGCGAAACAGGAGGTAGGAAGCATGACCAAGGGCGGCTATCTGGGGCTGCAAATAGTCGGGATGGTGGCCGTCGCCGTCTTCGCGCAGGCCGCCATCCGCAGCCTTTTCGATCACTCCGCGACCCAGTTGTGGGGCGCGTTCGACTGGGTACCCGGTGAATGGGGCGGAAGATTGCTCGTGTTCCTGCTGCTCGTGGCAGCCGGAACGGTGCTGGCGGGCTGGGCGCACGACCGCGGCAAACAAGCGTCCCGCTAGGGGGACGCTTCTCCGCTAGGATCCGCAGCCGGGCGATTCCGTCTACATCGGACGGAATCGCGGGGCTGGTCGATCGCGGGAGAGTGCATGGCGGACGGAGTCGGCTCGCTTTCGGGGTGGCCCGCCGATCCCACCGAAGTGACCAGCTACGTGGGTCGTGACGCCGAGACCGGCGAGGCGCGGCGCCTGCTGGAGACGTCGTCGCTGGTCACGCTGACCGGGCCGGGCGGTGTCGGCAAGACCAGGCTGGCGTGGCGGGTCGCCGCGGCCCACAAGGAAGCGACCGCCGACGAGGTCGCCTTCGTTTCGCTCGCCGAGCTGCGGGAACCCGCGTTGCTGGTGCCGACCGTGGCGAATGTCCTCGGCTTCGGCGACCGCTCGGCGAAACCGGCCATCGAAGTGGTCGTCGAGGCGCTTCAGGCGAGCCGGTTGCTGCTGGTGCTGGACAACTGTGAGCATCTGGTCGACAGCTGCGCCTGGTTCGCCGACACCGTGGTCCGGTCCTGCCCTCAGGTGACCGTGCTGGCCACGAGCAGGCAATCCCTCGGGGTGGCGGGCGAACGGGTCCTGCCGGTGCCGCCGCTGGCGATCCCGGAACAGGGCGACTCCTTCGAGCGCGTGATGAACGACGAGTCCGTGCGGCTGTTCGTGGACCGCGCGACCGCGGTCGCGCCGTCGTTCCGGCTCACCGAGGAGGACACCGAGCCGCTGATCCGGCTGTGCCGCAGGCTCGACGGGCTGCCGCTGGCCATCGAACTGGCCGCCGTCCGCGCGCGGGCGTTGTCCCTGCGTCAGCTTGCCGATCGGCTGGACCGGCAGTTTTCCGTGCTCACCAAGGACCGGCGGGGGCGGCCGGAGCGGCACGAGACCATGCGTGCCCTGATCGACTGGAGCCACGACCTGTGCACCGGGCCGGAACGCCTGCTGTGGGCGCGCGCGTCGGTGTTCTCCGGCAGCTTCGACCTCGACGCGGCCGAGCAGGTCTGTTCCGGCGGCGAACTGCCGCGCGAACGGGTCCTCGAAGTCGTCGACGGTCTGCTCGACAAGTCCATCCTGCTGCGCGAGGAGTACCCCGGCGGCGTGCGGTACCGCATGCTGGAATCGGTGCGCGAGTACGGCGTCGACAGGCTCACCGAGACGGGCGGGACGGCGGAGTTCCGGAAACGGCACCGTGATTGGTTCGCCGAACTCGCCTGCCGGTACGCCACCGAATGGCTGGAGACCGATCAGCTCGGCTGGATCGGACGGCTCCGGCGCGAGCACGCGAACCTGCGCGTCGCCCTCGACTACTGCACCGGCGATCCGGAGGACGCGGTCGTCGGGCTGCGGATGTTGCGTGACGTCAAGGAGTTCTGGATCGTCCGCGGGCTGAACACCGAGGGCCGGATGTGGGTCCGCCGTCTCGACGAGGTCGCGGCACCGGGTGTCCCGGAGCGGGCGCACGGGCTCTGGCTGTCCGGTTTCCTCGCGGTGGTGCAGGGAGATATGCCTGCCCATCGGTGCATGCTGGACAGGGCGGCCGCCGAAGCCGAGGCGAGCGGCGACGAACTCGCGGCCGCATACGTGCTCCACGTACGCGCCTACGCCGCGCTGATCGGCGACGACATGTCCGAGGCCGCCCGTCTGTTCGGCACGGCCATCGAGCTTTTCCGAGCACACGGCGACGAAGGCGCGGACCTGTGGGCGAGCTACAACCACGGGCTGGCCGTCTGGCTGAACGGCGACATCGACCGCGGCCGGGCAGTGCTCGCCGAAGCCGTCGAACGCTGCGAACGGCGGGGCGAGGTCTTCTGGCGGGGCTGGGCCCTGTGGTCGCGCGCCGCCGCCGAATACCTCCAAGGTGACCTCGCCGTGGCGAGCCGGTGCTGCGAACAGGTCCTCCGCCTGCACGAGCGAGTGGACGACCGCGTCGTCGTCGGGTTCACGCTCACCGTCATGGCAGGCTGCGCGGCCCGCACCGGCCGCCCCGACCGGGCCGCGCTCCTCCAGGGCGCCTCGATGAACGTCTGGCGCACGGTCGGCGCCTGGCCGACCCGGTACGCCGCGTTCTCCGAGCCGCTACAGACCGACACCGAGGTCGTGACGGCGGCGCTGGGCTGGGAGGTCGCCATCAAGGAGTTCGCCGACGGCGCCGCTATGCCGATCGGCGACGCGATCGCGTACGCCCTCGATGAACGGACCCCCGAGCCGCGGAAACCCGCCGCGCAGGTGCTCACCAAACGCGAGACCGAGATCGCGCACGTGATCGCCGAAGGGTTGACGAACCAGGAGATCGCCGACCGGCTCGGCATCGCGCGGCGCACGGTGGACACCCACATCGACCACATCCTCACCAAACTCGGCTACTCCAACCGCGTTCAGGTCGCCACCTGGGTGACCCGGTCGGCAGGCCCCGCGTGAGCTTCACGCCGCCCTGATCGGGGTGGTCGTCCCTGCCGGTTCGGGCGTGAGCAGCTCCACGCGCAAGGCGATCCGCAGGTCCAGCCGGGTCTGAGGGTCGTCGAGCCGGGAGCCGAACAGGACCCGGAGGCGGCGCAGGCGATTGCGGACCGTCTGCGGGTGGACGCCGAGGTTCTCCGCGATCTCGGGTGCCCCGCCGCGGGCGGCGAGCATGGCGTCGAGGGTTTCGGCGAGTTTGGTGCGTTCGTTCGCGGGCAGATCGGCGATCGGCGCCAGGCTGCGCGTGACGAGCGCGGAGGTGAGCACCTCGTCGGCGAACAGCCAGTGCGTGGTCAGGTGATCCGACCAGCGCACGAGGGGGCCGTCCTCGATCACCTCGCGGCGGACCAGTTCCAGCGTCCGACGGGCCCAGCGCAGGGACACCGCGGCTTCGGCGGGCGCCACCCCGGGCCCGACCCCCCCCCGCGCCCCCGCCAGTACACCGCTGATCTCGACGTCGTCGGGCACGAGCAGATGCGGGTATTCGCCCCCGAGATCGGCCAGCACCTCCGGGCCGAACGAGGCGCGCACCGCGCCGGGCTCGGCGGCGACGGCCACCACCCTGGCGGGCGGCACCCAGCCCGCCTCGGCCGCGAGACCCGCCCACTTCGCGGGCGGGCGGCCGCTCAAGAGCTCCTTCAGCAATTCTTGGCGCAACTCGGCCACCGAAGGCGTGTGCGCGGCGCGGTAGGCCGCGGTCGACAACCGGATCAGGACGTCGGCGCACCGGAGCAGGGCCTCCACCCCGCTGTCCATCACGGACGAGCCCGCCCCGGGCTGCCTCGACAACGACGCCAGCACGGGCAGCGCTGCCCGGCCCGCCGAGTGGTACGCCCGGGAGAGCCGCTCCAGATCCTTGCCCGCCGCGTACTCGGCGACGCCGACCTGCCGGAAGGCGTCCGCACCGGCGGCGATGCCCAGCGCGGAGTTCATCCGGTCGTGCTCCAGCACGGAGGCGACGAACTCCGTGGCGCGCGCGTCGAACAGCGACGCGTGCTCGGGCAGCGAATGCCGGATCCCGTCGACGACCACGCGGGCGATCACGAGGGCGGCGGAACGGGCTGGGGCAAGGGACGCGGTCAGGGTCATCATCGACCTCCGGAGCAGCGGGAATCGTCGGGGCGCCGAGTCTGCTACTCCGGAGTAGCGGGGCACATCGGGTGAATTACGTACTCGCGCCCATCCGGCCTACGCATCACCCGTTCGTGGTGGTCACCGGGTGCGTGAGCGCGGCACATGGCCTTCCCCACTCGCCCCTTCGCTGTAGCTGGTGATGCTCCCGGCACCAAACCGGCGATCACACGTGACCGAGTGGACGACACGTGTGACCGCCATCCGCGCACCGGGCAAGTCTCACTCGCAAACGGCTCCGTGCGCCGCGCTGCGGACGACCTTGGCGTACTTGCCGAGCACTCCGCGCGTGTACGCCGGAGGCTTGGGCACCCAGCCCTCCCGGCGGGCCTCGATGTCGTCGATCTCGACCTCGAGCGTCCGGTTCGCGACGTCGAGCGTGATCGGGTCGCCGTCGCGCACGAACGCGATCGGCCCGGCGTCGACGGCTTCCGGCGCGATGTGGCCGACGCAGAGGCCGGTCGTGCCGCCGCTGAACCGGCCGTCGGTGATGAGCAGGACGTCCTTGCCCAGCCCGGCGCCCTTGATCGCGCCGGTGATGGCGAGCATCTCGCGCATCCCCGGCCCGCCCTTCGGGCCTTCGTACCGGATGACCACGACGTCCCCGGCGACGATGCGGCCCTCGGCGAGCGCGTCGAGGGCGGCGCGTTCGCCGTCGAACACCCGCGCGGTGCCGGTGAACGTCGATTCGTCGAAGCCCGCCGACTTCACGACAGCGCCTTCGGGCGCCAGCGATCCCTTGAGGATGGTCAGTCCGCCGGTCTTATGGATCGGGCGGTCGAGCGGGCGGATGATCTCGCCGTCGATCCCGGCGGGCGCGATGCCTTCGAGGTTCTCGGCCATGGTCTTGCCGGTCACGGTGAGCACGTCGCCGTGCATGAGCCCGGCGTCGAGCAGCGCCTTCATCACCACGGGGATGCCGCCGACCTTGTCGACGTCGTTCATCACGTACTTCCCGAACGGCTTGAGGTCGCCGAGGTGCGGGACCTTGTCGCCGATGCGGTTGAAGTCGTCGATGCGCAGGTCGACCTCCGCCTCACGCGCGATCGCGAGCAGGTGGAGGACGGCGTTGGTGGAACCACCCAGCGCCATCACGACGGCGATCGCGTTCTCGAACGCCTCCATGGTCATGACCTGCCGCGCGGTGATGCCCTGGCGGAGCATCCCGACGACGGCCTCCCCCGACCGGTGGGCGAACCCGTCACGGCGCCGGTCGACGGCGGGCGGGGCGGCCGATCCGGGCAGCGACATGCCGAGTGCCTCGGCCACCGACGCCATCGTGTTGGCGGTGTACATGCCGCCGCAGGCGCCTTCGCCGGGGCAGATCGCGCGTTCGATCTTGTCCACTTCGGCGCGGGTGATCTTGCCCGCCAGGCAGGCGCCGACGGCCTCGAAGGCGTCGATGATCGTGACGTCCCGGCCGTCGACCTGGCCGGGCATGATCGAGCCGGCGTAGAGGAAGACGGAGGCGAGGTCGAGCCGGGCCGCGGCCATGAGCATGCCCGGCAGCGATTTGTCGCAGCCGGCCAGCAGCACGGAGCCGTCGAGCCGCTCGGCCATCATCACCGTCTCGACCGAGTCGGCGATCACCTCGCGGGACACCAGCGAGAAGTGCATTCCCTCGTGTCCCATGGAGATCCCGTCGGACACCGAGATCGTGCCGAACTCCAGCGGGTAGCCACCCGCCGCGTGCACACCGTTCTTGACGGCCTTGGCCAGCCGGTCGAGCGAGAGGTTGCACGGGGTGATCTCGTTCCACGAGGACGCCACCCCGATCTGCGGTTTGGCGAAGTCGTCGTCGCCCATGCCGACCGCGCGGAGCATCCCGCGAGCAGCCGCGCGCTCCAGACCGTCGGTCACATCGCGCGAACGAGGTTTCAAATCCGGCTGGTCTTGCGGCATCGGAACACCTTTCTTCGTGGCGGGACACCGGGCACGCTGCCAACCGGACGCGCCCGGCGCAACTCACCGCTCCGCATCCGGTCCACGATGCGGCGCTCCCCGGTGCAGCGCCACCCGGTCGCCCGGTTTCCATCGTGGCCGTCGTGTACGGCCAGCACGTCGCGGTCGGTCTCGTCGTAGATCTCACCGACGATCTCTTCCAGCAGATCCTCCAGCGTGACCATGCCCGCGACGGCGCCGCTCGGCCTTGAAACTCCGCAGCGCGTCCGACACCCGCAGTGAATCGGGGAACAGCACCGTCGGTCTGACGGCCCCGGCGAGGTCTTCGTGGTCGCCGAGCAGGTCGCGCAGCTGCACCACACCGACGACGTCGTGGGAAGCGGGTCCGCAGATGTCGGAGCGGCTCGCTACTGACACGTCGTTCCGATACCTTCGAAGGACCTGCACGGACGGAGTCCTGATGTTCACACTCAAGACCGCTCCCGCACGGACCTTGCGGCGCCGGGCTGAGGAGATCGCCAAACCGGTGACCCGCTGGAGCATCGGCCACGCGCTCCCCCGCGTCGCGCTGCGGGCAGCGGCACGCCGGGGCGATCTCCAGGGCAGGCTGTCGGTCGAGGCGAGCGGCGGAGCGGACCTGACAGGACTGTTCGACGAGATCCGCTCGCGCGGCGCAATCGCCACCACCCGGGTCGGGCATGTGACCACCCGGCATTGGGCGTGCAAGGAAATCCTGAGCGACGACGCGTTCAAAACCGTGCGGTTCGTCCCGGACAATCCGCTGCTCAACCGGCTCGTCGCCTGGTCTTCGTCCGGGTTGATCCATCCGATAGAACCGCCGTCGCTGCTCGCGAGCGAACCGCCCGACCACACGCGCTACCGGAAACTGGTCACCCGCGTCTTCACCGCCCGCGCCGTCGAGCAGCTACGGCATCGCACGCAGGCGATCACCGACGAACTGCTCGACGGTCTCGACCCGGCCGACCCCGTCGATCTCATCGAGCAGTACTGCGGACTCCTGCCGGTCACCGTGATCAGCCAGATCCTCGGCGTCCCGCTCGAAGAACGGGACAAGGTGCTGGCGCTGGGCGGTGCCGCGGCCCCGAGTCTCGACCTCGGCCTCCCGTGGCGAACCTTCCGGACAGTGGAAGCGACCTTGGCCGAGTTCGACTCGTGGCTCACCCTGCATCTGGAGAAGCTGCGGGCGAATCCCGGCGACAACCTGCTCAGCAAGCTCATCGCCGCCCGCGAGGACGGGGTGGGCCTGACCGAGCGGGAACTCAAGGCCACCGCGGGACTGGTGCTGGCGGCCGGCTTCGAAACGACCGTCAACCTCCTCGGCAACGGCATCGCCCTGCTCACCAGGAATCCGGGCGAACTCGCGAAGCTGCGGGCGGATCCGGACCTGTGGAGCAACGCCGTCGACGAGATCCTGCGCTACGACCCGCCCGTCCTGCTCACCGGCAGGCTCTGCGCGCGCGACACCGAGATCGGCGGGACACGCGTCGCCCGCGGGGCGATCGTCAGCACCGTGCTCGCGGGCGCCAACCGGGACCCGGAGATCTTCGACGACCCGGCGACCTTCGACGTCGAGCGGGCGAACGCGCGCGACCACGTGTCGTTCGGCGCCGGGCGGCATTACTGTCTCGGCGCTTCGCTGGCGAGGATGGAAGGGGAAATCGGGCTGCGGTCGATCTTCGAGCGCTTCCCCGATCTGCGGCTTCTCGGTGGGGCACGGCGGCGGCAGACCCGGATCCTGCGCGGATTCGAAACGCTCCCCGCCGCGCTCGCGTGACGGGCTCGTGAGCGGTAAAGACGGTTCTATTGAGGGGTAAGGCAAATGTGGCGCGGGCTGCCGAAGGTCCGGAGGCTCGCCAACCGTCCACAGGGGACGCGAACCACTCGACCGGCCCTGAGCACCTGGCATCGACCCTCAAGGCAGGAAACCAGGCCTTACCCCCTCATACCACTCAAGAGAGGGAGGGCCGCCTCACCCGCCGAACCTGCCGCATGATCCGTCCCGGCCTGAGTACGACTACGACATGGCGCCGTACCGGTTCGAGCGCAAGCGGTCATTCGACGCGCTCGACCGGCACAACCGCGGGCAAGCGGGCATTTTTACCGAACCGGAGCCGGAAACCGGCCAGTAACCTCACGCCGGTGAAGACGGACCGCCGAGGCAAGGAAGCGCCGGAACTGCCTGTCCTCACCGTTATCGGGTGCCTGCTGGGGTTCCTCATGACCGTGCTGGTGCTGATCGGCCCGGGGCTGCTCTGGATCAGCACTCACTTCGAACCCGAGGACGACGACCGCCTGGTGGTCGTCGCCATGGGCCTGGTGTTCACGATCGGCGGGCTGGGCACCGTCACTTCGCACCTCTGGCAGAACGCCAAAGCCCGTGAGGTCCACCGCGGGCTCGACCGGAAAGGTGTCCGCGCGAACGCCGAAGTCGTTTCCAGCAAGCGGATCTGGGTCGACGAGGTGAGCACTCCCGCCGATGACGTCGACCTCGTGGTCACCGGTCCCGGTGTGACTCCGTTCAGTGCGCGAGTGCTCACCGAGGACGTCGGCCGCTACGAAACGGGCACGGTGGTACCCGTCGACGTCGACCCGAGGACCCTCCTGTTCCGCCTCGCCGACTGACCTCGCGGGGTCATTGCCCGGCAGCATCGTATCGCTTATCGTATATGAAATTCACCCCCCGATGCTGCGAGGTGACCTCGTGACCACCGCCACCGCCGACCCGACGACCACCACGGTCGCGCGAGATTTCACCGATTTCCGCACGGTGGTGTCGCAATCCTTCGTGCCGCTGCACGTGACGAGCGAGCACCGCGACCATTTCCGCGGCCGCATCCGCTCGTGCGGCGCCGACGACGTCCAGCTCACCGAGGTGACCGCGTCGGCACACGTGGTCGAGCGGACGCCGGAGCTCATCGCCAGGGCCGACAGGCATTACTACAAGCTGAGCCTGATCCTGTCCGGGACCGGGCTGCTTGTGCAGGACAACCGCGAGGCGATGCTGCGCCCCGGTGACGTGGCGTTGTACGACACGCACCGGCCGTACACCCTGGCGTTCGAAGAGGATTTCCGCACGCTCGTGGTGATGTTCCCGCAGCGGCTCATCGATCTCCCCCGCGATCTGGTCGGCCAGCTGACCGCGGTGCCGATGTCGGGCAAACGAGGCATGGGCAACGTCGTCGTGCCCTTCCTCGCGCAACTCGGCAGCAACCTCGACCAGCTCGGCGGACCGGCGGGTGTCCGGCTCGCGCATACGGCGGTCGATCTGCTCGCCACGCTGTTCGCCAGCGAACTCGACCTCGCCCGCTCGACCGCCGGGCCACACCACGAACTGATGCGCCGCGTCCTCGCCTACATCGACACGAACCTCTCCTCCACCGACCTCGGCCCGGCCCAGATCGCCGCCGAGCACTACATCTCCACCCGGCATCTGCACGGCCTCTTCCACGAACAGGGGACGACCGTCTCAAGCTGGATCCGCACCCGTCGCCTCGAACACTGCCGCCGCGAATTGCTGGATCCCGTGCACACTTCGCGACCCGTCGCGGCCATCGCGGCGAAGTGGGGTTTCGTCGACGCGCCGCATTTCAGCCGGGTGTTCAAGACGGAATTCGGCTGCTCGCCGAGCGAACTTCGCCGTGGCTTGACCGTGAGCGATCGGTTGTTGCCACCCAGCGCGTGACAGCTGGCCCTTCCGGTGCGGTCACCTCGACGATGACCGCATGCCCGAAGCATCAGAGGAACAGTGGCGCACCTATGACGAGTTCGCCGCCGGAATAGCCACCTACCGCCTGCCGAACGCGGACCTGTCGGGACGCGAGCTCACCGTCACCCTCGACGACGGAACGACGCTCGCGCTGCGGTTCGAGGACGCCGAAACCGTCTCCTGCAACGGCATCAAGGATCCGTACGACGCGGTCGCCGTCCGGGAAGACGTTTTCTTCGTCAATCTCCCACACACCAGCGTGGAAGGTGAAGCGCTCACCGTCGTCCTTTCCACGACGACGCATCGCGCGCTCGCCGTGCGCTCGGTCATCGGCGCCGAGGACGTCGAAGGCGTTCCCCGTGTCTCCCAGACGTTCTGGTCCGGCACGACCGACGCGGGCGCGCCGACCGGTGAGGTACCGGGGCCGTCGCGCGACCTGATCGGCAAGCGCAACATCTACCGCTACAGCCCGGAACACCTTTACGAGCACGTGTACGTGTCTTCGCAACGTTATGCCTGGCAATGCCTCGAAGGTGTGCAGCGCGGCCACGGGGACATGGACCTCTCGACGGTGTGGAAGTTCCAGGACGGGCTCTACCTGTTCTGCTTCCGCGAATTCCGCATCGCCGTGGCCAGTGTGTGGCTGCACGACCTCGGCTACGGGCTGAAGACCACCGGCGTCTTCCTCGGCCTTACCGGCGATGGCCGGTCGGAACACTCTCGCGCGGGCGGGCACATCTACCCACTCGGCGCCGTCGCCTATCCCGACGCGCAACCGGTCTGACCACCGTTCACCAAAGACATCAGGAGTTCTCAGTGTCCAATTCAGACATCATCGCCGCGCATTACGCCGCGAGCGACCGGGGCGATCTGGCGGGCATGCTGGCCCCGCTCGGTCCCGGCACCACCTGGACGGAGGCGGCCGGTTTCCCTTACGCCGGCACCTACACCGGCCCGGAGGAAGTACGGGACAACGTCTTCGGCGCGATCGCGAAGGACTGGGACGGCTACACCTTCACCCTCGGCGACCTGCTCGACGCCGATGACACGGTGATCGGACTCGGAACCTACCAGGGCAAGCACCGCGAGACCGGTCGCTCGTTCACCGCCCGGGTCGCGCACGTGTGGCGGTTCGACGGCGGCAAGGTGGTCTCGTTCGAGCAGATCGTCGACTCGGTGCCCGTCGTGAACGCCATGGGGAACCGGTGAAACCCGCACGGCGACTGGTCGCCCTCGCCGCCGGCGTCCTGCTGGCCACAGCCGCCTGCGCCGGGGCCGAAAGCGGTTCGAGCGGCCCGATCGTGGTCGGTTCGGTCAACGCGCTGAGCGGCGCGGCCACCTTCCCCGAGGCATCCCAAGCCGCGAAGGCGGTCTTCGACGCGGCCAACGCGAGCGGCGGCGTGAACGGCAGACAGATCGAGTACAAGGCCCTCGACGACAAGGGCGACCCGGCGGCCGCGGCCGCCGCGGCCCGTGAAGTCGTCGGCCGCGACGAAGCGGTCGCGCTCGTCGGCTCGTCCAGCCTCATCGAGTGCGAGATCAACAACAAGTACTACGAGCAGCAGAAGATCCTGTCCATGCAGGGCATCGGCGTGGACCCGGCGTGCTTCACCAGTCCCAACATCGCTCCGGTCAACGTCGGCCCTTACCACGACATGACGCTGACCCTGCTCTACGGCTCGGAAACGCTGAAGCTGAACGACATCTGCGCGCTGCTGGAGATCGCGGGCAACACACTGCCGTCGTACCAGGCGGCCATCGACGAGTGGTCGGCCATCACCGGCAAGAAGCTCAAGTACCTCGACGCCACGGTGCCCTACGGCGGTTCCGACTACACCTCCTACATCGTCAAGGCCCGCAACGCCGGCTGCAAGGCGATCACGGTGAACCCGGTCGAACCGGATTCCATCGGACAGCTCAAGGCCGCCGCCGCGCAGGGCTGGAACGACGTCACGTGGCTGCTGCTGACCAGCGTCTACAGCGAGAACTACGCCAAGGCCATCACCAACGCCGGTGCCGGCGTGTACGTGCCCGCCGAGTTCTACCCGTTCACCGACGCGACCAGCCCGCAGAACAAGGACTGGCGCGAGCTGATGGCCAAGAACAACATCCCGCTGACCTCGTTCAGCCAGGGCGGCTACCTGGCGGCGAAGTACTTCCTCGACGTCGTCAAGGGGATCAGCGGGGACATCACGCGTGAGTCGGTGACCAAGGCGCTGCGCGAGATGAAGCCGATCACCGATCCCATGGTCGGCACGCCGTACGTCTTCGGCCCCGGCCAGACCCACCACGACAACACCGCGGGCTGGCCGATCAAGCTCGCCTCCGGCACCAACAAATGGGAGCTCGTCGCCGACGACTGGCTGCGGATCCCCAAGAAGTAACCGGAACGGCAAGTGGTGGGTCGCGTGGGTCGTGAGTGGCGATTCGGGTTCTAACCCGAATCGCCACTCACGCCCCCCCGGACCGGACGGCCACTTGCCCTCCCCTCCCCTTCCCCCCTCAGGAGGATTCATGCTGCAGGGAGCGCTGGCAGGCTTGGCCGCCGGCGGACTGTACGCGGTGTTGGCGGTCTGCCTGACGCTGATGTCGCGCCTGGTGCGGGTGGTGAACTTCGCCCAGTCCGCCACCGGGATGTTCGGCTGTTACGTGGCGGTGTTCCTGTCCGTCCACGCGGGACTGCCGACATGGCTCGCCACGGTGGCGGGGATCCTGCTCGGCGGGCTGCTCAGCGCGCTGCTCGGCTGGATCGTGTCCACCTGGCTCGCCGAGGCGGACACCGGCACCCGCTCGGCGGTCACCGTGGCGGTGCTGCTCCTGCTGATCTCGTTGTCGTTCATCCTGTTCGGCAACAAACCGCAGCCGTTCCACCCGATTCTCGACGGACCGGCGGTCACCGTGGGCGGCGTGGTGATCAGCCAGGTCACCGTGGTCACCGTCGCGCTGGCGGTGCTGGTGGCGGTGGCCAGCCGGATCGTGCTGAGCCGGACCTCGGCGGGAGTCCAGCTCAGGGCGCTTTCGGAACGTCCGACGACGGCGGAACTGCTGGGCATCCCGGCGAAACGGCTCAGCGTCGCGGTCTGGGCGGTCACCGGGGTGGTCAGCACGCTGGTCATCTCGATCGTGGCGCCGTCGCAGTCCAACGACGCGACTTCGCTCGCGATGCTGGTGGTCCCCGCGGCCGCGGCGGCCTTACTCGGCGGATTCCGCCGCCTCGACTTCGCCGTCGCGGGCGGGCTGGGGCTCGGCCTGATCCAGGGTGCCGCCGCGCAGGTCGACGGCCTTTCGGTGGTGCGGTACTTCCTGCCGTTCGCAGTGATCGTCGCGCTGCTGCTCTGGTCGCAGCGCAAGGAGGTGTGGGATGCGGCTCGCTGAACGAGGGATGCCGTTCGTCGTCGCGTTGGTGGCGATCGCGGCGGGCTATGGCCTGAGTGTCGGGCTCGACGGGTATTTCGTGTACCTCGGCATGAGCGCCGTCGTCGCCGGGATCTCGCTGCTCGGACTGGGCGTGGTCACCGGGAGCGCGGGGATGATCTCCCTGTGCCAGCTGACCTTCGGTGCGGTCGGTGCGTGGACGGTGTCCGCGCTGAACGAGGCGGAGGCCCCTGGCGGTTTCCTCACCTGGCTGCTGCTCGGCGGTCTCGCCGCCGGGCTGGTCGGGGTGCTCGTCGGGCTCCCGGCGTTGCGGCTGCGCGGGATCAACCTCGCCGTCGTCACGCTGGGGCTCGCCGCCGCAGCCGATCTCGCGCTGGTGCAGCTCCAGTTCCCCGGCGTCGCTGGCGGGATCTCGGTCGAACGGCCCGACGCGTTCTCCGACGACCGGTCCTACTTCCAGCTCGCCATCGTGGTGCTGGTGCTGTGCTGCCTGGCCGTCTACTTCCTGCGCCGCGGGCGCTGGGGCAGCGCCTGGCAAGCGGTGGCCTTCTCCGAACGCGGCACGGCCGCCGCCGGGACGAGCGTGCGGACCTCGAAACTGACCGCGTTCGCGGTGAGCGCCACCCTCGGCGGGATCAGCGGCGGTCTGCTCACCGGACAGGTCGGGCTCGCCTTCCCGGCCAGTTTCACCGCGATCCAGTCGCTGGCGCTGTACGTGCTGGCGATCATGTCGGGCGCGCATCTGATCGACATGGCCGTGTTCGGCGCGGTGCTGTGGGTCGGCGTTCCCGAACTGCTGAAACGCTGGGGGATCCCCCAGGACTGGGGTTTCGTGGTGTTCGGCGTGCTCGGGGTCCAGGCGCTGGCCGGCGGCGGGAACCTCGGCACCACGGTGCGGAACGTCTGGTACCGGCGATCCAAGAAGGAACCGGCGAAACTCGACCTCGCCGCCGGGACCGCGGACATCGAAGCCAAGGCGCCCGGCCCGCCGGTGCTCACCGTGCGCGGTCTGAGCGTGAACTTCGGGCACGTCGCAGCACTGTCCTCAGTGGACATATCGGTGCCGGAACACGGGGTGCTCGGCGTGATCGGGCCGAACGGCGCGGGCAAGTCGACGCTGGTCGACGCGATCAGCGGCTTCCTGCCGAACGCCGAAGGCCGGGTCGAACTCGGCGGCAACCCGCTGACGGGGTCGCCGTCGAACCGGGCCCGCGCCGGATTGCGCCGGACGTTCCAGCAGGACCGCGTCCCGCCGGGCCTGACGGTCGGGGCGTACCTCAAATTCCTGGCCAGGCGGCGGCTCACCGCCGATGAGATCGGCGAGGCGCTGGACTTCTTCGGCTGCCCCTCCGCCCGCACTCCACTGTCGCAAGTGGACGTCGGCGCGCGCAGGCTGGTCGAGGTCGTCGGGCATCTGCTGGCGCGGCCGCGTGTCCTGCTCCTCGACGAGCCGGCCGCGGGACTTCCGCACGAGGAACACGTCGCGTTCGGGGAACGGCTGCGGCAGGTTCCCGCCCGGTTCGGGGTGTCGGTGCTGCTCATCGAGCACGACCTCGACCTGGTGCGTTCGGTCTGCGACACGATCACCGTCCTCGACTTCGGCCGTGTCCTGGCCTCCGGCCCGCAGGCCGAGGTGCTCGCGGATCCGGCCGTGCTCAAGGCGTACATGGGCGAAACGGAGCTGTTGTGAACGCTTTGCGGATAGCGGGGCTGACCGTCACGCGCGGCGCCGGGCCGGTGATCTCCGGCGTCGACCTGACCCTGGAGCCGGGCCGGATCACCGCGCTCGTCGGCCCCAACGGCGCCGGGAAGACCAGCCTGCTGGAGGCCGTCTCGGGTGTGGTGCCCGCCTCGGCCGGAACCGTCCACATCGGACCGGACGAGATCACCAAGCAGTCGCGCGTCTCCCGCGCGCGGCGGGGTCTGGCGCATATCGAACAGGGCCGCGCGGTGTTCGGCGGCCTGACCGTGCTGGAGAACCTGATGCTGACCGCGCGCACCCGCGCGCGGGCCGACGAACTGTTCGAACTGTTCCCCGAGCTGGAGAAACGCCGCGACTCACCGGCGGCGCTGCTCAGCGGAGGCGAACAGCAGATGGTGGTGCTGGCCCGCGCCTTCGCCGCGCGGCCGTCGTTCCTGCTGATCGACGAGATGTCACTGGGACTCGCGCCGGTGGTGTTCACGCGGCTGCTGCCGATGGTGACCCGCTTCGCCGAGGAAGGCGCGGCGATCCTGCTCGTCGAGCAGTTCACGCATCTGGCCCTCGGGGTGGCGAGCGACGCGCTGGTGGTGTCTTCGGGGCGTGTCACCTATGCGGGTTCCGCGCAGGGCCTGCTGGACTCCCCCGGCACCCTGCACTCGGCCTACCTCGGCGAATCCTGAAGCGCGTGAAGGCCCCCTTCCCTCGGCTGAGCCGAGGGAAGGGGGCCTTCACGCGCAACTACTACTGAGGGGTAGGGCAAAGGTGGCGTGGCCGGTGCCGGGGTCGTGAGTGGCGATTCGGGTTAGAACCCGAATCGCCGCTCACGACCACCTCAAGAACCCATTCCCGCCCGTTCGAAGGCCAAAGTCGGCAGATCGACGGCGTGCGCGCCGCCGTCGGCCACGATCACCGCACCGGTGATGTACGAAGACTCCGAAGACCCCAGGAACCGCACGATCGACGCGATCTCCTCGGGTTCGGCGGGGCGGCGCAGCGGGACCCCGCCGGTAGCCCTCGGCGTGACCGCCGTCGAAGCCCGCGGCCTCGGCGAACTGGTCCATTTCGCCGTCCGCCATCGGGGTCCGCACCCAGCCGGGACAGACCGCGTTCGCGCGGACGCCCTTCGGCCCGTAGTCGCGGGCGATCGAGCGCGTCAGGCCGATCAGCGCGTGCTTGGCGACGGTGTAGCCGGCGACGTTCGGCCCGGCGAACAGCCCGGCCAGCGACGACACGATGACCACCTGGCCACCGGTTTCGACCAGCGACGGCAGCGTGGCCCGGCAGAACACGAACGCGCTGGAGAGGTTCGAGCGCAGGGCCAGTTCCCATTCCTCGTCGCCGGTGTCGGTCACCGAAGACAGGCCGTGCCCGCCGGCGTTGGCCACCACGACGTCCAGCCTGCCGAACTCGCCGACGATCTCCGCCGCGGCGTTCTCGGCGGCTTCGCGATCGCTGGCGTCACACGCGATGACACGCGCGCCGGTTTCGGCGGCCACCTTCTCCAGCGGCTCGCGCCGCCGTCCGAGCACCACCACCTGGGCACCCTCGTCGGCATACCGGCGGGCCACCGCGGCACCGATACCGGTACCGCCACCCGTGATCGCGACAACCTTCTTCACTTGCGGAGTCCTTTCTAAGCGGGGAAACCGGAACGGGCCGAGACGCCGAAGTCGGCGAGCACGGCCTGGCCGTTGACCGCCCGCGAGCGCGCGGACGCGAGATGAAGCACTTGCCAGGCGACTTCTTCCGGAGCCTGCACCGGGAACGCGGGATCGTCGAGGACATCGCCGAGATCGCCGCGCGCCATCGGGGTGTCGACCACCGAGGGACAGACGCAGTTCACCCGGACGCCGGGAAGATCGACCGCGAGAGCCCTGGTCATCGCGACCACGGCCCCCTTCGAAGCGCAGTACGGCACCATGCCGGGCGCGCTGGTGAACGCCGAGTCGCTGGCCAGCAGGACCACCGAGCCACCCGACGCGGTGAGCCACGGCGCGGCGTGTTTGACCAGCAGGAACTGGCCGGTGACGTTGACCGCCATGAGCGCGGCGAAGTCCGCCGCCGAGGTTTCGGTGACCGGTGTCCCCACCGGTCCGGAGATCCCGGCGCAGCCGACCACGACGTCGAGTCCGCCGAACCGGTCGGCCACGGCGCCGACAGCGGCGGCCACCGACGGCTCGTCGGTCACGTCGGCCCGGACCGCCAGGAGACCGTCGGCGAGTGTCGGCACGGGTGCCCGGTCGACGGCGCCGACCCTGGCCCCCTCGGCGAGGAAGGCGTCGACGCAGGCAAGGCCGATACCGGACGCCGCGCCGGTCACCAGCACGGCCTTGCCCGCGAGATCCAGTCGCATGGCGCCATCCTCCGGTCCGGGCCTTTCACGGAGGTTGGCCGTCAGTGCACCCTTCTTGTCCGCGGCCGCACGGCGGCCTTTTCAGCCGGGGGCGGACCGGCAAGACTGCGAAGCATGACCAGGCCGCATCCGCTCGACCCGCTGACCGCCGACGAACTCACCGCAGGCCGCGCGATCCTGGCCGGGGAGGGCCTGCTCACCGAGACCACGCGGTTCCCGGCCGTGCTGCCCGTGGAGCCGGAGAAGGGCGACGCCGCCCCTGATCGCCGCGTCCAGTACACGCTGCTGGACACCGCGACCGGCCAGGCGCGTGATGTGGTCGTTTCGCTGGCGAAGCGCGAAGTGGTCTCCACTGAGGACTGCGGCGAAGGCCAGCCCGCGTACCTTTTCGAGGAGTACGACCTCGCCGCGTCGATCACCAAGGCGTCGCCGGAATGGCAGGCCGCGATGGAGCGGCGCGGTCTCGGTGACCGGATCGGGCACGCCTTCTGCGCTCCCCTGGCGCCCGGGTTCTTCGGCAGGCCCGACGAGACCGGCCGGGTCATCCGCTCGCTGACGTTCCTGCGCGACGACGAATCCGACAGCCCCTGGGCACATCCGGTCGAAGGCCTGATCGTGCACATCGACTTGACCGGGCAGCGCGTCATCCGGGTGGAGGACGAAGGTGACGTGCCCGTCCCGCCGGAGCACGGCCGCTATGACGGTGTCCCGGCACGCACCACCCTCAAGCCGATCGAGATCACCCAGCCGGAGGGTCCGAGCTTCACCGTCGACGGCAACGAGGTCACCTGGGAGGGCTGGAAGCTCCGGGTCGGCTTCAACGCCCGCGAGGGTCTGACCCTGCACCGGATCTCGTTCCAGGATCGCTCGGTGCTCCACCGGGCCTCGGTGCCGGAGATGGTGGTGCCCTACGGCGACACCGCGCCCGGCCGGTTCTGGATCAGCTACTTCGACGCGGGCGAGTACCTGCTCGGCAAGAACGGCAACGACCTGCGGCTGGGCTGCGACTGCCTCGGCGTCATCCACTACTTCCCCGCGTTCGTCGCCGACGATCACGGCCACCCGGTGGAGATCCCGCGTGCGATCTGCATGCACGAGGAGGACTACGGGATTCTCTGGAAGCACACGGATCTCGCCGGCCGCGCCGAGGTGCGGCGGTCGCGGCGGCTGGTGATCTCGTCGATCTCCACCATCGGCAACTACGACTACGGTTTCTTCTGGTACCTCTACCTCGACGGCACCGTGGAACTGGAGGCGAAGGCCACCGGCATCGTTTTCGCCGGCGCCGCGCACCCAGGCACGGAACATCCACACGCCAACGAGATCGCGCCCGGCCTGTTCGCGCCGGTGCACCAGCACCTGTTCTGCGCGCGGCTGGACGTGGCGATCGACGGCGAACGCAACTCGCTCGTCGAGGTCGACGTCGAACGGGTGCCGATGGGCGATCAGAACCCGTACGGGAACGCGTTCACCTGGAAGGAGACCCCGCTGCGAACCGAACGGGAAGCACAGCGGCACGCGGATCCGGCCAAGGCACGCGTCTGGGAGATCCGCAGCGCGGAACGGACCAACCGGCTCGGCTCGCCGACGGCGTACCAGCTCGTGCCGAGGCCGTCCGCGACCCTGATGGCACAGCCTGAATCGACCGTCCATCAGCGGGCGACGTTCGCCACCCGTCACCTGTGGGCGACGCCGTACCGCGCGGACGAACGCTTCCCGGCAGGCGACCGCCCGAACGCGCATCCGGGCGGAGCGGGTCTCCCCGCCTGGACCGCCGCCGACCGCGATCTCGTCGACACCGATCTCGTGCTGTGGCACGTGTTCGGTCCGACCCACATCCCGCGTCCGGAGGACTGGCCGGTCATGCCGGTCGACTACTCCGGTTTCTCGTTGCGTCCCTACGGCTTCCTGGACCGCAACCCGGCCCTGGACCTGCCTTCCGGCGCCTCCGACGATCACTGTTCCGCCCACGAGCACTAGGACCGCACCAATGCCCGAACTGACCCTGTCCGATACGTCCACCTGGCTGCCGCTGGACGGTCTGGCCCCCGGTTTCGACGCGAACAAGGCACCCACCGTCGGCGACCTGCACGGCCGCACCTTCGAACTCGCCTGCGAAGACGGCACCACGTTCACCGCGGCCTTCTCCGGCACCCGGATCGAATGGTCCTACCGCGGCACGGGGACCGACCGCTGCGAGACGTTCCTGGTCGACGACAACCTCTACTACGTCCAGTTCCACCCGCAGGCACGGCAGGACGAGGCGTTCACGCTGCTGCTGGACCTGCGCCGCGGCCGCGCCCTCCTCGTGCTGAGCAAGATCGGCGACACCTCACCCCGTGTCACGCAGGCCTTCGTGGCCGCCACGATCGGCGGCATCGAGCCGACCGGGGAATCGCTCGCCCCGACCACGTCGCTGGTCGGGCGCCGGGTGCTGTGGGTGTACAGCACCGAGCACGCCTACGAGCACGTGTACCTCAGCCCGCACTGGTACACGTGGCAGTGCCTGGCCGGTCCGGAGCGGGGGCTCGCGGACACCGACGAGAACTCGGTCTACGAGCTGCGGCCGGGTATCTACGTCTTCGCGTGGCGGGAGAAGGTGATCCCGTGCGCGTCGGTGACCGTCGCCGACCACCGTGACGCGAAACGGCTGCGCTCGCACGGTGTCCTTTTCGGACTGGACGCCACCGGCAGCACGCCAACCCATTTCACCTTCGGCGCGCACGGCAAGCTGTTGAGCACCACCGTGCACCCCGAGGCGTACGACCCCGCCGGGAGCTGAGCCTTGACCGCCGACATCGTCCTCACCAACGCCACCGTGTACACAGTGGACGGTGGCAGACCCTGGGCATCCTCGCTGGCGATCAAGGACGGCAAGGTGCTGTCCTTGGAGGACATCGAACGCGGGCCGAACACCGAGGTCGTCGACCTCGAAGGCGCTTTCGTGATGCCCGGCCTGGTCGACGTGCACAACCACCACGCCCTCGCCGGCCGCGCGGCCCTGTTCGAACTGAACTTCGGCCTCGACGCCGGACTGGACGACATCCTCGCGTCCGTCCGCTCGCGGGCCGCCGGGCTCGGGCCGGACGAGTGGGTGGTCGGCGGCGCCTGGGCGTCCACTTTGGTCAGCGCCCTTTCGCGGTCTTCGGCCCGGCACGCGCTCGACGAGGCCGCCGGCGGACGGCCCGTCATGCTTTCCGACGACAGCAGGCACAACCGCTGGGTGAGCAGCCGGGCGCTGGAACTGGCGGGCGTCACCTCGTCGACGCCCGACCCGGCGGGCGGGGAGATCGTCCGCGATCCTTCGACCGGTGAGCCCGTCGGCATTCTGCTCGAGGCGGCGGGCGTCGCCGTCGAGCGGGCGCTCAGCGAGACCCGGACGCTCACCGCGGATCAGCACGCCGCGGCGTCACGGCACGGCATCGGCACCCTGCACTCGTACGGCGTGACCGCGTTCCAGGACGCCGGTGTCTCGTCGGACATCCTGCGCGCGCTGAAATCGCTCGACGACGCGGGCGAACTACGCGCGTGGGTCGTTTCGTCGCTGCTGATCAATGACCCGATCTTCGGTTTCGACCCGATCGGGGCACCGCTGCTGGAGGTCGCCGGGCAGTACCGGAGCGAGCACCACCGGCCGGACTTCGTGAAGATCTTCCTCGACGGTGTCCCGCCGACCCGGACCGCGGCGTTCCTGGAGCCGTACCTGCCGGACGCCGCGCACGGGGCCTGTCACCACGGCGCCACCACCATGCCGGGTGACGAACTCGTGGGCTGGCTGCGCACCGCGGCCGCGGCGGGCCTGTCGGCCAAGGTGCACTGCACCGGGGACGCGTCGGTGCGGGCGACGCTGGACGCCGTCGAGAAGGTGCGTGCCGAGGGCTTCACCGAAGCCCGGTTCCAGGTCGCGCACGGCCAGTTCGTCCACCCCGACGACCTCCCCCGCTTCGCCGCGCTGGGCGTCGCCGCGGACATCTCGCCGTTCCTGTGGGTGCCCGGCGTCATCCCGGCCGCCATCGCCGAGGTGCTGCCCGGCGATCGCGCCGGGCGGATGCAGCCGAACCGGTCGCTGCTGGACGAGGGCGCGCTGGTCGCGGGCGGTTCGGACTGGCCGGTCAGCGAATCGCCGAACGCCTGGGAGGGCATCCACGGCCTCGTCACCCGTCGGGATCCGACCGGCACGTTCCCCGGAGCGTTGTGGCCGGAGCAGGCGATCACCCTGGCCGAAGCGGTCGAGGTCTTCACTCTCGCGGCCGCCCGCGCGATGGGGCTGGGCGACGTCACCGGCTCATTGGTGCCCGGGAAGTCGGCGGATTTCGTCGTCCTCGACCGCGATCCGTTCCGAACCGATCCGGCCGCGCTCGTCAAGACAAAGGTGACACAAACGTGGTTCGCCGGGCACCGCGTGTATCACCGGGCCTGATCTCCTACACTGGTAGAAGAACCAGTGCGGGAGGTCTGCCGATGCCGAAGATCATCGACCACGACGAGCGGCGTAGTCACATCGTCGACGTCACCTGGGATTTGATCACCCAGGGCGGGATCGAGGCCGCCACCATGCGCGAGATCGCGGCGGCCGCAGGCTTCGCCAACGGCGCGCTCAAGCTGTACTTCCCGAGCAAGGAAGACATCATCCAGGCCACCTACGAACGCGCGCTCGGCATGATGCGCGAGTACGTGGAGCTGGACGAGTTGCGCGGGCTGACCGCGCTCCGCGAGCTGTGCGTCTCGTCGATGCCCATCGACGAGGACCGCATCGCCGCGGGGCGCGTCCTGCTCACCTTCTGGCAGCTTTCGCTCACCAACCCGAAACTGCAGGACAAGTACCTCGAACACATCCGCTCGTGGCGGGGCCTGCTGCACCGGTATCTCACCGAGGGCCGGGAGGACGGCGACATCGTCACCGAGATCCCCGACGAACAGCTGGTCGACGAGGTCGTGCTGATCAACGCCGGGGCGAACGTGATGAGCCTGGTCGCCGGGGAGTTCTCGACGATCGCTTTGCAGCGACAGCACCTAGAGTCGTTCCTCGAGCGTCTCACCCGCCCCTGACGGGCCCTTTCCCGCATCGGACGCCGTGAAGGCCTCCTTCCCTACCTTCAGGGTAGTGAAGGAGGCCTTCACGGACTTCCGCCTGCACAACCGGACTCGCGTGATGAGGCGGAACTCGCGTGATCAGACACCGAACTCGCGTGACTGGAGGCGGAACTCGCGCCACCACTACGAGGACGTTGCGAAAGCCACTTTCGCAACCTTGAGCGTTGCAAAAGTGGCTTTCGCAACGTGCCGGCGCCGGCCGATACCGCAAGTAGGTGACTAATCGCGGGAGTCGAAGATCCGGGTCAGGAAGCTCGCCACGTGCCGGTGCGAGCGCGGTGAAGCCGGGAGATCCGTGTACAGACCGTAGAACCCGTGGATCTGCCCCGAGTACCGCGTCAGCTCGACCTGCGGCCCGGCGTCGGTCAGGCGCCGCGCGAACTCCTCCCCCTCGTCCCGCAGGACGTCGTACTCGGCCGTGAGCACCAGTGCCGGCGGGAGCCCCGTCAAGTCGGCGGCCCGCAGCGGCAGCAGATACGGATCGTTCAGCTGAGCCGGATCCGACACGTACTGCTCGAAGAAGAACCGCATCGCCCCGGCGGTCATGCCGAAACCCTCGGCGAAGTCCACATAGGACCGGAAACCGTCGTCCGGGTGACCGTAGACCGGGCAGATCAGCACCTGCGCGGCCACGGGCGGGCCACCCCTGTCGCGGGACATCATCGAGACCACCGTCGACAGGTTGCCACCGGCACTCTCCCCGCCGATCGCGATCCGCCCGGAGGCGACCGCGGGACCCGCACCACCCGATGCGAGCCATTCGACGACGGCGTAGCAGTCGTCCGGAGCCGCCGGGAACGGATGCTCGGGCGCGAGCCGGTAGTCCACCGCGACGACGGCGACCTTGGCCATGTTGCACACCGCCCGCGACGCGACCTCGTTCTCGTCGATCGAGCCGATCGTCCACCCGCCGCCGTGGATCCAGACGAACGCGGGCACCGGAGTGGCCGACTCGGGCAGGTAGATCCGCACGCGCACGCCAGAAGGCAGCACATGGTCGGTGACCGAGGCGACCTCTTCGACCGACTCGGGACGTCGCCAAGAGGCGGCGAACGCGGCGCGCAACTCGGCGGCCGTCGGGGGAACAGCGGGCGCTTCGGGCTGCGGACTGCGGGCGAGCAGTTCCTTGACGGCGGGATCGAGGGTCACGGTCACACCGCTTCCGCGACGAGCACCCGCGGGCTGCCCGGCAGCGCCAGCCGGTCGGTGACCCGCCAGCCCGCCCCGCTCAGCCACTCCCGGACCTCGGCCTCCGGGTAGACGACCGTCCCGTCGATCACCAGGTACTCCCCCGCGTGCAGGGCGTCGATCGGGCGCTGGACCCCGTCGTCGTCGAGGAAGAAGTCGAGCAGCAGCAAAGTCGCCCCCGGTGCCGCGGCGGCACGGGCGTTGCGCAGGATCTCCGCGTTCTGCTTCGCGTCGAACCGGTGGACGACGTGGTTGACCATCACCAGGTCGAACTCGCCTTCGGGGCGCGCGGTGGGGGTTTCCGCGCCGACGACGGTCGCGCGGTCCGCCAGGCCCGCCTCGGCCGCCGCGGTGGTGACCGACTCGGTGAAGCCCGGGTCGAAGACGAACGTGGTGCGCAGTTCGTCGTTGGCCTTCATGGCCTCGACCGCGAACGCGCTCGAGAGGCCGCCCAGGTCGAGCAGCTTCCGGTGGGGGCCGAAATCGAACGCGCCGGCCAGCATCTTGGCGTGCAGGGCGTTATACGTCATGACACCGGCCATGAACGTGCCCCAGCGCGCGTCGTCCATCTCCAGCTTCCCGGGCTCGCCACTGTCGGCCGTGTGACCGAATTGCAGCCAATGCGGGTAGCTGATCGAGTCCAGGAACGTCAGGAACGGTGCCAGATCGAGGTCTCCGCCGCCGAGGTACTCCGCGGCGTCGGCGGCCGGCTCGTACCGTCCGTCCACACGGGACAGCAGACCGAGTGATGACATGGCGTCACCGAGGATGCGGGTGATCTTCTCCGGTTTGCCGGTCTTCCCCGCCAGTTCCGCGGCCGTCAGCGGCCCGTCGGCGAGTGCGGTGAACAGGCCGATCCGGCTCGCCGCGAAGAGTTGCTTTGCCGCCATGTACCCCACGGCTATGTCCACGATCCGCTCGGGACCGGCAGTCTTGGTCGACCCGCTCACGGGTGCCCTCCTTAGCTCGTTTCCGCCGATAGTCTACAGGCGTAGACAAAAGAATCCAGTGCAAGTTTTCGCCCGCCACCAGGAAAAACCTGCCGGATATCAACTTCCTACATTCGTAGAATATACCCATTGACAGCACCTCCACCCAGTGTCAACATGCGTAGAACTACCCCCGCCGGAGGCCCGTTCCCCGGCAGTGCGGCCCGCTTCGGGCGGGCTCGGGAAAGGGGATTCATGACCCTGCTCGAATTACGAGAACTGACCGTCGGCGTGATCGCCGACGAAACCGAACGCGACCTGGTCCGCGAACTCTCGTTCGACCTCGAACAAGGCCGGACACTCTGTGTGGTCGGCGAATCCGGCAGCGGTAAAACGGTGACGGCCTTGTCGATCATCCGGTTACTGGAGTTCGTCGCGCCGGTGTTCACCCGCGGTGCGATCACCGTCGACGGCGTCGACGTCACACGGCTTTCCGCCGACGAGATGCGCGCCTACCGCGGCCCGCGGATCGGCATGATCTTCCAGGAGGCCTTGGATTCACTCAACCCGAGTCAACGGGTCGGCAAACAGCTGGTCGAGGCCTACCGGAAGCCCGGTTCCCTGCCACGCCAGGCCGCGCGCAAGGGCACGCCGCTGCACCGTGAGGCCGAGGCGAAAGCACGCGGTTTGTTGGAGGAGGTCGGGCTCACCGACACCGACCGGGTGCTTTCCCTGTACCCGCACCAGATGTCCGGCGGGATGCAGCAGCGCGTGATGATCGCGCTGGCGCTCATGGCCGACCCGACCCTCCTGATCGCGGACGAGCCGACCACCGCCTTGGACGTGACCACGCAGGCGGAGATCCTCACCCTGTTCGATCGCGTCCGCCGCGACCACGGCACCGCCTGCGTCTTCATCACGCACGACATGGGTGTGGCCGCGCAGGTCGCCGACCGGATCGCGGTGATGTACCGCGGCGAACTCGTCGAGCTCGGGTCCACGGAGGACATTCTGCACGCACCGAAGCATCCCTACACCAAGGCGTTGCTCGACTGCGTCCCGCAGCTCGGGGTGAGCAGGCGCGACGGGTTCCCCACCATCTCCGAAGCGCTGCTCGAAGCCGCGATGAACGGCGAATCGGCGGTCGCGACCGAAACCAGGTCACTGAGCCGCGCGAAGACCGGAGACACCGGCGAGGGCACCGCGCTCGTCATCGATTCGGTGTCCAAAGTGTACGGACGACGCGGCCGGTTCTCCCTGAGCCGCGAGCAGGAGGTGCACGCGGTCGACAACGTCTCCTTGGCGATCGCGCCCGGCGAGTTCTTCGGCCTGGTCGGGGAATCCGGTTCGGGCAAGACCACGCTCGGCCGGCTGGTGAGCGCGCTGGAGACGCCCACGGAAGGCACCATCACCTTCGGCGAGCACCGGTGCACCCCGTCCGGCCTCGACGGCGACGAGCGCGCGTTCCGCCGCCGCGCGCAACTCATCTTCCAGGACCCGCAGAGCTCGCTCGATCCCCGGCACACCGCCGCCCGGATCATCGCCGAACCGTTGCGGGAACTCATCGGCCTCCGCGGCGCCGAGCTGGACCGCCGTGTCACGGAACTGATCGACGAGGTCGGCCTCCCCTCCGACACCGCGAAGAAACTCCCCTCGCAACTCTCCGGCGGGCAGCGCCAGCGTGTCTCGATCGCCCGCGCGATCGCCGCCGAACCCGACCTCATCGTCGCCGACGAGCCCACCTCGGCGCTCGACGTCTCGGTGCAGGGCCAGGTGATGAACCTGCTGCTGGAACTGCGGCGCACCCGTGCGCTCAGCTTCCTGTTCATCACGCACAACCTCAGCCTGGTGCTCTCCGTCGCCGATCGCGTCGGCGTGATGTACCAGGGCGAACTGATCGAGATCGGCGAACCGGACGAGATCCGGCTCCACGCCCGGCACGAGTACACCCGCCGTCTCCTCGCGGCGAACCCCGAACTGCCCGCCCACCCCCACACTGGAGTGCGGAACCCATGAGACGAACCCTGACCAAGGCCGCACTCGGCCTGGCGACCGTCCTGCTGATCAGCTCGTGCATGGGAGGGCAGGCCGGCGGTGGGGCCGCAGACGGGCCGCCGAAGCCCGGCGGCAACCTGAACGTCGCCGTGCCCACCGATCCCCAGTCCCTCGACATGGTCGCCAACCCCGGCCAGGTGACCGCGCATATCGGCAACATGATGTACGAGAAGCTGTTCGAGGTCGACAAGGGCTTCGCCGCCCGGCCCATGCTGGTCGAGGACTACACCACCAGCCCGGACAGGCTCACGTACACCTTCAAGCTGCGCCAGGGCGTCACCTTCCACGACGGCAACCCTCTGACGTCCGAGGACGTCGTCGCGAGCCTCAAGCGATGGCAGCAGGTGCACCGCACCGGCCAGCTGGTCACACCGGACATCGAGGCGATCACGCCCGCCGACCCGGCGACGGTGACCATCAAGCTCAAGCAACCCCGCTACCCGCTGATCAACGAACTCGCCGGCGCGGGCACGGAGATCTACGAGGCGAAGAACCTCGCCGGCGTCGCGCCGACCGGGTTCGCTCAGGACAAGGCGATCGGGACCGGGCCGTACAAGCTCAAGAGCTGGGACATCGGCCGCGAGCTGGTGCTGGAGCGGTACTCCGGCTACAAGTCCCGGTCCGAAGAGGACTGGGGCGGGCAGGCGGGCGCCAAGCACGCGTACCTGGACACCGTGACCTACAAGGTGGTCTCCGACCAGGACGCGCTGATCAACGGCCTCCAGACCGGCCAGTGGGACCACATCATGCCCACGAACGACCAGTACGAGCCGCTGCGCGACAACCCGGCCGTGGTCGTGCACAACCTGCCCGGCGGCAACGACAACGTGGTGATCCCGAACTTCAACACCGGTTCGAAGTTCGCCGACCCCCGTGCCCGCGAGGCGCTGAACCTGCTGCTGGACAAGCCCGCGATCAACGCGGCCACCGGCGGCAGCAAGGACCTCACCATCGAGACCGGCGCGTTCGCCTCACCGGACAACAAGCAGTTCTATTCGACCGCCGGCGAAGAGGTCTACAAGAAGCACGATCCGGAGAAGGCCAAGCAACTGCTGGCCGAGGTCGGGATCACCGCCGGCGCCACGATCCGCATCGTCACCACGAACTCGTACCCGGAGTTCGGCAAGTGGGCGGTGCTGATCCAGGACAGCCTGTCGAAGATCGGCATCAACACCAAGATCGACACCTTCGACTTCGCCACCATGCTCGGCACGCTGACCAAGGAACCGGGCGGCTGGGACATCACCACGCTGTTCTTCGACTCGGCGCTGACCTCGCCCGCGCAGATGCCCGCGCTCACCCTGGGCACGCTGAACGGTTCGTCCTCTCCCGAGCTTGACGCGCTCATGGCCGAGTTCAACGCCTCGACCACGCCGGAGCAGGCGAAAGCGGTGGTCGACAAGCTTCAGGCGTTCACCTGGAAGCAGCTGTCGGTGATCACCCTGAGCCAGTCGAAGCTGTACGCGGCCTACTCCCCCAAGCTCAAGGGCTACGGCGACTTCTACCGCGTCTTCTGGAACACCTGGCTGGCGTCATGACCGGTCTGCTGCTGCGCAGGCTGCGCGATCTGGTGATCATCCTGGTGATCGTCGGGACGATGATGTTCTTCGTCATCCGGCTGATCCCCGGCGACCCGGCGCAGGCCATCCTCGGCCCGACCGCGCGACCGTCCGATGTGGACGCTCTGCGGGAGAGCATGGGACTGAACGGGACACTCTGGGAGCAGTACTTCAGCTGGGCCGGGAACGTGCTGCAGGGCGACTTCGGCACGTCGATCACCTACCACGCTCCGGTGCTCGGTGTGGTCGCCGACCACATCCTGCCGACGCTGACCCTCGCCGTGCTGTCCACGGTGATCAGTTTCTTCCTCTCGGTCGCGATCACCTCGTGGCAGGCGGTGTCGCCGCGCAATCCGGTGGCGCGGGCGCTGGACCGGTTGTCCGCGCTCGGGATGGCGATGCCGGACTTCTGGATCTCGCTGATGCTCGTGCTGGTGTTCTCGGTGACGCTGCGCTGGTTCCCCTCCAGCGGCTACGAGAACCTCTTCACCGATCCCGCGACGGCGGTGCCCGCGCTGGTGCTGCCGTTGACCGTGCTGGTCATCGGGCAGACCGCGTTGTTCGTGCTCACCCTGCGGGAAAGCTTGCTCGGCGAACTGCCGTTGGCGTATCTGCGCACCGCGCGGGTGAAGGGACTGTCGGAGCGGCAGGTCATGACGAAACATGTCCTGCCGAACGCCCTGATGCCGCTGATCACCCAGCTGGGCAGCAACTTCGCCATGCTGGTCGGCGGGATCGTGATCATCGAGTCCATCTTCGTCGTGCCGGGGCTGGGCCATCTGCTGATGGGCGCCGTGTCCACTCGCGACTTCCCGCTGATCCAGGGTGTGACCCTGTTCGTCGCGGTGCTGTTCGTGCTGGTCAACCTGCTGGTGGACCTGTCGTACGCGCTGCTCGACCCGAAGGTGCGTGTCTCGTGAGCGTGGCACTGGTGGAAAAGACGTCGCCGGTACGCGAAACGCCGCCGCCCGGCCGGGCCGCCAGGGTGTTCCGGCGCAACCGGATGCTGGTGATCACGACCGGGTTGCTGGCGGTGATCGTCCTGGCCGTGATCGTGCTGCCGTTCTTCCTGCCGAGCGTCAGCGCGACCGACCCGGTCAACCGGCTCCTGCCGCCGTCGGCCGCGCATCCCCTCGGCACGGACTCGTTCGGCCGTGACGTACTCGCCCGGCTGGTCTCCGGCGGACGGGCGTCGCTCGGGCTGTCCGCGCTGATCACCCTGTGCGCGGCCTTCACCGGCCTGGTGATCGGCCTGATCAGCGGGTTCTTCCGCGCCGCCGACGCGGTGCTGATGCGGGTGATGGACGCCTGGATGTCGTTCCCGGCGATCATCCTCGCGATGGCGCTCGCGATCTCGCTCGGCGCGAGCATCTGGACCGAACTCATCGCGCTGACGGTGATCTTCACGCCGTTCACCGCCCGCGTCATCCGCAGCCGGGTGCTCGGCATCGCCGGGCGTGCCTATATCGGCGCCGCCCGGGTTTCGGGGATGAGCAAGTGGAAGATCCTCGTCGTGCACGTGTTCCCGAACGTACTGCCGCTCGCGCTGGTGCAGGTGGTGATCCTGTCCGCGGCGGCGATGCTGGTGGACGGGGCGATGAGCTTCCTCGGTCTCGGTATCGCTCCCCCGACCCCGACCTGGGGGAACATGATCGCCGAGGGCCGCTCGTACCTCGTGCAGGCGCCCTGGCTGGTGATCGTGCCCGGCGTGACGATCATGGTGTGCGTGTTCCTTCTGAACCTCATCGGCTCGTCGCTGCGGATCGCCGTCGACGCCCGCGCGCGGACGCTGAGCGAGATGCAGCGCCTGCGCACCCGCCGCCCCTCCGGCAACTGAGAAAGGATTCCGTTGTCTGCCACTACTTCCCTGGCCGTGCGCCGCTTCGCCCCCGAGACTGTTTCGGGGCCGCCTGTGCTGCTGGTGCACGGATTCGCCTCCGACGGGCACACCGACTGGATCACCACGGGCTGGCCCGCCGCGCTCACCGCCGCGGGCCGCGAAGTGCTCGTGCCCGACCTTCCCGCGCACGGCTCCAGCCCAGCTCCCTCGGGCTCCCTGGGTGCCGCCGCGATCACTTCGGAACTGACCCGGCTGGTCTCGGATCTGTCCGAAGTGGACGTTGTCGGATACTCGCTCGGCGCGCGGCTGGCTTGGGAACTGCCCGCGCAAGCTCCGGTCCGGCGGCTCGTGCTCGCCGGCGTGAGCCCGTTCGAACCGTTCGGCGCCGTCGACGTCGCGGCCGCGCTGGCGTTCGCCGACGGCGGCAAGGCACCGGCGGATCCGCTGACCGGGATGATCGCGCACATGATCACCGCACCGGGACGGAACCCCGCCGCGCTCGCGCGGTGCATCGAAGACCTGCGGGCGGAGCCTTTCGCGCCGGTTTCCGGTGCTGTGTCCGTGCCGACGCGGTTCGTCGCGGGGGTGGAGGATCCGGTGAGCCAGGGCATCGAGACGTTGGTCGAGCTGGTGCCGGGTGCGGATCTCGTGCGGGTGCCCGGGGATCACGGTGGAGCTTTGCGGAGTCCGGAGTTCAAGGCTGCGGTACTGGAGTTCCTCGGCTGAGGTTGCGCCGGTTCCGCCTTCATGTCATGAAAGGGTCGTTCAGGACATCTTTCGTCCTGAACGACCCTTTCATGACATCCGGGAGGCGGCGCCGGCTGCGTTGCGAAAGCCACTTTCGCAACGTTGAAGGTTGCGAAAGTGGCTTTCGCAACGCAGCCTTCTCCCACGCCCTCGCAACGGCTCCCTCCCTCGCCCCTCGCAACAGCTCCCGAGGCACGACCGATGCCATGAAAGGTCCTTTCCTTGCGAATTTTGCAAGGAAAGGACCTTTCATGGCACGTCAGGCAGGGGTGGCGGCCTCGCGTGGCGACGGAGCAGCGGGCGCGGATCCAGCACTCCCCCAGCCGCAATGAAGGACGCTTTCATAGCAAATTTTGCTATGAAAGCGTCCTTCATTGCGGTCCCGAAAGGCGTCAGAAGGTCCCATCGGCGGCGACCGAACGGTCCAGCCAGAGATCGTCCAGAGCCGCCCGCACCTCAGCCCCGCGAGAAGCGGCCAACGCGACAGCGCCCAGGTTGTCCTCCAGCTGGGCCATCCGGCTCACCCCGAACAAAACGTTCGCCACCGGCGCGTACGCCAAGCAGAACGCGACAGCCAGCTGCGAAGGGCTCACCCCGAAGTCCCCGGCCACCGCAACCACTCGCGAAGCGGCGGCACGGATCGAATCCCGGATCCCGCCCGGATCGGCGCCGATCTTCCGCGATGGGGTCTTGCCGAGCAGCACGCCACCCTCGAACACGTCGGACGCCTGCAGCGTCAACCGCCCGGCCTCGAAATGTGCGCCGTAGAAAGGACCTTCCGCCATGGACCGCCGCGCGACGCTGTACTTGAGCTGGGCGAAAGCAGGTGCGGGAAGTCCTTCGCGCGAAGCGAAGTCCAGTGCCCGGTCGAGGTCCGCGGCCTGCCAGTTGTTCACGCCCCAGACGTCGAAGCGGCCGAGCCGGATCTGTTCGGCGACCTCGGTGACGATCCGTGGGATGTCCGGGCGCTCGAAGTAGTCGCCGACCACGACGGCTTCCGCGCGGTCGACGCCGACGCGGCCGAAAGAGGTCGCGAGCTGCTCGGCGAAACCGGTGTTCGGGTAGTCCCAGAGCCAGAGTTTGCCGCACAACTGGTATTCGTCGCGGCTGATCCCGGCCGCTCGGACGGCCTCGCCGAAGAGGAGATCCGTACGCGACTGTTCGGCATGCGGCCCCATGTTGTAGTGGGCCACGTCGAACAGCGTGACCCCGGTGTCGATCGCGTGCCGGATCAGGCGCACCGCGTCGTCGAAGTCCATGCGGTCCCAGGTGTTCCACGATCCCAGGCCCAGCGCCGAAGTGGCGAAGCCCAGCCCGTTTCGCTTCTCGTGCACGAGATTTCCTTTCGCTGGCAACGGAAACAAGTTTTAGTCTACGATCGTAGAATGAACAAGAGACTCGTAGTGGTGACCGGCGGTGCCAGTGGCATCGGCCGCGGAGTCGCCGAAGCCTTCCAGTCCGCGGGTGACCGTGTGGTCATCGCCGACGTCGACGCCCGCGCGGCCCACGACCTGGCCGGCGAACTCGGCGCGGAGCACGTCGAACTCGACATTTCCGACCCCGGCTCGGTCGACGCGGCGCTGGCGTTGATCACCGACCGGTTCGGCCCGGTGGAGGTCCTGGTCAACAACGCGGGTCTCGCCGGGGGCGGCGGTCCGTTGGTGGGGCTGGACATCGGCATCTTCGATCTGTGCATGCGGGTGAACTTCCGCGGCACCTTCCTGATGACCCGCGCGGTCGGCGCGCATATGCTGGAGGCAGGCACCCGAGGCGCCATCGTCAACATCACCTCCATCGGCGCCCGGCAGCCGACCCCGGGGCTCGGTCACTACGAGGCCACCAAGGCCGCCGTCGAGGCGCTCACTCGCTCCGCCGCGCTCGAACTGGCACCGCACGGCATCCGTGTCAACGCCGTCGCGCCCGGCCCGGTGCTCACCCCGATGACCGCCGGTTTCGCCTCGGACACCGCCGCCCGCGCGGCGTGGGAAGCGAGGATTCCGTTGGGAACCATCGCTTCCGTCGCCGACGTGGTGCCGTCAGTCCTGTTCCTCGCCTCCGCCGACGCCGGCCATCTCACCGGGGTGAGCCTCCAGGTCGACGGCGGGCAACTGCTCACCTGAGTACACGACGCGGCCGCCGGACACGGTGAGTTCGACACCGACGTCCGGCAGGTCCTCGAACGCGACCTCGAGCGGATCAGCCGCCAGCACACAGAAATCGGCGACCCTGCCCACGGTCAGCGATCCCTTCCAGCCCGCCGCCCCGTCCTGCCCGGCGGCCGCGACCGTGTAGCAGCGCAGCAATCGTTCCATCAGCTCGGCATCCACTTCGGACATCTTCAGCATCCGCGCGGCCGCGGCGATGTGCACCCGCCAGTCGGGAGTGACCACCGGCGCGTCACTGCTCAAGGTCAGCGGGACACCCGAACTCAGCATGTCCCCCAGCGGCCAGGCACGGGCACCGACCTCGACGCCGAGCGCGGCCGACAGCATGCCCCGCATGGCGACCGCGATCGCGGGCTGCGTGGTCAGGCCGATCCCCGCCGACGCCATCCGCGCCAGCTGATCCGCTGTCACCAGATCGCCGTGCACCAGGTGGTCACCGCGGCGAAGCGACCCGAGCGCTGCCTCGATGCTGCGGTCCCCCGTGGCGTGCACGGCGACCGTCATCCCGGCGTCATGGGCGAGACGGATCATCGCGGCGAGGTTGCCCGCGCGTTCCGGATCGTCGTCGCCGTCGACGAGCAGCGCACCGTGCGAGCCGTCGGCGTAGCAATGATGAGTCCACGCGGAGCGCATCGGCGGGATGCCGTCGGCGAAGATCTTCACACCGGGCACGCTGAGCCACAACGGATCCGCGACCGGCGACGGCGACGCCAGCCCACGCTCGAAGTCCGCCAGCGAACTGGCGCCGTCGAGCAGGCCGAAGAGCCGCAACGCGGTGACTCTCGCGCGAAGCAGCCCTTTCGCCGCCAGCACCGCGTACTCCTCCAGTACCTCGGCGCCGAAACATCCCGTCTCACCCGGGCCGAGACCCGGTTCGGTGTAGCTCGTGATGCCCAGTGACGCGCACAGATCGCCCGCGCGCAGGATGGCGGCCCGGCGCTCGGCGGCGGTCCGTACCGTTTTCTCTTCTCCTCCGGTGAATCCGGCGCCACCGATGAGCGTCTCCGGCCACCGGGCGCCGAGCCAGGTCGCGTGGAGGTGCGAATCGTTGATACCGGGCAAAGCGGTTCTGCCCGCGAGGTCGATCACCTCGGTCTCCGGGCCGATGTGGTCCAGCGCGACATCACCGAGTGCGACGATCCGGTCGTCTCGTACGGCCATCGCCCGCACGACCGTGCCCGCCTGGTCGAAGGTGCGGATCGGACCGCCGCGGACCACCAGCGATGCGGGGCGAATACGTTGCGACGGCATGGTTTCCTCCAGGATCTGGACTTTTTCTCCTACGACTGTAGACTAAAAAGATGGTCAACAGAACCGAAGCGGCGGTGCTCACCGAACACGGCTCCGCGCTCACCTTGCGGGAACTACCGCTGCCCGAGGAGCCGGAACCGGGCGCCGCGCTGGTCCGGATCACCTGCACGACACTGTGCGGCACCGACGTGCACCTCTGGTCCGGCCAGATGACCTTCCCCGGCATGCTCCCGATGGTGCTGGGTCACGAAATGGTCGGCGAGGTGGTGGCCGTCGGACCGGGCACCACCGACACCCTCGGCCGCGAGATCGCCGAGGGCGACCGCATCGGCTGGTCCGAGTCGACGTGCGGAAAGTGTTACGGCTGCACGATCCTGCGTGAACCGGTCGCCTGCGAGAAGCGCGGATACGGCTTCCTCCAGCGCTCCGACGTCTTCCCGTACGCGACCGGCGGTCTCGTCCGGTACTGCTACGTGACCCCCGGCGCGGCCAAACTCCTTCTGCCGGACGATGTCAAGGACACCTGGGCCTCGATGTCCGGCTGTGCGGGAAAGACCGTGCTGCGGGCGGTGTCGCGTTCGGGCGGGATCCGACCCGGCGCGACGGTCGTGGTCCAGGGTGCGGGCGCGCTGGGCGTGTTCGCCACCGCCGTCGCGCGGATCTCCGGCGCGGGCGACGTGATCACCATCGGCGGCCCCGCCGACCGGTTGAAGACGGCCGAACGTTTCGGGGCTACGGCGACGATCCCGGTCGACGGCAGCACGGAAGACCGCATCGAGCGGGTCAAGGAACTCACCGGCGGACGGGGTGCCGACCACGTCTTCGACTTCGCCGGCGGGCCGACCATCGGCGAGGAGGCGGTGGCGTTCGCCGCGCAGCGCGGCACGGTCGCGATCGTCGGTTCCACCGGTCCCGCCCCCTCCCCCGTGGCGCTGGGCACCGTGATGGGCAAGGAACTCACGGTCGTCGGCTCGCTCAACGGCGACATCGCCGACTACCACCGCTCGGTGGACTTCTTCCGCACGTTCGCCGATCGGCTGCCATGGGACGAGCTGTTCAGCGCGCCCGTCGGCCTGTCCGAAGCTTCGAAGTGCGTCGAGTCGATGTCGCGGCTCGGCGAACTGAAGGCCGTCATCGACCCCCGTCTGCCCTAGGAGATCGCATGTCCGTCATCCCCCAGCGCCGGATCGGCCGCGACGGGCCGCTCACCGGCGTGCTCTCGCTCGGCTCCTGGCACACCTACGACCGGATGGACTTCCGCGAGGCGGTGGACCTGATCCGCACCGCGGTCGATTCCGGGATCACGCTCTTCGACGTCGGCGTATACGGTTTCCCCGGCGCCACACCGGTCTTCACCGACGTACTGTTCTCCGCCATGGTCCGCGCGGCCGGGCTCCGCCGCGACGACTACCTGCTTTCGAGCAAGCTGTGGCTGGAGGGCTATCCGGAACACAACCTCCGCGACCAGCTCGACAACGCGCTGTTCCGCGCCGGCGTCGAGCACGCCGATCTGGTGGTGCTGGGCGATCTCCGCCGCGACGACACCGATTTGCACCAACTGGTGCTGGACCTGAACGAGCTCCGCGAGGCCGGGCTCGTCCGGCAGTGGGGTGTGAACAACTGGTCCGCCGCCACGATCCAGGCCCTGCACGACTTCGCCGCGGCGGAGAACGTGCCAGGGCCCGCCATCGCGCAGCTGAAGTACAGCGTCGCGCGAAGGTCCATTCCGGACGGTGAGCCCTTCAAGAAGGTCTTCGGCGAGCTCGGGGTCACGCTCCAGTCCTCGGACATCTTCGAAGGCGGGGTCCTGCTGGGCAAGAACAGCGGCGCGCGCCAGGTCGGCCGCGACCCCGGTGACATCCGCGAACGCATCGCCGCCTCCGCTCCGGAACTGGTGAAGCTCGCGACCGAACTGGACGCCACCCCGGCGCGGCTGTGCCTCGCGTTCACCCTCACCCACCCGGCCAACACGACCACCCTCTTCGGCGCGACGAGTACCGAGCAGCTCAAGGACAACCTGGGCGCGGTGGACCTCGTCGAGCGCGTCGGCGCGGACCGGCTCCGCGAGCTCGTCGAGCCGTATTGGGCCGACCGGGGCGTCGTCGATCCGGAGGGACCGTGACGGCCTTCGACCCCGAACTCACCGCGGCCCTCGAAGGATTGCCGGCAGGACCACCGCTGGGCACCGACTCGCTGGCGGGCATCAGGCAGGCGATGGCCGACGGGAACCTGAGTTGTGCCGAGGCGATCGGCGACCGGGATCTCGTCTGGGAGGACCGGCAGGTACCCGGTACCGGCGTGGTCGTCACCGTCGTCAAGCCGCGGGACGCCCAGGGCGCGCCGGGGTTCTACAACATCCACGGCGGCGGCATGGTGCTGGACGACCGGTTCGCCGACCTGCCCCGGATGGTCTCGCTGGTCGAGGAGTTCGGCTTCGTCGCGGTCACCGTGGACTACCGGCTGGCTCCCGAGCACCCGCATCCGGCACCGCTGGAGGACTGCTATGCGGGCTTGACCTGGATGGTCGAGCATGCGGACGGACTCGGCTTCGACCCCGCCCGCGTGATCGTCGGCGGCGGCAGCGCGGGAGGCGGGTTGAGCGCGGGAATCGCCTTGCTCGCCAGGGATCGCGGCGGCCCGGCACTCGCCGGTCAGCTGCTGCTGTGCCCGATGATCGACAGCAGCAACGGCTCCGCGTCCACAGTGGAATTCGCCGAACGCGGCGTGTGGGGCCGGGCAGCCAACGAGTTCGGCTGGCGATCACTCCTGAATGGACAGACCTCGCCGTACGCGGTCCCGGCGACCGCGGAGGACCTCACCGGGCTACCGCCCGCCTTCATCGAGGTCGGCGCGGCCGAGATCTTCCGCGACGAGGACGTCGACTACGCGCGGCGCCTCTGGCAGGCGGGGGTGCCCACGGAACTGCACGTCTGGGCGGGCGCGTACCACGGTTTCGACCGGATCGCCCCGGACAGCGAGGTGACCCGGGCCGCGCTCGCCGCCCGGGCCTCCTGGCTGCGCCGCACTATCGGCCGAGCATGAACCGGGCGGCCTGCTCGCCGACCAGCACCGCCGGCGCGTTGGTGTTGCCCGTGGTCACCCGCGGCAGCACCGACGCGTCGGCGACCCGAAGTCCGCTCAAACCGTGGACGGCGAGCTCCGGGTCGACCACGGATTCGGCGTCGGTGCCCATCCGGCAGGTCCCGACCTGGTGGTGGTAGGTGATCGCGGTCCGCCGGACGTACTCGCGGACGTCGGTGCCTGGTCCCGGATACAGCTCGCGGGCACCCCAGTCCTCCGCCAGCGCGGCCGCCCTGCCGATCTCACGGCACTGTTCCACCGACGCGACGAGGCTCTCGAAGTCAGCCGGGTCTTCCAGCGCGGCGAGGTCGATCAACGGCTCGTCGAGCGGGTTCGACCCCGAAAGCCGGAGACTGCCCCGGCTGCGCGGCGTGACCATGCCCGCCATCAGCGAGAACCCGGTCTCCGGGCCGGTCATCCACGACTCGTACATCGGCACGCTGAAATGGATCGGCTGCGTGTCGGGCACCGCCAAGCCGGGACGGCTGCGCCAGAACAGATGGGTCTGGGTCACCGAACGGCCGGGCGCGGGCGGGTCGACCTGACGGCGGTCGGTCGCGAAGATGACCGGCGAGAGCAGGTGGTCGTGCAGGTTCTTTCCCACCCCCGGCAGATCCGCCACGACGTCGATGCCGTGCACGGCCAGTTCGCCTGCCGGACCGATACCGCTGCGCAGCAGGATCGCCGGTGACGCCAGCGCGCCGGCGGCGAGCACGACCTCGTCGGCGAAGACCTTGCGCAGTTCGCCGCCGACCTCGGCCAGCACACCGGTCACCTTGTCGCCCTCGAACAGCAGCCGATGGACGAGCGCTCCCGTGTGGACGGTCATCCGTTCGGCGGCGGGTCGCCCGTAGGCGAGCCAGGTGTTGAGCCGTTCGCCGTCGCGTGTGGTGACGCGCTGCACCGAGACGCCGTCGAGCTCGTCGCCGTTGTAGTCCGGGTTGAACGGCAGGCCGATCTGCACTGCCGCGTCCACAATGGACTGCTGGATCGGATGCAACGGCTCATTAGGCACGACGTCGAGCAGATCCTTCTCGATCCGTTCGAACACCGGGCGCACGTCGTCCCACCGCCAGCCGGGCAGATCCCAGCCGTCGTAGTCGGCCGGGGCGCCGCGCACCCAGATCATCGCGTTGAGCGAATGCGATCCGCCGAGCACCTTGCCGCGCGGCAGATGCAGCCGCCGGTTCGCCGCGTGCGGCTGCGGCACCGTGTAGTAGTCCCAGTCCTCGGGGCCGTGCCACAGCTCCCCTGCCCGCGAAGGGTCGTGAATGGCCGGGTTCGTATCCGGCCCGCCCGCTTCGAGCAGGGTGACCCACGCCCCGGAGTCGGCCAGTCTCCTGGCGACCACCGAACCGGCCGAACCCGCTCCCACCACGATGACGTCCATGTCCCTCACCCTCGCAAGGCACGACGCCGTCCGGCGGATTCGGTTCGCTGGCCGACAATCGGCGTGCCCTGGCGAGCAAGACCGGGGACCTCGTGGCGCCCGATACTCGATCACACACCGGTCGAGGAGGAGCTAGCCATGGCCACACGCCTGTTCATCGACGGACAGTGGACCGCCGCGGGAGGCGGGTCACTGCCGACGTACGATCCGGCCACCGGCCAGGTGATCGAGGACGTCGGCACCGCATCGTCCGCCGACGTCGACGCGGCCGTCGGCGCCGCACGGAAGGCCTTGAACGACCCCGCCTGGGCGGGACTGCTGCCGGTCCAGCGGGCCGCGCTGCTGTTCAAACTGGCGTCGCTGGTCGACGAGCACCACGAGGAGCTGGCCGCGCTCGAGACCCGTGACCAGGGTCAGCCGATCGGCATCTCCCGCCAGGTCAGCGTCACCGGCGCGGCCGAGCATCTGCGGTACTTCGCGGGCTGGGTGACCAAGATCCAGGGCACCACCAACCCGGTGTCCTTCCCGGACACGCTGCACTACACCCGCCGCGAGCCGGTCGGGGTGAACGCGCTGATCACGCCGTGGAACTTCCCGCTGATGATCCTGGTGTGGAAGCTCGCGCCCGCGTTGGCCACCGGCAACACCGTGGTGATCAAGCCCAGCGAGGTCACGCCGCTGACCAGCATCCGGCTGGTGGAACTCGTGCACGAGGCCGGGTTCCCGCCGGGGGTGGTCAACCTGGTCACCGGCGACGGCGCGGTGGGCGCGCTCCTGAGCAAGCACGACGACGTCGACCACCTGTCCTACACCGGGTCGACCGCCGTCGGGAAGCTGATCACGGCCGCCAGCGCGGAGTCGAACCTGAAGCGCCTCACCCTCGAACTGGGTGGCAAGGCACCCAGCATCATCGCCGGTGACGCCGACATCGACGCCGCCGTCGCGGGCAACCTCGCGGGTGCGACGCTGAACAGCGGACAGGTCTGTGCCGCGTACACCCGGTTCTTCGTGGACCGCAAACGCGAGCAGGAGTTCGTCGCGAAACTCGCCGCCGGGCTGGAAGACCTCAAGCTCGGGCCGGGCCTGGACGAGTCCACCCAGCTCGGGCCCCTCGTGTCCGCGAAGCACCGCGAGCACGTGGACTTCCTCGTCTCGACCGGCCGTGAGCAGGGCGCCGATCTGGTCACCGGCGGCCGGCGCATCGACCGCGAAGGCTACTTCTACTCGCCGACGCTGTTCGCCGGAGTGGCCGACGACATGACGATCATGCGCGAAGAGATCTTCGGGCCGGTCCTCGCCGTCACCGCCTACGACGATCAGGACGAACTGCTCGCGCGAGCGAACGACACCGAGTACGGACTCGCGGCCACCGTGTGGACCCGCGACCTCGGCGTCGCGCAGCGGTTCGCCAACGGCATCCGGGCGGGCGCGGTGTTCGTCAACATGCCGCCGATCCCGGACATGGCCGCGCCGTGGGGCGGATACAAGGCGTCGGGCTGGGGCCGCGAGATGGGGCCGTGGGCGATCGACGCCTACACCGAGATCAAGTCAGTCTGGCTGCACTACTCGTGACCGCCGGCGACGCGGTGAACTCGACCGCGATGAGCAAGTCGCAGATCGCCTACCACTGGATCAAGGCGAGGATCGACGACGGCACCTTCTCCCCCGGCTACCGTCTCGTGTTCGGGCAGATCGCGCAGGAACTCGGGGTCAGCACCGTACCCGTGCGCGAGGCCGTCCGGCGGCTGGAAGCCGAGGGGCTGGTGACCTACGAGCACAACATCGGCGCGCAGGTCGCGATGGCCGACGAACGCGACTACCAGCACACCATGCAGACCCTCGCGCTGGTCGAGGGGTACGCCGCCGCGCTGGCGGCGCCGACGTTGCCCGCCAAGGCACTCGACGACGCCAAGGGACTCAACGCGGAACTGACCGCCTGCCTGGACAACTTCGAGCCGTCGCGATTCACCGCGCTGAACCGCGACTTCCACCGCGTCCTGTTCGGCACCTGCCCCAATCCCCAGGTGCTCGATCTGGTCAACCGCGGCTGGAACCGGCTGGCCGGGCTGCGCACGTCGACGTTCAGCTTCGTCCCCGGCCGCGCGCACGAATCCGTGCAGGAGCACCAGAACATCCTCGACCTGTTCGATCGGAACGCGCCGGCCGGGGAGATCGAACTGGCCGTGCGGGAACACCGGTTGACCACTTTGGAGACGTTCCTGGCCTGGCGGCATCCCTAGGGGTTCGTGGTGAAATCCGGCCGGGTGGTCGTGAGTGGCGTTTCGGGTTAGAACCCGAAACGCCACTCACGACCACCCGGACCCAGGCCTCCCTCGACGGGCTTAGGCCGGGACGGTCTCCGGCGGCGGGAACACGTAGAAGCGGACGGAGAGTTCCTTCTCCCCCTCCACCGGACGACGTCGGCGCCGGCAGTACCGCGCGATCAGTTCGCGGTACTCCGCGTCCAGTTCACGGAATTCCTCTTCGGTCAACCGCGCCGAGGCCCGTTGAGCCGTCGACCACTGGCCGAACTCGTCGCGGTGCTCCGCGGCCCAGGACAGCAGGGCGACCTCGTTCGCATACTTTGCGTCGAGGAACGCGGTGACCCGCTCCCGCTCCTCGCCGTCGTAGTCCTCCGGCCTCGGCTCACGGAGGTCCTGCGGGATCGCGATCCAGTCGCCTTTCCGGTCACGACGCACAAAACCGTTGTCCTGCAAGGTTTTCAGACATCCGTCGACTTCGGTTCGCCCCAGTCCTGTGCGGCGCGCGACCTCCTCCGCTCCGCCGGGAAGCTCGCGCGTCACCCAGTGGTATCGCGGGTCTTCCCGCATCGCGATGTCGCGCAACGTGACCGATCGCCGCGGCAACGCTTCGCTCGACAGCCTCCGCGCGGCGAGGGCCAGCAACACGGCGACCGGGATCTCGACGAGGACGGCCAGCGCGACGCTGGTCCACCGTTCGGACGACGTCCAGCCGAGCATGACGTCGAACCAGGCGTCGCAGCACAACATCGCGGCCGTGGCGGACAGCAGCGGCACGGCCGCACGGCGGCGACGCAACCCGAGCCACGCTCCGGCCGCGAAGCAGAGCAGGAGTGCGACGTCGAATCCGACCCAGGCCGCGCGCCACTGGCCGGTGTCGTACCGGTCGGGCAGCGTATGCGCGAGGTAGACGGTCCAGGGCACGAGCAGGACCGCCGCACCGGCGAGCACCGTCAGCAGTAGGCGTCGGATCATGATCACGACGGTAGAAGGGGGCGGCGGCAGGGGCATCCGGGCTTTTCCCTGGTCCGGTCTCAGGGGCGCCGCACTAGCCTGAACGGCCGATACCGGGACGGGCTGGGAGAAAAGTAAATTCCGGAAGCCCGATCCGGGCCTTTACTGGGGGTTACATGAGTCCCGCGCTGGATACATCGCGTCCACTGTCGACTTTCAGATCCCGAGTGGCGGCTCTGGCCGCAGGGATCCTCACGTTCTCGTCGGTCGTGACGGGCTTCGCCGCCGAGGCGGCACCTGCGACGGCCCTCACTTCATCGGCGTCGAGTTTCACCGCCGTCCAGCCGACCCGGTTCCTGGACACCGTCCGCGGCGTCGGGATCCCGGTCGCCGGCGGCCTCGCCCTGCGGCAGTAAGCGACAGGTGCCTCGTGAGTGGTTAGGACAGTTCTGGCGAGCCTCCTCTCAGTACGTGAAGGTCCCCTTCCTGTACCTAGCCGCAAGGATGGGGGCCTTCACGCGCTGTCGCAGTAGCGCTGAGGCTCACGGTGGCGTTTCGAACTCTCATGTCGTGAAGGGCCCCTATGAGACCTTCAACGTCTCAATGGAGCCCTTCACGACATCCCCACGGACCGGGGCCTGGCATCAACCGCAGCTTCGGCGGCACTCCCGTCGGCCTGCCGGCCGGTGCGGGATACGCGGTCGGGAACCGGCTCGTCGACGCCTATCTGGCGGCGACGGGCCGGACCGCTTTCGAAACCTGAGTGCCCGATCCGGGCGCAGGACGCTAGGACTCGCGGCGCCTCGACCGGATCGTGAGCACCACCAGCGCGCCACCGAGGAACAGCAGGAACAGGCCGGAGACCAGCAGTCCCCGGACCTCGCTGCCGGTCGAGGCCAGCGGTCCACTGTCGGTCGGCCCGCCGCCAGGAGTGGTCGCTCCCGGCTGCCCCGGCGTGGTGGTGACGGTAACCCCGGGACCCGGCGTCGTGCTCGACGAGCTGCTGGTCGTCGGTGACGTGCTACTCGAGCTCGAAGATGTAGCGGTGCTGCTGCTCGTCGGGCTCGACGACGTGGCACTGCCAGACGAACTACTGCTCGGCGCCGAACTGCTGCTGGACGTAGAGGTGGTACTCGTCTGGCTCGACGAGGTCGCCGTGGTCGAAGTCGCCGTCGTCGAGGTGGAAGTGGCCGAGCTGCTGGTCGTCGTGGAACTGCTGCTCGTCGTGGTCGAACTGCTCGTCGGGCTCGTCGAAGTCGAACTCGAAGAAGACGACGAAGAAGAAGTGGAGCTGCTCGGGGTCATGGTCGGCGCGCTGACGCATTCGGGCAGGTCGCCGTCGAACGGGTAGGCGTGGAACTCCTGCCCGCCCCCGCCGGTGGCTTCGGAGGTGTGCACGAGCGAGCCCGTGGTGAAGAAGCGGCCGTTCATCCCGGACGCGGTGATGGTCGCGGTGCTCCCCGGCTCGCCGATCAGCACGCTCCCCTGGAACTGGGCGCCACCGGCGATCTTCACCTGGGTGGCGTCCGGGAAGTTCCACAGGAGACGTTCCCGCAGTTTGTTCAGCGGGTCCTGGTCGTTCAGGTCTCCGGTGTAGGTGTTGATCGTCCTGGCGGCTCCCACCAGGTTGACCAGGATCGTGGCCCCCGCCGGGATGCCTTCGAACTCGATCCCCTGCATGCCGCCGGTGGCGCCGGTCAGGTCGAAGTCCACGGTGAACACCTGCAGCGCGGACTTACCGTCTCCGGTGAACAGGGTGCGGTATCCCTGGTTGACCGCCGTGCCCGTGGCCGGGCGCGGCGTGGTGCCTTCCCGCGCGTAGCACTTGCTGGCCACCCGAAGATCCTCGCGCAGGCCCACATAGGGTTTCACCGCGTCGGGGTCCTTTTCGAGTTTGCCCATCACCGTCCCGGTGACGGTTCCCGCGTGCCGGACGACACCGTCCTCGGCAAGCAGCCGCTGGCCCGTCGCGATGCTGACGTTCCCGCCCGTGCTCAGGAAGTCCGCGCCGTCCGGCGGCGGAACGCGTGATCCGACACCGGCGACGCCGACGTTGTAGACGGAGGACGCGCCTGCGCGTTTCGCCATGTCGAAATCACCGAGGACGACGACTCGCCCTTCGGCTTCCGCCGCCGCTTCGCGTACTTGGAATTCGCCGCCGACATAGACGTTGATGCCGTTGTCCCGGCCCGCGTAGTCCTTGTTGTTCACCGGCGGGTATTCGTCCGGGCAGGCGGATCCGACACACGGTCCCAGGCCGCCCGGTAAGGGGGCGGCGACCGCGCCGTCGGTGACCACGAGGGCCGCCACGCACACCGCGGCGGCGGCACCGGCAGAAAGGGAGGCGAACCGCCTTGCACGCATGGGGCGATTCTTGTGCCCTTCGACCGGGTGAACACAACCGGAAACCGGAAATACCCCCGACCGGGCGAGGAAGGCAACCCACCCCATTCGTGGTCGTCCAGTGTTATCCAGACGACGAAATTCCTGGTGGAAGGCGAAAACCCTAGAGTAGGGCCGGTGAAGACCGAAGTGGACCGGCGCGTCGGTTCGGTGGAAGTGCTCGCGGGCCTTCTCGTTGTCGTTCTGCTCGTCCGAGGCCCACTCGACGATGTCCTCGGGACACCGATCGTGCAGACCTGGACGACGGTCTTCGTTTCGATCGTCCTCCAGGCCGTTCCGTTCCTCGCTTTCGGCGTGACCCTTTCCGCGGCGATCGCGGTCTTCGTCCCGCGCGAATTCTTCGCGAAAGTCCTTCCGAAACATCCCGCTCTCGCGGTTCCGGCGGCCGCGGCGAGCGGAATGGTGCTGCCGGGATGCGAATGCGGTTCGGTCCCGGTCGCCGGCGCCTTGGTACGCAAAGGGGTCACCCCTGCCGCCGCGCTGGCGTTCCTGCTCGCGGCCCCCGCCCTCAATCCGGTCGTACTGGCCGCCACGGCGATCGCGTTCCCCGATCAGCCGTCGATGGTCTTCGCCAGGGCGGCGGCCGGTCTCGCCGCGTCGGTCGTGATGGGGTGGCTGTGGCTCGGCCTCGGCCGGACGGAGTGGATCAAGCTACCCGAACACGCTCACGGTGACACGCGCTGGCGGGCGTTCGCCGGGGCGGCAGGCCACGACCTGGTGCACGCGGGCGGATTCCTGGTCGTCGGCGCCATGGCCGCCGCGACACTCAACGTCCTGGTCCCCGGCCGCTGGCTCCAGGCCGTCGCGGACAACCCGGTGCTCAGTGTCCTCGCGTTGGCCCTGCTGGCGGTCCTGCTGTCGATCTGCAGCGAGGCGGACGCCTTCGTCGCCGCCTCGCTGACCCAGTTCTCACTCACCGCCCGATTGGCGTTCCTGGTGGTCGGGCCGATGGTCGACCTGAAGTTGTTCGCCATGCAGGCCGGGACCTTCGGCAGGCGGTTCGCCGTCCGGTTCGCGCCCGCCACGTTCGTGGTCGCGCTCGCCTGCGCCGCCGTGACCGGGGCGGTGCTCTGGTGAACCGGACCGCGGCGACCGTCGTGCTGCTCCTGCTGGGCGCGGCCGTGGTCAAGGTCTGCCTGACCGGCCAATACCTGCGCTATGTGAAGGAAGGGCTCTGGCCGTTCCTGCTCGCCTCGGGCGTCCTGGTCCTGATCCTGGCGGCGGCGAACCGCCATCGTCACCCGAAGGTGGCCTGGCTGCTCCCGCTTCCGGTCCTCGCGTTGCTGCTGGTCTCCCCGCAACCACTCGGCAGTTACGCGGCGGGCAACGCGGGCACGGCACTGGCCCGCCCGGACGAGTACCCGCCGCTGCCCGACGGCGACCCGGTGAAGGTGACCGTCCTGGACTACGCCTCGCGCGCGGTGTTCGACGAGGGCCGTTCCCTCGGTTCGAGACGGGTCGTGCTCACCGGCTTCACCGCCGCCGGCCCGGACGGCGGGGCGCTGCTCGTCCGGATGATCCTGACCTGCTGCGCCGCGGACGGGCGCCCGGTGAAGGTCGTGCTGGACGGGAGCGTCCCGCACGAACCCGACACCTGGGTCGAGGTCACCGGCACGTTCCGGCCGGGGTCCGTGGCGGACGCCGTCAACGGCGAACGCATCCCGTTCCTCAAGGTCGAAACCGTCACGCCGGTGGCCGCGCCCGAACGTCCTTACGAATAGCTACGTCCAGCTCCACTGGATCCCGTACTGGCCGGGCTGCGGGTCCAGCGTGATGAACTGGAACGTGCTGGTGTCCCGGTCGAACGTCGCTTCGCAGCGTTCCTCGGGTGGCATCGAACCCCTCGGCCGGAAGAAACCGGCGCACCGCCGCGGCAGTCGCTTCGNGTCGAAGACGATCTGCACCGCGACGTCGCGGGCCGGGCGGTAGAGCGCGATCTGGACGTGCTTTCTGGCTTGCCCCGGTGGGAAGCGCACCCCGAACTCGACGACGGCGAGTTCGCCGGCGGCCAAGGTGCGGTCGAGAGCGAACTCGAAGACGCAGGTGGACGACGGGACGTCCGCGCGGAACCGCGCCGGACGGCAGCCTTCGGCGAACAGCACGGCCGGCGGCTGCGTGATGCTGGAACACCGGTTCACGAAGACGAACCTCGACGTGCCGTCGTGATCGGCCCGGATCAGCCGCCGGACCCGGACCGATTCCTGGTGCCCGTCACCGTCCACCCGGTAGGAAAGGTATTGCGAAAGCCGGTTCGGGGTGTCGAGTTCGTCCGGTGTCACGTCCATTTTGGCCAGTGCGCGCGCCACCTCCTCCGGCCGCCGCCACACCTGGTCGTAGGGCAGGGCCGTGTCGGCCCGGATGGTCCAGCGGCCGCGCGGCCGTCGCGGGCCGAGCAGACCGGTGAGCGTCTCAGGCCGCTGGCCCAGAATGGTTTCCAGCGCGGTCACGGCGGCGAGCGAACTGGCCCGTTCCGGCCGGTTCTCACCATTCTGCCAATAGCTCAGCGCACTGACGCTGACCGGCGTCTCTTGGTCACGCAAGCGGCGGCTGATCTCGCTGAGACTCAGCCCGCTGCGTTCGATCGCGGCGCGCAGGGCGGCACCGAATTCCGCCGGAGCGAGACTCGTCATGAAGGCGCAGCGTACCGTCCGAAACGCCCGACTTTCGTCGGGTGAACCGGGCTCCGTTCAGAGTTATCCAGCCCCTCGGCGACTTTCCGTTGACGCTCCTCCGGCCGCGGTTAGGGTCTGAATCGTCGGAAGAATCCCCCGGAATTCCCGAATCCCACTTTCCTCCCGTCGCTGACCGAAGAGGATTTTCCATGCGCTCAACCACAAGCCGATGGCGCCGCCGGACACTCGCCGTCGCGACCTCCACGCTGGCCGTCGGGGCGTTCCTGGTCGCCGCGCAACCGCAAGCAGGCGGAGCCGCGCCACCCGCCGTACCCGAAGTGGCCGATCAGGTTCCGCAACTCGCCGAGGCGGGTGTCACCGGCGGCCCCGCCTCGGTGTCCGGTGACGGCGCGGCCATGATGGCCGCCCGATCCGTTTGCGCGCCAGGAGCGCATTGGCTCCGCGTCCGGTTCACGGAACTTTCGTTGCGCGGCAACGACTCCGTGACGCTGACCGGCAGCACCGCCGGCTCGTTCACGCTCACCGCTCAGCACTGGCCGGGCAAAGCCTTCCACACCCGCGCGTTCGAGGGCGACTGTGTACGGGTGTCGGCGGCGCTGGCCGACCCCGCCAGCCGCTTCGCCATCGACGCCTATCAGGCGGGTGACGGTCCGCTCGCCGCGGCGACCACGACCGTCGCGGCGGTCGGCGACGTCTGCGGGTCTTCGTGCAACCAGACCGCGCCGCTGATCGAGAAAATGAATCCACAGGCGCTGATCCTGGCCGGGGACAACGCCTACAGCTCGGGCACGCTGTCCGAATACGAGAAGAATTACGACCCCTATTACGGGCAGTTCAAGTCCATCACCTATCCGACGCCGGGCAACCACGAGTACAACACGTCCGGCGCCTCGGGTTACTTCGACTACTTCGGCACTCGGGCCGGTGAACGCGCCAAGGGCTACTACAGCTTCGACGTCGGTGACTGGCATTTCGTCGCGCTCAACTCCAACATCACCCGGAGCACCGGCTCGGCTCAGGAGACCTGGCTGAAGAACGACCTCGCGGCGAGCACCAAACCTTGTACGGCGGCGTTCTTCCACCACCCGCGGTTCAGCCGGGGCTCGCACGGCGACGACTCGTCGGTGACGCCGTTCTTCCAGGCGCTCTACAACGCGAAGGCGGACCTGATCGTCGTCGGCCACGACCACAATTACCAGCGGTACGCACCGTCGCGGCCGGACGGCACACGCGATGACGTGAACGGCGTCCGCGAGTTGCTGATCGGCACCGGCGGCCGGGGTTACTACAAGTTCGACCAGTCGTCGGCCGCCGTGCAGGAAGCGGGTAACACCAACACCTTCGGCGTCGGGAAGCTGACGCTGAGCGCGACGGACTACCGCAGCGACTTCGTGCCGGTGTCGGGCCGCACCTTCACCGACACCGCGACCGGCAAATGCAAGAAGGGCGTGTCCTCCCCCACCTTCTCCGTCGGCACCAGCCCGTCGTCGGTGTCGGTGCAACCGGGCGGGACAGCGTCGGTGACGGTCAACGTCGGCAGCACCGGCGGCTTCAGCGCGGCGACCGCGCTGTCGGTGTCGGGCCTGCCCTCAGGAGTGACCGGCACGATCTCGCCGTCGTCGGTCACCCCGCCCGCCAACGGCACCACGACGGCGACGCTGACCCTGACCGCGTCGGACGCGGCGACCGGCTCGACAGCGGCCACGGTCACCGGGTCATCGGGCTCCACGACCCAGACGGCGCAGGTCTCGGTGAGCGTCGGTCCGGCGGGCGGTGAGGCGTTCGCCGACGACTTCGAGACCGACAAGGGCTGGCGGCTCAACGCGGCCGGGGCGGACACCGCCACCTCGGGCAAATGGGAACGGGGCGATCCCGAGCAGACCACCTCGACCTACAGCAACCAGATCAAGCAGCGCGGCGATACGACCAGCGGCGCGAACTGCCTGGTCACCGGTCGGCTGGCCGGATCGGAGTACGGCGTCAACGACCTCGACGGCGGTGGGTCGTCGATGGCCTCGCCGTCGTTCACCGTGCCGTCGGGCGGCAAGCTGACCTTCTCCTACACCTTCGCGCACGGCGACAACGCGACTTCCGCCGACCACCTGCGGATCCGCGTGCTCGACGGCACCACGCCGACGACGGTGTTCGAGAAGCTCGGCTCCGCGACCGAGGTCGCGGGTGCCTGGCAGACCGCGACGGCCGATCTGTCGTCGTTCGCCGGGCGCAGCGTGCGGCTGCTGGTCGAAGCCGCCGACGCGAGCACCGCGTCGCTGTGGGAGTCCGCGGTCGACGACATCCGCGTCAGCGCGTAGCCATGTACCTCTCCACCCTCCGTTCCACCGATCCCGCCCGGCCCGCGAGCCGGGCGGGATCGGTGCCCGCGACCGTGATCGGCCTCGGCGTGGTCAGCCTGATCACGGACATGTCCGCCGAGATGGTCACCGCCGTGCTCCCGCTGTACCTCGTCTACGGCCTCGGCGTCGGCTACCTGCAACTGGGCGCGATCGACGGGCTCTACACGGGCGCGACCGCGCTGTTGCGGCTGGCGGGCGGCTACCTCTCCGACCGCCTCGGCCGTCCGAAAGCCGTCGCGCTGGCAGGCTACGGCCTCTCGGCGGTCACCAAACTCGCCTTCCCCGCGGCGGGATCCTCGCTCGGCGCGATCGGGCTGGTGATCGGCGCCGATCGCGCCGGCAAGGGCATCCGCACCGCGCCGCGGGACGCGATGATCACCCTCGCCACCCCCGCCGACGGTCTCGGCCGCGCGTTCGGTGTCCATCGCGCGATGGACACGGCGGGCGCGCTGCTCGGGCCGATCGCCGCGTTCGGCCTGCTGACGCTTCTCGTCGGCGACTATCCGGCGGTGTTCGGGGTGAGCTTCTGCCTCGCCGTGATCGCGGTGATCGTGCTGGCCGTGTTCGTCCGTGCCCCCGCCGGGACGGTCGAGCGGTCACGAGTACGGCTGCGGGCGGGTTTCGCCCTGCTGCGGCAACCCGCGCTCCGCCGCACCTGTCTGGCCGCGGCGCTTCTCGGGGTGTGCACGGTCGGCGACATGTTCTTGTTCGTCGGTGTGCAGCAGTCCGCCGGCTTGCCACCGGGAGCGCTTCCCTTGCTGCCGTTGGCGACGGCGTTGAGCTTCATGGCACTGGCCTCACCGATCGGACGGCTCGCCGACCGCGTCGGACGGTGGAAGGTGTTCCTCGGCGGTCACGTCGTGCTGCTCGCCGCGTACGCCGTCCTGGCCGCTTCGGCGAGCGGATGGCCCGTGGCGGCGGTCGTCCTGGCTGCTCACGGGGTGTTCTACGCGTGCACGGACGGCGTCCTGATGGCGCACGCGTCGCCGCTGGTACCGGAGTCGTTGCGGGCCACCGGTCTCGCGATCGTCCAAACAGGACAGGCGCTGGCCAGGGCGGCGGGCGCGGTGGTGTTCGGCGCGCTCGCGGCGGGGGTGGCGTTGCGGCCCGCGTTCGCGGTGTTCGCCGTGGTGCTGCTGGTGTCGGTACTGGCCGGAACGAGGGTGAAATGAAACGGATGTGGGTGGGCGTCGCGGCCGTGGTGGTCACGGTGGCGGCCGGGGCGGTCTTCGTCGGACTGCGCACCGGGGACGCGGTGGCGGAACAGCGGCTGGACCTCGCGCACGGCGGCCTGCTGTACGTGGACGACTCGGGCCGGGGCCGGCAGGACGACCGCGTCGGCCCGGCCTGTCAGCGCGTGGACGTCGCCGCGGGGACGCTGGCGTGCCTGCGCGCGACGGCGATGCCCGATCAGGCCGAACTGGTCGTCACGAAACCGGGAGCCGAACCACGGTCGATCTCCGAATGGGGGCTGCCGTCCCGGGTCCGCGTCTCCCCGTCCGGACGACTGGTCGGCTGGACGGTGTTCCGCTCCGGTGACTCTTATCTGGGCGGGGTAGGCACGTTCTCGACCACCTCCGGGATCTTCGACCTGGACACCGGAAACCATTACGGCTCCCTGGAGGACTTCGCGCTCACCGTGGACGGAAAGCCGTACCCGGCCCAGGATCTGAACTACTGGGGAGTGACCTTCGCCCGGGACGATCTGACGTTCTACGCCACCGCCAGATCGGCGGGCGGCACTTGGCTGGTGCGGGGTGATCTCCGCGGTCGCACGCTGACCGCGATGCGGCGCAACGTCGAATGCCCGTCGCTCTCGCCGGACGGCACCCGCGTCGCCTACAAGTTCCGTACGGGCGACCGGTGGCGGCTGCACGTGCTCTCTCTCGCCGACGGCCGCGACGTCCCGCTCGCCGACCCCGCGCATCTGGACGACCAGCCGCAGTGGCTGGACGACAGGACCGTCGCCTACGGCCGGGACAAGGCGATCTACGCGGTCCCCGCCGACGGGACCGGCGCTCCGGCGCTCGTCCGCGCGAGCGCCTCCTCTCCCGCGGTGGTGCGGTGATCCCGCGCGACTGCACCCGCACGGGGCTGGCGCTGGCCGCGCTGGCGGCCGTCGTCGTGATGGTTCTGCCTGCGCCCGCCCCCGAGGCCAAGGCACCCGCCGTCCCTTCGCTCACCGACGTCTGGCCGGACGCGAGGATCGCCGCGAACGCCGTCACCGGGGTGCCTTACACGCCGTTGGCGTTCCTCGATTCCGGTACCTCGGCCGGAGTGCGGCAAGCGGACGACGTCGTCCGGCTCGTGGTGGGAGATCGTGTACTCCGCGAGGTCCCGCCGTCGGGCTCGCCCCGGTTCGTCCTCGCCACTTCCCCGGACGCGCTGGTGTGGCTGGAACTGTCCGACATCACCGGGACGGGGACGTTGTGGCGGGCCGGGCCACACGGTGAGGGCCCGGTCCCCGTCACCGCCGACACCGGGCGGGTCGTGCTCCTGGACTCCCAGTACGACCTCGTCGTGCACGACGCCCAGGCCAGCTGGGTGGCCGTGCGGGGTGACGCCACCGAGGTGCGGACGGTGGCGTTGGCCGGCGGCCCGGTGACCCGCACCCCACTGCCCGGCGACTACGCGCTCACCGCGTGGCCCTTCGCGACGGCGGCGGCCGTCGAACAGGCGGGACCGTCGGAACTCGTCGACCTCCGCGACGGCCGCAGGACGAAGGTCGACGGGCAGAGCGTCGAACTGGTCGACTGCACGCCGTCCTGGTGCCGGGTCCAGGTATTGCGCCAGAGCGGGACCGCACGGCTCGACCTCATGCGACCCGACGGCTCCGAGCGAAGACGTGTCGGAGGGAAGGGGATCCGGCCCGCGTTCGGCGACGTCGTCGTGCTCGACCGGTACGCGGTCGTGGTCGACGACGATCGCGGCGTACTCGCCCTCTACGACACGGCCACCGGCAGGCTGGCCGACCTGGCCGCGGAGTTCGGCACCGTGCTGGCGCGCGGCCCGTTCGTGTGGTGGTCCGCGGGCGGGAACGACGCTCTCACCTGGCGGGTACTGGACCTGCGGACGCTCGAGGCGTCTGCTTGACTGCTGCCGTGCCGTCCGATCGTGAGACCTCCGTCGAAGCGGAGTTCCTGCGGGTGGTCGGCCGGTTCGCCGGTCCGGCCAGAGGCGCCGGATTGCTGGTGATCAGCGTATTCGGGGTGCTCGCCACACCGTCGGGCGCGCTACCGCTCGCCTTCGGTCTGCTCGCGCTGGCGCTGGTCACCGCCGTCACCGAATACCTGGTGGGAAAGACGGGCCGGGGCAGACCGGTGGCGTTCGCGCTGGCCTTGGTGCGCGCCGCGGCGATCTGCGGCACCCAGTTCCTGACAGCGCCCGAAGCGGGCGAGCTGAACCAATGGGCCCTGAACGTCCTCACCATCACCGCGATCACCCTCCAGTGGGAATGGCCGCCGAAGATCACCGTGCCCGCCCTCGCCTGCCTGCTGGCGATCGAGGTGGTGCCGCTCGGTTTCGAGGGCGGTCTCTCGGTGGTACTGCGTGTGCTGCTCGAGGCCACCCTCGCCAGGGGCGCCTTCCTCCTGCTGTCGCGGACGACGCGCCGGATCGACCATCTCCGTGAGCGCCGTGCCCGGCTGACGCGTGAGGAATCCCTTGCCGTGGAACGACGACTGCGGGAACGGGAGTATCTGGCCGTCCTGCACGACACGGCGGCGGCCACCTTCCTCACGGTCGCCCAGCGCGGGGAAACGGCGGACCCGGCCGAGGTCGCCGGCTACGCCCGCCGCGATCTCGCGATCCTCACCGGCGAATCCGGCCCCGGCAGTGTGGTCGATCTCGAGACCTCGTTGCGCGGCGTGCTCGCGCAGAGCCCGGTGAAGGTCGAGACGCACTGGTCGCCGGTCCCGCCGATCCCGGCGTCGGCGGCGCTCGCGCTGGTGCGGGCCGTGCGTGAGGCGCTGGTGAACGTCGATCGGCACGCGGGTGTCGGCGAGGCCAGGCTGACAGTGGTAGGCGGGGTACGCGTAACCGTCCGGGACGAGGGCCGCGGTTTCGATCCGGCGCGGACCCCGGCGCAGCGGCGAGGTGTGCGCGGTTCGCTCGTCGAACGCATGGCCGCGGCGGGCGGCCGGGCCGAGGTGACCTCCGCGCCCGGCGCGGGGACCACGGTGGACCTGGTGTGGCCGCATGAGTGAGACCGCGGACCGGGTCCTCGGTGGCTGCCGGATCGCGGTCCTGCTCGCGACGGCGGTGATCCAGGCCGGGCTGAGCCTGCCCCGGCTCGGCGACACCGCCGACCGGTTGGCGTTCGCGGCGCTCGCGGTGGTGCTGGTCGTGGCGGCGTGGTGGGTCCTGCGCTGGAAGCCGGTCCCCTGGCCGGTCGCGATCGCGGGGGCGGTGCTGGTCCTCGCCGCGTCGGCGGTCGCCGTCTGGGCGCTGCCACCGGATCGGCTGCTCGGCGGGGACGACTGGGCGTCCGGCCTCGCGGGCTGGCATCTGCTGGTGCTGCTGCTGGACCGCCCCGCGCTCGCGATGGGCGCGCTCGTCCTCCAGATGACGCTCACCTTCTCCCGGCAGATCGGTTCGGCGCCTGCCGACCGCGGCGAGATCGGCGGCCTGGTGATCGTCGGGCTCAGCGTGCTCACCTTCCAGGCCGCGACGCTGGCGCTGATCAGGGTCGTCAACCGGCGGGTGGGCGAGGCCGCGGAGGCCTCGGCGGAACGCGACCGGCAGGCCCACCGCAAGGCGCTCGCCGAGGAGCGCGAAGCCGACCAGCGGAGCCGGTTCGCCGGTCAGCTCGGCGCCACCCTGCCGCTGCTCGCCGGACTGGCCGACCACACCTTGGACCCGCGCGACGAAGCGGTCCGGCGGCGCTGCGCGCTCGCGGCGACGCAGCTGCGACGGCTGTTCGCGGAGAACGACGACGTGCCCGATCCGCTGCTGCACGAGGTCTCGGCCTGCGTCGATCTCGCCGAGCGGCGGGGACTGACGGTGACGCTGGCGGTCAGCGGCGAACCGGCGCCGATCCCGACCGGCGTCCGCCGCGAACTGACCGGTCCGCTGATGACCGCGCTGGTCGCCGCCCGATCGCAGGCCAGGGTCAGCGTCCTGCGGACCGATGACGAAATCCGCGTCGCGGCGATCACCGACGGTGAACCCGGTGCGACGGCGAACGGATCGGGCGCCGTCGACGTCGAATGGCACGCATTGGGAGAACAATCGTGGATGGAGGCGAAATGGCGTTCGGGACCGAACTGACCGCGGTGGTCGTCGACGATCATCCGGCCGTGCGGGCCGGGGTCGTGTACTGGCTGTCGTCGGGCAGCCCGCCGGTCACCGTCGTGGCGGAAGGCGAGGACGTGCGGGCCGCCTGGATCGGCGAGGGCGCGCGGGCCGACGTCGTCATCCTCGACCTGCACCTGAACAGCACCACCCCGGCCATCGGTGATCTGCGCCGGCTCATCGAGGCGGGCCGTCGCGTCGTCGTCTACTCGATGCGGGCCGACGACGAGACCGTCCTGCAATGCCTCGAACTCGGCGCGCTCAGCTATCTCACCAAGGCCGAGGGCGCCGAGCACCTCCTCGAAGCCGTGCGCGCGGCGGCGGCCGACCGGTCGTACACGCCGCCGTCGCTGGCGGGCGCGCTGGCCGGGGACCGCTCCGAGCGGCGCCCCGCCCTCTCCGCGCGTGAGACCGAAGTGCTCATCGAATGGTTCCAGTCCGAGTCCAAGGACTTCGTCGCGCACCGGCTGGGGATCTCGCCGAACACGGTCAACTCGCATCTCGAGCGGATCCGGGTCAAATACGCCCAGATCGGCCGGGAGGCCCCCACCAAGGCCGCACTGGTGGCGCGGGCCATCCAGGATGGACTGATCGGCGTAAGCGATTTGTGATCGGTTGTGGTGCGAACGAGCCACAGTCGCCACCGCCGGATGCGGCTACGGTGCGTGACGAGCTCGCCGGTACCGGTTCGGCGGACGTCCTAGGAGATCCATGAAGTCCGCCCTGATCGCCACCTGCTGCGCCGCCGCACTCCTGCTTTCCGCCTGCGGCGAGGAAGCGGCAGGGAAGACCGTCCGAGCCGATGGCACCATGGCGCCAGGCAGCGAGCTGAAGGTCGGCGAACGCGCCGTCGTCCCGTTCAGCGACGCGGGCAAGTCCGGCACGATCGCGATCACCGTCAAGTCGGTCGAGATCGGCCCCAAGGAGGACCTCGCCGGGTTCAAGGACAAGGGCGAGGGCACGCTTCCGGTCTACGTCCGGATGGTGATCGAGAACGTCGGCGGCACGGACCTCGCCGACACTTCGGTGTCGGTGCGCGCGGTGGACGCGAACGGCAAGGGCACCAAGGTGATCATGGCCAGCGGCACCGCGGCCTGCAAGGGCGAGACGGCGCCGGAGAACTTCAGCACACCGGGCGCGACCTACGAGACCTGCGACACCGAAGGCGTCAAGGACGGTAGCGAGGTCGGCGGCGCGTCGTTCGGCGGCGACGGTTACAAAGACGACCCGATCACCTGGAAGAAGTGAACGGCACCCCATTAAGCCGAACAGCGTAACCTTTTCGTAACCGTTCGTGGTGCGAATGGCCCACACCGTTCTACTCCCTCATCGACTACGGTGCGTGGCGAGAACGCCGGAGCAGGATTCGGCGGGGAGTCCGAGGAGATCCATGAAGTTCGACCGCATCGCCCTGTCCGCCACCGGCTGCGCCGCCGTGCTGCTGCTTTCCGCCTGCGGCGGCAAAGAGGAGTCGGGCAGCCCCGCTCCCGCCCCGGCGCCCGCGCCGACGTCGGCCGCGGCGTCCTCGCCCGCGACCAGCGGCACCGTCCCGGTCTCGAACGCGGACGCCACCGCGCCCGGCAGCGAACTGAAGGTCGGCGAGCGCGCCGTCGTCCCGTTCAAGTACGGCAACGACAAGTCCGGCACCATCGCGATCACCGTCAAGGCGATCGAGCTCGGCCCGAAGGAAGACCTCGCCGCGTACGGCGACAAGGCCAAGGGCATGACTCCGGTGTACATCCGGATGACGGTGGAGAACGTCGGCGGCACAGACCTCACCTACAGCACGGTGCGGCTGCGCGCGGTCGGCCCGAACAACAAGAGCACCGGCGTGATCATCACCGGCGAGACCCCGAAGTGCCAGTCCGAGTCGGCGAAGAAGGACTTCAAGACCGTCGGCGCGACCTACGACACCTGCGAACTCCAGGCCGTCAGGGACGGCGGCGAGGTCGGCGGCGCGACCTTCGGCGACGGTGACGGGTACAAGGACGACCCGATCATCTGGAAGAAGTAAGGCCCTCGCGGTACGTGAAGGACCCCTTCCTTGCGTCTAGCGCAGTGAAGGGGTCCTTCACGTACTGGGGTCCCGATCGATGACCGAGGCGCTGGAAGCCCGCCGCATTCAGAGGGCTGAATGCGAAGAGCGTCCAGGGGCGCTCAACCGCCGCACCGCGTTCGCGCAGGCGAGGGACTCCAGCAGCGGAACGGTCCGCTCCCAGCCCAGACAAGCGTCCGTGATGCTCAGGTCGGGCCGCGGCGGCGTGGACCCGACGTCCTGCCTGCCGTCGGAGAGGTACGACTCGATCATCACCCCGGCCAGCGCGTCGTTGCCCGCCGAGATCTGGTCCGCCAGGTCTGCGACGACCACGGGCTGCCGGTTGTGGTCCTTGCCGCTGTTGCCGTGCGAGGCGTCGACGACGAGCCGGTGCGGCAGTCCCGCGGTGGTCAGCGCGTCGAGGGCGTCCGCGACGGCGTGGGCGTGGTGGTTGGGTTTCGGGCCGCCGCGCAGGACGAGGTGGGCATCCGGATTCCCGGCGCTGCGCTGGATCCGCGGGCGGCCGTCGGCCGCGGCGCCGGGGAACACGTGGGGCAGCGCGGCCGCCCGGACCGCGGCGACGGCCGTGTCCAGCCGTCCCGACACGCAGTTCTTCATGCCCATCGGCATCGGCAGCCAGGACGCCAGGTGCCGGTGCGGCTGGCTGGCGACGGTCCGCGCTCCGATCGCGCCCCAGCTGATGGTGTCCGCGAAGTAGGGCGCCAGGAACGGATCGACGAACTCGTACGCCAGCGGCAGCCCGGTCGCGGCGGCGTCGTCGAGGAACCTCCGTCCGATGCGGACACCGGAGGCGAGATCGCCTTTGCCGTCCAGGCCGGGGTCGGGTACCAGACCGGTCCAGCCCGCGATCGTCCGCGGTTTCTCCAGGTAGGCGCGCAGGACCACGACGAGGTCGTCGGCGAACCGGCGAGACGCCTCGGCGAGCCGGTGCGCGTATTCGAGCGCGCCGTCGGTGTCGTGCACGGAACACGGGCCCACGACGACGAGCAGCCGGGAGTCCCGCCTGGCGAGCACGTTCGCGACGGTTTCGCGATGCCGGACGATCTCCTCCGGCACGAAGCCGGTCGTGACCACCTCGGCCGGACTGGGCAGCTGGTCAAGCATCCGCATGACCTCTCTTCTTGTCGGGGGCGGCCACCCCGGTCCGGGGCAGCCGCGTCGCACCGGCGACCGCCACGACGGCGAGGCCGAGAACACACCAGAAGGCGTCGGCGAAGGCCGCGGCGACGTCCGGGCCGCGCGCGGCCAGCCGGGCCTGCAGCACCATGGCCAGTACCGCGGTGCCGATCGAGCCGCCGAGCGTGTTGAGCAGGTTCAGCGCCCCGGCGGCACGGGGCAGCCGGGCGGGTTCGACCCGGCGGTAGACGATCGTCATCACCGGCGCACCGATCAGCGCCGCGCCGAAACCGCGCAGCAGCAGGGAAACCACGATCACCCAGTCCGGGAGACCCAGGCCGAGCTGGGTGAAGGGTGCGGTGCCGAGGGCGACCAGCCCGATCCCGCTCAGCACCAGTGTGCGTGGCGAAAGCCGGTCGACGAGCCGGTTCACCAGCACCGATCCGGCCGCCGCGCCGATGCCCTGCGGCACCAACAGCAGTCCGGTGTCCCATGTGGACAGTCCGGCGCCACGTTGGAGGTAGAGCGGCAGCAGGAACATCGTGCCGAACACCGACGCGCCGAGCAGCACCAGCGCCAGCGCGGCGACCCCGAACGGTGGCTTCGTGAACAACCGCGGATCCAGCAGGGGTGCTTCGGCCCGCAGACCGTGCCGTACGAACGCGGCGAGCATCACGACGCCCGCCGCGACGCCGATCCCGGCGACCACCGGCGAGCCCTGTTCGAACCAGGTGAGCCCGAAGACCAGCACCGCGAGCCCCGGGGAAAGCAGCATCGCGCCCCGGAAATCGAACCGCTCACCCTTGCCGCCGGGTTCGCCGGCCGGGACCCAGCGCCGCGCCAGTACCACAGCCACGACGCCGACCGGGAGGTTGACGTAGAACAGCCACGGCCAGTCGGCGACGGCGAGGATCGTACCGCTCGCCAGCGGGCCGAGCACCGGCGACAACAGCGGCACGAGCCCGACGACGCTGATCACGCGGCCGATCCGGTCCGGTCCGGCGGCCCGCGCGAGCAGCGCCTGCCCGATCGGTGGCAGCAGGCCGCCCGCGAGTCCTTGCAGGACACGGAAAGCGATGAGCGCGGGCAACGTCGGCGCCAGCGCGCACAGCAGGGACGCCAGCAGGAACACGACGACGGCGGTGAGCCATACGCGGCGGCCGCCGAACCGGTCGGCGAGCCAGCCCGACGCCGGCACCGCCGTGACCACGGCCAGCAGGTACGCCGTCGTCACCCATTGGACGCCGGTGACCGGCGCGCCGAACTCGTCGGCGAGGGTGTCGACGCCGACCGAGACGATCGTGCTGTCCAAGGTCGCCATGAACGTGCCGAGTACCAGGACGGCCGCCGTGCGCCACAGCGCGGCGTCGATCGGGCGCGCGGTCACCGTTCACCCACGAACCGGGCGGCGTCGCCGTCCAGCCAGGACGGCAGTTCCCGGAGGAAGCCGACGAGATCGCCTGCCAGCGACCGAGCGTCGGCGTCCCTTGCGTACAGGACGCCTTCCCAGCCGTGCTCGCCGGGAACGACGGTGACGCTCACCGGATGGTGCGTCCGTTCCCGGAACCTCGTCCCGGTGACGGTCAGGCCGGGCGCGGGTTCGCGCAGCTTCGCCGGATCCACCGGGTAGTTCTCGAACACGAGCAGGCTGTCGAACAGCCGCTCGCGGCCGGCGAGCGACGCGAGTTCGGGCAGGCCCATCCGGTGGTGCGCGGCCATCGCCTGTTGCCGTGCCTGCACATCGGCGAGGGCCTCGGCGACCGTCCCGGTGAACCGGGCGCGTACCGGGACACTGTTCGCCAGCAGGCCGATGATCTCTTCGACACCGTCCACATCGGACGTCCGGTTCGAGGTCATCACCCCGAAACTGACGTCGGGGCGCCCGGCGTGGGTCGCGAGAACGGCCGCCCACGCGCCCTGCAACAGCGTGTTGACGGTGAGTCCGCGCGACGAGCCCAGCCTGGTCAGTTCCGCGACCAGCTGACCGTCCACAGTGAACAGCGCGGGTTCGTCGGATCCGCCGGTGCGCGGCAGGTGGTCGCCTTCGGGCAGGCCGTCGAGTTCCGCCCGCCACGCCCGGACGTCGGCGGAGTGGTCGGCCGCGGCGAGCAGCCTGGTGTACCGGGTCGGCGGAACCGGCTCCGGCAACGGCTTTCCCGCGTACAGCGCGAACAGTTCGCCGAGAATCCGTGGCGCGGACCAGCCGTCGGACAGCAGATGGTGACTGGTCAGCACGAGGGTCTGGCGGCCGGGTCCGTGCCGCAGCACGGTGACCCGCCACAGCGGGCCGCGGGCAAGGTCGAACGGCTCGGCGAGTTCCTCGTCCGACGCGGCATCCATTTCGGACACGTCACGGACGCGGAAACCGGCCCGCGGTTCGGCGGGAATCACCTGGACCTCGTGCGACGGCGGGAACACCGCGCCCAGGTTCGGCTGCCGTCGCACCAGCGCCGTCGCCGCCGTCCGCAAAGCCTCGACGTCGAGGTCACCGGACAACGTGAACGCGGCCTGCACCGGATACGGGTCCTCTTCCGCCGCGCGGGACTCGCGCAGGATCACCTCCTGCAACGGCGTCAGCGGCAGGACCTCGCCGGGGCCCGGCATATCGGCGGCGAGCGCGTCCAGTTCGCGACGGAAATGCGTACCGAGCACGGCGATCTCGTCTTCGGTGAACAGCGCGGACGGCCAGGTGAAGCGGACACCGAGCGTGCCGCCGTCGGGGACCATCGCGTTCACCGTCAGCGCGTACGGCAGAGGCATTTCCGCGCCGCCGCCGGAACCGAGCGGATCGGCGTCCGGCGGCCGCTGCCACAGGGTCTCCTCGATGGGAGCCTCGGGGAATCGGCCGAGATAGTTCCAGGCGATCTCGGGCCGTGGGCCGCCGACGCCGAGGATTCCGTGCCCGAGGCCGTCCCCCGCCGCGCGCAGATGGTCACGCACGGCCCGCAGCGCGTCCGGCAGCGGTCCGGCGGGCGGGGCGATCCGCGCGGGATGTACGGCGGTGAACCAGCCGGCGGTCTGCGCCAGGTCGACCGTTCCCGCGAAGTCCGGCGTGTGCCCCGGCCGCCCGTGACTCTCGACGGCGACGAGCAGATCGGCCCCGGTCCCCCGCCAGGCGGCGACGGCCCGGGCGAGCGCGGTCAGCAGCACGGCGTCCGGGCCGGTGCGGTAGGCCGTGGGCAACGCGGTGAGCACGGCGTGGGTCGTGTCCTCGCCGATGTCGACCCGGTGATGGCGGGCGGTCACCACGGTGTCACGTGCCGGATCGAGCCGGGTGCGGCCGAGCGTGGTCACCGGCGCGGCGGCGATCCCCCGCCAGTAGGGCAATTCGTCATCTCGATGCGGAGCGGCGGCTCGCAGCGACCGCGCCCAGCCGAGGAACGACTGCCCGCGCCGGTGCAGGGTGTTGCCGTGGAAGGCCTGTTCGACGTCGTCGAGCAGCACGCGCCAGGTCACCGCGTCGGCGACCAGGTGGTGCGCCACCAGCAGCAACCGTCCTGGCCGCTCGTCCCCCGCGTCCACCAGCACCGCCCGGAGCAGCGGGCCGGTGCGCGGGTCCATCCGTGCCACGATCTGCTCGATCTGTACGTCCAGCGCCGCACGCGGATCGCCGGACGCGGGGACGGCGGTGAGCACGTCGGCACCGGTCACGGCGCCGACGTCCGGGACCCGCAACGCGTCCTCGACCAGATGTGCGCGCAGCACGTCGTGGCGGGCGAGGACGGCGTCGAGCACCGACCGCCAGCGGGGGACGTCGTCCGCCGAAGGCACGCAGATCTCGATCCACTGGCAGAACCCGTCGGCCGCTTTCCCCGCACGCAGCAACAGATCGCGCATGATCGGCGTGAGCGGGGCGTCTCCGACCGCGTGGGCCTCTTCGGCCCGTTCGGGTTCGCCGCAACGGGCGGCGATCCCGGCGACCGTGCCACCTTCGAGGACGTCGCGAGCCGTCAGGTTCAGCCCTTCGCGACGAGCGCGGGAAACCACCCGCAGCGAGGCGATGCTGTCCCCGCCCGCGTCCAGGAAGCCGTCGTCCAGGCCGACGTCGGGGCCGAGCAGGTCACGGACCACCCTCAGCAGCACGGCTTCCGCCGGGGTGGCGGGTTCACGCCCGCCATCCGACCGGGCTTCCGGCGCGGGCAGCGCTGCCCGGTCCAGCTTGCCGCTCGGACCGAGCGGAAGCCGGTCCAGCGCCACGAACGCGGTCGGCACCATGTACGCGGGCAGCTCCGCGGCGAGGTACTCGCGCAGCGCGGCCGCATCCGGTTCGGCGCCGGCCACGGGGACGACGTAGGCGACCAGCCGGTCCTCCCGGACGATCACCGCGGCGGCGCGCACGTCGTCGTGCGCGGTCAGCGCGGTCTCGATCTCGCCGAGTTCGATCCGGAACCCACGCAGTTTGACCTGGTGGTCGGCGCGGCCGAGAAAGACGATCTGCCCGTCCAGCCGCCAGCGGACCAGGTCGCCGGTGCGGTACATACGCTCCCCCGGCGGCCCGAACGGGTCGGCGACGAACCGTTCGGCGGTGAGCGCCGCCCGGCCGACGTAACCCTGGGCGAGCTTCGGCCCGGCCAGGTACAGCTCGCCGGTGACGTTCGTGCCGACCGGGAGCAGCCCGCCGTCGAGCACGTACGCGCGGACCTCCGGATCCGGACGGCCGATCGGGAGCGGACCGGGATCGGCCGGGTCGTAATGCCAGGTGACCGAGTTGATGGTGACCTCGGTCGGCCCGTAGGCGTTGAACAACGCCCGCCGGTTCCCCCAGCGCCGCGCCAGCTCCGGGTCGAGCCGTTCGGCGCCGACGACGAAGAACACGTCCGGGTCGACGGTGGCGTCGTCGGGCATCGCGGAGAGGAACGAAGGCAGCAGGTTGAGCCCGGTCACGCGGTGTTCGGCGGCGTAGGCCAGCAGGTCGTCGCCGGAGATCCGCACCTCCTCCGGCGCGATCACCGAGGTGCCGCCGGACAGCAGCGGCAGCATGAACTGCCAGAAGGCGACGTCGAAGCTCGTCGAGGCGAAGTGCAGGTACCGCTCGGCGGTCCCGATCCCGACGATGTCCTCCTGCAGCGCGATCAGGCTCGGCACGCCGCGGTGCGGCACCGCCACGCCCTTGGGTTTGCCGGTGGTGCCGGAGGTGTAGATGACGTAGGCGAGCGCGTCCTCACACGATGACACAGCGGGATCCGTGTCCTTTATGGACAGTACGTCCGGGCTCACGACAGGAAGACCCTCGACGTCCGAAGTGGACACGACGGCGGCGGGCGCGATGTCGTCGAGCATGTACGCGAGCCGGTCGGCCGGGTAGTCCGGATCCATCGGCACGTGCACCGCGCCCGCCTTGATCACACCGAACAACGCGACCACGAGGTCGACGTCGCGGCGCAGCAGGACCGCGACCGGGTCCTGCGGTTTCACTCCGGCGTCGATCAGCGTGTTCGCGAGCCGGTTGGCACGACGGTCCAGGTCGGCGTAGGTCAGGCTCCGGTCGCGGCACACGACGGCTTCGGCGTCCGGCGTCTCCCGGACCCAGCGGCCGAACTCCTCCAGCATGCCACCACGTTCGCGCTTCGGTTCCGGGCCTTCGCCGAGACGCAACATCGCGCGTTCTTCGCCGGCGTCGAGTGCGCGCAACCGGGCGACCGGCTTGGAAGGATCTGTGACGATCTCGGTCAGCACGGCACGCAGCCAGCGGCCGTAGGACTCGGCCTCGGCGCGGGTGAAGGCCTGGGGCTGGTAGCCGAGGCCGACGGTGAACTCGTCGCCAGGCAGCACGATCACCGTGAGCGGATAGTGCGTGGCGTCGGTGATGTCGACCCCGACGAGGTCCAGCCCGGGCGCCAGGGTGGTGCGGGAGCGGCTGGAGAGCGGGAAGTTCTCCATCACCAGCATCGTGTCGAACAAGTCGCCGACGCCGGCCACGCGCTGGATGTCCGGCAGTCCGGCGTGATGGTGATCGGTGAGCCGGACGCTTTCGGTGTGCACACGTTCCAGCACGGTGGCCGCGGTGTCGGCGGCGTCGAACCGCACCCGCACCGGGATCGTGCTGCCGAGCTGCCCGATCATGCGCTCGACGCCGGGAACGTCGGCCGGGCGACCGGAGACAGGGCAACCGAAGACGACGTCGCGGCGGCCGGTCAGCCTGGCGAGCAGCACACCCCAGGCGGTCTGGAACACCGTCGTCGCGGTGATCCCGCGTTCGCGGGCGAAGGCACGCAGCCGCTCGCTGAACTCCCCGCCCAGTTCGACGGTGACGCGGTCCGGACGCTCCACAGTGGACTCGACACTCGCCGGGGCGAGCCGGGTTCCCTCGTCGAGCCCGGCCAGCGCCTCGCGCCAGGCCTCCAGTGCCGCGTCCGGATCGCGTTCTCCGAGCACGCGGTGGTACTCCGAAAGCGGCGGTGCGACCGGGGCGGCCGGGCCGCCGCCGAGTTCGGCATAGGTGGCCAGCAGCGTGCGGCCGACCAGTGGCATCGACCAGCCGTCGAGCAGCGCGTGGTGGTTGGTGAGCACCAGGCGGTGCTCGTCCGGGCCGAGGGTCAGCAGCAGGAACCGGATCAGCGGCGGGGTCGCCGGGTCGAACGGCCGCGCGAGTTCGGCGCGGCACTCGGTCTCGACCTGCTCCGGTGAGACCTGCGCGAACCGCCAGTCCAGGGTGACCTCGGCGGGCACGACCTGGACGACTTCGCCCGCGTCGGTGGTGTGCAGGTGGACGCGCAACGCGGGATGCCGCCTCAGCACCTCCGCCGCGGCCTCCCGCATGCGGCCGGCGTCGAGCGCGCCGCTGAGCAGGGTGACGGCCTGCACCACGTACACGTCGGTGTCTTCGGTGCCGCGCGCCAGGGTGTGGAACGAAAGCCCGGTCTGCAACGGGGTCGCGGGCAGCACGTCCTCGACCCGGCCCAGGCATTCGAGCGTGTCGATGTCGGCCTGGTCGAGGCCGACCAGCGGCAGATCCGACGGCGTGAGCCCACCGCCGTCCGGTCCGATCAGCGCCGCGTGCGCGGCCAGGGCCTCCAGCGCTCGCGACCAGGCTTCCTGGAGCGCCGCAACGCTTTCCTCCGGCAGGACCTCGCCTGCCGCGGTCCATTCGACGGCCAGCAGGGGGCGGCCATCCTCACGGACGAAGCAGTTCAGCGCCAGTACCTGCTCCAGCGATTTGGCGTCCGGTTCGGTGACCGCGAACGGGTCCTCCTCCGGCAGCCGCCAGCCGGTGCCGGGCAGCGCGGCGAATCGGCCGAGGTAGTTCAGGACGACGTCCGGCGGCGGGACGGCGGCGAGTTCGTCCCGGGTGAGCGGGTCGAGGTAGCGCAGGACACCGAAGCCGATGCCGTTGTCCGGGACGGCGCGTTTGGCCTCCTTGGCCGCCCGCACCAGCTTTCCCGCCGCGTCGCCGCCTGCGAGCGCGCTGCCGAAGTCCGTCGTCGCCGCCACCGCGCCGGCGGCCACCCGCAACGGATGTTCGGCGGTGAACCAGCCGACGGTGCGCGAGAGGTCCATCCCGTCTTGATCCCGGCCGTGTCCTTCGAGGGACACGGTTTCCGCCTCGACCGGTGCACCCCGCCACGCTCGAAGGGCGAGCACCAGCGCGGCGAGCAGGACGTCGTCCGGTCCGGCACGGTAGGCCGAGGGCAAACCGTTGAGCACCGCGTCGGTCTGCTCCGGCGAGGCGAGCGTGACCGAACGCCGCGCGGTCGCGACCGTGTCCACGGCCCGATCGAGCGGCCGGTGGCCGAGACGCGGGCCGTCGAGCGCGCCCCGCCAGTGCTCGAGTTCGCCACGTCGGGCGCCGGAAGTCCCTTGCTCGGCAAGGCGAAGCGCGTGCCGGCGCCACGACGTCCCGACCGGTTCGAGCGGTTCACCGGCGCACGCGGCGCGCAGGTCCGGCAGGAGGACCCGCCAGGAGACGCCGTCGATCGCCAGGTGATGGATCACGATGACGAGGTGATCCGGCAGCAACGCGATCCGGAGCACGCCCTTTCGAAGATCAAGGGATTCGGCCAGCTCCGCCGCGACCTCGGCCGGTTCTCCCGTCGTCTCGATGACCACGTCGGACGCCTTCACCACGCCGCGTTCCCGGACCCGCAATTCGTCATCTACTTGCAGCCGAAGAGCATCGTGGTGGTCAAGGAGCGCTTGCACGCCTTCGATCAGCAGGCCGGGTGGAAGGTCCGCGTCGAGCCGGATCGCGGTCCATTGCGTGTATCCGGCGACGGTCGTGACGTCCGGATGCGGGTCGAGCAGGGCACGGACGATTGGAGGGGCGGGCACCTCACCGACGGGTTCGTCCGGCGGTGCGGCCGGGCCGCCGATCTCCGCGCTCGCCGCCGCCAGTGCTTCGAAACTGCGGCGGGCCAGCAAGTCACGCGGCCGCAGGTCGAGTCCGTGCGCGCGCAGCCTGCTGCTGACGCTGATCGCGGTGATGCTGTCGCCGCCCAGTGCGAAGAAGTCGTCGTCGACGGCCACCTCTTCGACGCCGATCACCTCCGCGATGGTGGCGCACAGCAGCCGTTCGCGTTCGGTGGCCGCGGTCCGGCCCGCCGCCGCGCGCGGGGCGGGCAGCGCGGCCCGGTCGATCTTCCCGTTGGAGGTCAACGGAAGCGTGTCGAGCACGACCACAGCGGCGGGCACGAGATGCTCGGGCACCCGCCCGGCGAGCTCGGCGCGGACCTCGTCCGGGACGACCTGCCCGACGACGTACCCGACGAGCCTCGGCCCACGCACGGCGGCCGCCGCCGCGCGCACTCCCGGTACGGCGGCCAGCGCGGCCTCGACCTCGCCGAGTTCGACGCGGTGTCCGCGCACCTTGACCTGGCCGTCGCGGCGGCCCAGATACTCCAGCCCGCGACCGGGCACCCAGCGGACGAGGTCTCCGGTGCGGTACATCCGGTCACCGGGCGCGCCGAACGGATCGGCGACGAACCGTTCGGCGGTCGCACCGGGGCGTCCGAGATAGCCGCGCGCCAGATGCGGTCCGGCGAGGTACAGCTCGCCCGGTGAGCCCGCGGGCGCGGGACGCAGCGCGGCGTCGAGTACTCGCACCGCCGTGCCGGGTACCGCGGTCCCGATCGTCGGTTCCCCGGTGTCCAACCAGGATCCGGCACCGTCCACAGTGGCCTCGGTCGGACCGTACATGTTGCGGGCGCGGACACCCGACTCCACGACCCGGCGCCACAGCGCGGGCGGAGTCGCCTCGCCGCCGAGGACGAGGAGCGCGGGCGGGTGCGGGCCGTCGAGCAGCCCGGCGTCGACGAGCGGCGCGGCCATCGACGGCGTGGTGTCGACGACGTCGATCCGGTCGCGGGCGAACGCGGCCAGCAGTTCGTCGGCGTCACGCGCGACATCGGTGCCGTAGACGTGGAGTTCGTGCCCGAACAGCAGCCACATCAACTGGTCGAGCGCGGAGTCGAAGGCGAACGAGTAGGTGTGCGCGACCCGGAGCCGCCTGCCCGCGGCGCGTTCGGTCTCGGCGACCGTGGTCGCGCGGTGATGACGCAGCAGCATCGCCAGTCCGCCGACCCGGCCGAGGACGCCCTTGGGACGGCCGGTGGAGCCGGAGGTGAAGATGACGTACGCGAGATGGTCCGGGTGCCGCGGCACGTCGAGCGGCGAAGAGTCCAGTGTGGACAGATCGGTTTCACCCAGCAGCAAATGCGGACCGGGCACGATTTCCGGGTCGTGGGCCACCGTGAGCACCGCACCGGCTTCGGCGGCGAGTTCCCGCAACCGCTCGACGGGATGGGCGAGATCCAGCGGCAGGAACGCGGCCCCCGCGTCGAGCACCGCCAGCAGGGCGACGACGAGGTCCGCGGATCGCGGCAAGGCCAGCGCGACGACGTCATCAGGCCCGGCACCGCGAGCCCGCAAGGCCCGCGCGAGCCGGTGCACCCGTCCTACGAGTTCGCCTGCGGCCAGCCGTTCGCCGCCGAAGACCAGAGCGGTCTGTTCGGGATCGAGCCGGTCCAGAAGTTCAGGTATGCCAAGGAGTTCGCCGTCCGGCGCGGGTGTCGCCCACGCCTGGAGCAACGCGTCCCGCTCCCCGGTCGGAACGAGGTCGGCGCCACCGACGGCCGGGCCGTCCGGTTCGGTCAGCGCGGTGATCAGGCAGCGCAGCGCGGTCAGCTTGGCGTCGACGGCGGCCTGGTCGTGGGTCCGCGCGTCGACCTCGAAGCCGAGCAGCAACCCGCCGTCCGAGGTCGGGAGAACCGACAGGCCCATGTCCTCCGGCGGTCCACCGGCGACGTTGCGCATGGTGCCGTGCGAGCCGGCGAAGTCGAGCTTCAGGTCGAACGCCTTGAGGTTGATGCCGCGGCCGTGCAGCAGCGCCCCGGCACCGGGCACCGCCAGGTCCTGCGGCAGGTCCTCGCCGCGATACCGCTGGTGCGTGCGCATCTCCTTCAGCGCGCCCGCGACCCGCGCGGTCAGCTCGGCCGCCGAATCCACCGGGAGCACCGTGACCCGCAGCGGCAGCACGTTGACCGCCATCGCCGGGGTCCGCAGCGCCGCGCCTTCGCGGCACATCAACGGCATCGCGAACACGACGTCGGTCCAGCCGAGCACGCGGTGCAGGAAGGCCGCGTAGCAGGCGATCAGGGCGTCGCCCCAGGTCGTTCCCGCGCGCTTTCCCAGCTCGCGCAACCGGGCCACGTCCGAAGCGGGCAGGATCGATCGGGCGGTCACCGTGCTTTCGGGAGGCCCCGACGTGCCACCGCCGTCGTCGATATCCGGCAACGGCGTGAATCGCTCGCGCCAGTACGCCCGATCCTGCTCGAACCGTTCGCTCTCGCGATATGAGCGGTCGGCCTCGACGAGATCGGCGAACCGCGCGAACGTCGAGGGCGGCACGTCCTTGCCCAGGACCGAAGCGGTGTAGTGAGCCGCCGTCCGGCGCGCGAGCATCGCCGCGGTGTAGCCGTCGAACACGAGGTGGTGCCCGAGCTGGGTGAACCACACGTGCGACTCGGAAAGCCGCAGCACGAGATGGGCGAACAGCGGCCGGTCCACCATGTCACGGCACGCTTCGGCGACCCGGCGGCGTTCGGTCTCGACCCGTGCGTGCGCCGCGGCCACCGGATCGGCCCCGCCGCGTAGATCCACCACCTCGGGCGGCGGCACCGCGTCGTCCGAAACCACCTGACGTGGCCCGTCCGTCGTCTCGGAAACGCGCAGCCGCAGGCTGTCGGCCTCCTCGGCGGTCGCGCGGATCGCCTCGGTCAGCGCCTCGACGTCGACCGGCTTTTCGCCGACGATTTCGATGACGTCGCCGACGACGTAGTACAGCGAGTCGGGCTCAAGCCGCTGCGCGGTCCAGATGCCCAGCTGGGCTCCGGTGAGGTTCAGCATGAGGGCACCACCATCGGGGTTCCGGTCACCGGGTCGGGCACGACGACACTGGGGAGATCGAAGACCTCCTTCATCAACTCGGCGTCGACGATGTCGGCGGGAGCGCCTTCCGCGACGATCCGGCCGTCGCGCAACGCCACGAGGTGATCGGCGTACCGGCAGGCCTGGTTGATGTCGTGCAGGACGGCGATCACCGTGCGGTCCTCGTCGCGCAGGCGCGCCAGCAACCCCAGCAGCTGGTACTGGTGCGCGATGTCGAGGAACGACGTCGGTTCGTCGAGCAACAGGTACGGCGTCTTCTGCGCCAGCACCAGCGCCACCCACACGCGCTGACGCTGTCCGCCCGAGAGTTCCTGCACCGGCCGGTCGGCCAGCCCCGCCACCCCGGCCGCGGTCATCGCGTCGAGCACCGCGCGTTCGTCCTCTTCGGACCACGACGCGAACAGCGACTGATGCGGGAACCGGCCGCGTGCGACCAGCTGCCGGACGCGGACGTCCTCCGGCGCGACCGGGTCCTGCGGCAGGAAACCGAGTTCCCGCGCCAATCCCTTGCCGTGGAAGGAACCGACGTCCTTGCCGTCGAGCAGGACTTCGCCTTCGGCGGGCCGCAGCAGCCGGACGAACGCGCGCAGCAGCGTCGACTTGCCGCACGCGTTCGGTCCGACGACGGCGGTGAACGCCCGGTCGGGCACGTCGAGGGTGAGCCGGGTCGACACCACCCGGTCGCCGTAGCGGAGGGTCAGGTCCCGAGCGGTCAAGCGGGCACTCATGTGCGCCGCACCTCCTTGGTGAGCAGCCAGATCAGGTAGCCGCCGCCGATCACGGTGCTGATCACACCGACCGGCAGCGCTTCCGGCGCGAGTAACATCTGGGCGGCCAGATCGGCGGCGGTCAGCAGCACGGCACCGGTGAGGGCGGCGGGCAGCAGGCCGATACCGGGTGTGCGGGCCAGCCGCCGCCCGATCTGCGGGGCCGCCAGCGCGATGAACGCGATCGGCCCGGCGACGGCGGTGACCGTGGCAGTGCAGCCGACCCCGATCAGGACCAGTACCAGCCGCAGCCGGTCCCACCGGACGCCGGTGGTGACCGCCAGTGCCCCGCCGAGCCCGGCCTGGTGCAACGCCGGCGCCCTGGTGAACAGCACGACGAACAGCACGGCGAGCACGCCGAACGGGATGGCGACATCGTCCCAGCCGACCCCGTTGAGGGAACCGGCGTTCCAGCCGACGGCCGCGATCGCGATCTCGAGTTCCGCGCGCAGCACGATCCACGAGTTGAACGCGGTCAGCATCGCGTTGATCGCGATGCCGATCACGATCAGCCGCAGCCCGGACAGCCCGCCGCCGAGCGACAACGCGTACACGATCGCCGCCGTGAGCACGCCGCCGACCACCGAACCGACGGTCAGCTGCGTCGACGTCCCCGAAAGCACGGTGATCGCGAACAGCGCTCCGGTGTACGCGCCGGCGTCGAGGCCGATCACGTCCGGGCTGCCGAGCGGGTTGCGGGTGATGTTCTGGAAGATCGCGCCCGCCAGCCCGAGCGCGGCGCCGAACACCAGCCCCGCCAGCACCCGCGGCAGGCGCCATTCCCGGATGACCACGCCGGGACCGCCACCGGAACCGGTGAGCGCGGCGAACACGCGGGCGGGACTCGCCCACGCCGCGCCGTAGCAGAGGCCGAGCAGCGTCAGCCCGGCGATGACCACGATCATCGCCACGAAGAACCAGAGGGTGCGGCGTTCCAGCCGGGCGGAGAACCGCCCGCGCCGCAGGACGAGTGTGCTCACAGTGTTCACAGCGGCGCCGCCCCGTATTTGCGGACGGCCCAGATCAGCACCGGGCCGCCGAGGAACGCGGTCACGATCGCGACCGGGACTTCACCGGTCGGCAGCAGGACCCGCGAGCCGACGTCCGCCGCCAGCATCAGGACCGGGCCGAGCAGTGCGGCGAACGCGATCAGCCATGGGATGGACGCGCCGGCCACCCGCCGCGCCAGATGCGGCACGATCAGCCCGACGAACAGGATCGGCCCGGCCAGCGCCGTGGCCGCGCCCGCCATCAGCGTGATCAGCAGCAGGGTGGCCATCCGGACGCGGGCGACGTTCGCGCCGAGGGTGTGCGCGACCGTCTCGCCGAGCGCGATGGCGTTCAGCTGACGGCTCACCGCGAACGCGCCCAGCAGGGACAGCCCGATGATGATCAGGGGCACCGTCGTCGGCGCCTGTTCCCGGCCTGCCAGCGAACCGACGGACCAGAACCGGTAGACGTCGAAGGTTTCCGGGAACAGCAGCCGCAGGCCGAGGGTGAGCCCCAGCAGCACGGCGCTCAGCGCGGTCCCGGCGAGCACAAGCCGCAGCGGCGACTTGCTGCCGACCGCGTACACCAGCGCCGAGGCGCCGAGCGCGCCCACCACCGCCAGGCCCAGTTCGACGGGCGCCGACGCGGCGAGGCCGAACGACGAACCCACCGCGATGGCGAACCCGGCCCCCGCGGTCACGCCGAGCACGCCGGGTTCGGCCAAAGCGTTGCGGGACAAGGCCTGCACGAGCACCCCGCCGACGGCGAGGGCCGCGCCGACGCCGATCGCGAGCACCGCCCTCGGCATCCGGATGTCCAGGACGATCGCCCGGTCACTCGGGTTCCCGTCGCCGAGCAGGGCGCGCACGACCTCTCCGGGGGCGATGGCGTGCGCGCCGATGCCGACGCTCAGCACGGCGACCACGACGAGCCCGAGCAGTGCGGCGCCGAGCAGCGCGGACCGCCCGGTGGTGGTCACTGCTTGAGCAGCGGCGCGAACGCCTGGTCGACAGCGTCCAAAGTGGACGTTGCGGCCCGGTAGGTGGCGGCCTCGGTGTAACGGAACGCGTAGACCTTGCCCGCCTTCACCGCGGGGAGTTCCTTCCACAGCGGCGAGTCGAGGACGTACTTGACCGGCGCGGGCACGGAACCGTCCGGGCCGACCGAGTAGCTGATCGCGTCGGCTTCGGCGAACGCCGTCGGCAGCTCTTCGATCGACGGGTACTCGCTGACGTCCTTGGAGCCGCCGCCCTTGACCTTGACCTGGCCGTAGTAGGTGGCGCCGAGGTCCTGTGCGGCGTTGGTGCCCCACGAACCGTTGAACTCGCGCTGGAAGTTGCCCTTGGCGACCTCGCCGTAGGCACCGACGTGACCCAGCTTCAGCTGCGGCAGCACGGCCTTGTACTTCTCGGCCAGCCCCTTGGCCTTGGTCTCGTACGCGGTCTTGACGGCGTCGAACCCGGCGGCCGCACCCGCGGCATCGGCCTGCTTACGGGACAGCTCACGCCACATCGACGGCACCGACGGGCCGATCGCCACGACCGGGGCGATCGCTTCGAGTCGCTTGACGTCGATGTCGGCGAGCACCGGCTTGGGCACCCCGATGACGATGAGGTCGGGATCAGCCTGCGCGATCGCCTCGTAGTTCGTCTCCGCCGCCGTCTCGCCGGCGACCTTCGCCAGTTCGTCGTACTTCTTGCGCTCCTGCTCGTTGAACAGCGGGACACCGCGCTTCCAGCTGGACACCCCGACCAGCGGCGCGCCCGCTTCGAGCAGGGCGGGGACCGCGTAGCCGGTGGCGATGACCCGCTTCGGCGAGACCGGGATGGTGATCTGGCCGTTGTCGGCGGCGAACACCCGGGTCTGACCGCCGTCTGCGGCCTTGCCGTCTTCGCCGGAACCGCAGGCGGTGGCCGCGGTCGCGACCGTCAGCGCGAGCGCGATCGCTCCGGCGAGACGTCGGGTTCTGGTGGTGCGCATGGGAATTCCTCGTTATTTCAGTGGGTGGGATCAGTGGTCGTGGTCGTCGTCGAAGTTGGCGACGCCGAGTTTCCAGTAGCCGGTGACGTCGTGGTCGGCCTTGCCGAGCCCGAGGTCGTTCTTGAGCCATCGGCGCAGGGGTTTGATCTGCCCCGCCTCGCCCGCGACCCAGGCGTAGAGCCGTTCACCTGCGGGGACTTCGATCGTCTGTACCGCGCGGGCGAGCATGTCGGTGGTGCCCGGCGCGGCGGCACCCCGGTGCAGCCAGTGCACTTCGACGTCCTCGGGTGCGGACAGCTCGATCTCCTCGGCCGCGTCCGCGACCTCGATGAACGCCCAGCCCGCGGCGGTGCGCGGCAGTTCTTCGAGCCAGCGCGCGATCGCGGGCAGGGCGGTGAGGTCGCCGGCGAGCAGGTACCGGTCGTAGTTGTGCGGCACGATCAGCCCGCCCGGCGGACCCGCGACGTGCACCGGCGTACCCGGCGTGACGGCCTTGGCCCACTCGGCACCGAGCCCACCGTCGTGCAGCGCGACGTCGAGGTCGAGTTCCCCGGAGGCCGGGTCGTAGCGGCGGACCGTGTACTCACGCGTCGTCGGAAACGGCTTCGGCCAGCGCAGCATGTCGCCGTTCGGCTCCGGCAACCTCGGCTCCGGGTCGAACTCCGGGAAAATCAGCTTCACGTGCTCGTCGGGCGAATGCGCCTCGAACCCGGCCATGCCGGGTCCGCCAAGGGTCACGCGAACCAGTCCGGAGCCGATCATCGCGGTGCGGACGACTTCGGCCGTCCGCACGCGGATCGGGTAGCCCACCTTCTCCGCGTGCTCGCCCACGCGGACTTCGGCGATGCGTTCGAGGTGCCGGTGGCGGTGGTCGGCGCGGCTCACGCGGGACTCCCGGTGAGGACCCGGGTCCAGTGACCGAGGGTCGGCTGTTCGGCGAGGTCGGCGAACTCCAGGGTGTCGGCTCCCTCGGTGCGCCACTGCTCGACCAGGCCCATGATCCGCATCGAGTCGAGACCGAGGTCGGTGAGATCGGTGTCCGGTGTCAGCTCGGCCGGGTCGCAGCCGAGCAGTTCGGCGACGTCGGCGTGGATCTTCGTGGTGGTGAGGCTCATTACCGTGCTCCGGCGTGCATCGGGGCCAGCGCGCCGAGCGCGGCGGCCGTGGTGGTCAGTGCGCCGCAGCGCTGGGCGACGTACTCGCAGGCCTGGTCGTGACGTTCGCGGGAGAAGTCCGCGACCGCGTCACCGACCAGGAACGGCTGGATGTCGCGCATGAACGCCTCGACGGCGGTGGCCTGGCAGCCGATATGCGCGTAGACACCGGTGATCAGCAGCTGATCGCGACCGGCTTCGGCGAGCTGTTCGGTGAACGTGCTGCGCTGGAACGCGCTGTAGCGCCACTTCGTCAGCACGGTGTCACCCGGTTTCGGGGCGAGTTCGGGCACCACGTCCGCGGCCGCGGGGTCGTCCTCGATGACCGCGCCGATGCCGTCGCCCCAGAACTCGGTGAGCAGACCGCGATCCTCGGCGGCCTGGTGACCGGGCTGCGCGGTGTAGAACACCGGAACGCCCGCGGCGCGGGCGGCGTCGGCCAGCGCGGCGATGTTCGCGACCATCTCCGGGACCGGGGATCCCTCGTACGGCGCGAGGAAGTACCGCTGCGCGTCGTGCACCAGCAGCGCGGCGCGGGCGGGGTCGGGTTTCCAGTCGACCCGTCCGGCGGGCAGCTCGGCCTCCGCCGGCAGGGCGTACGGCTGGATCTTGGGAAGTGACACGTTCACATCTCCTTCGCCAGGGCGGCCAGCGCCGCCCGCAGCTCGCGTTTGCTGGTCTTGCCGACCCCCGTCACCGGGAACTCCGGCACCACCTGGACCAGATCGGGCACCTTGAACGCCGCCACCCCGCGCTCGCGCACGAACCGGCGCAGTTCCGCCGCGACCGGTTCCGCACCGGCAGCGGGGACGACGTAGGCGCAGGTGCGCTCGCCCAGGTACGGATCCGGCACCGCGACGACGGCGGCGTCGAGCACGCCGGGATGGGCCATCAGGTGGTTCTCGACCTCTTCCGCGGCCACCTTCTCGCCGCCGCGGTTGATCTGTTCCTTGGCCCTGCCGACGACTTCGAGGTGTCCCGACGGATGCTGTCGCACGAGATCGCCGGTGCGGTAGAAGCCGTCCTCGGTGAACGCGGTCTTGTTGTGCTCGGCGGCGCGGTAGTAGCCGCGGATCGTGTACGGGCCACGGGTCAGCAACGCGCCGATCTCGCCCGGCGCGACGACATCGTCCGAAGTGGACAGTGGGTCGTCCGGGTTCACGACGCGGATCTCGTCGTCCGGCGAAATCGGCCGTCCCTGCGTGGCGAGGACGTACTCGTCCGGATCGTCGAGCCGGGTGTAGCAGACCAGCCCTTCGGCCATCCCGAACACCTGTTGCAGACGGCAGCCCAGCGCGGGCCCGATCTTCTCGGCCAGCTCACGCGCGCATTTGGCGCCGCCGACCAGCAGGACGTCCAAAGAGGACAGATCGCGGGTGGTCCGCGCGGCCGCCTGCGCCCACGCGGCGGCCAGCGGCGGCACGAGCCCGGTGATCGTCACGCCCTCGGCCTCGATCAGCCGGAACGCGGTGTCGGCGTCGGGACGGGGCGCGAACACCGTGGCCGCGCCCGCGTGCAGGGCCCCGAGCAGGCCGGGCGAGCTGAGCGGGAAGTTGTGCGCGACCGGCAGCGCGGCCAGGTACACGCTTTCCGGGCGCAGGCCGCAGATCCGCGCACTTTCGCGCACGCTGTAGAGGTAGTCGTCGTGCGTGCGCGGGATCAGCTTGGGCAAGCCGGTGCTACCACCGGACAGCTGGAGGAACGCGACCCCGGCGGGATCCGGATCCGGCAGAGCGCGCGGAGTCGCCGCTTCGAGCACGGCGAACTCCTCCGTGCCGACGACGAAGACGGTCCGCACCGAAGGGATCTCGGCCGCGACCGCGCGCGCCATGGCCGCGTGGTCGAACCGTTCGTGTTCGCCGACGGTCAGGATCGCCGCGGCCTCGCTCTGCTCGGCGAAATGCCGCAGTTCGCTGGCCCGGTGCGCGGGAAGCGCGAACACCGGCAGCGCGCCCGCCCGCCACAGTCCGAAAACGACGGACGCGAACTCCGGCACGTTCGGCAGTTGCACGACGACCCGGTCACCCGCCTGGATCCCGGCCCCGGCGAACCCGGCGGCGAGCCGGTGCGCCCGCTCGTCGAGTTCGGCGAACGTCCAGCGGGCGGTCTCGCCGATCACGGCCGGACGCTCGGCGTACGCCTCGGCCAGGCTGGTCAGCAGCTTGCCGAAGGTCTGGTCGCGCCAGTATCCCGAAGCCCGGTACCGCGCGGCGGTTTCGGGTGGCCAGGGCACGTGGTCCGGGTTCACGCCACTCCCTCCAGGCCGAGCGCACGCAGCATGGTGCCGAACTTCGCGCCGGTCTCGGCGAGTTCGGCTTCCGGGTCGGAACCCGCCACCACACCCGCGCCGGCGAACAGCCGCACCGTCCGGTCGCGGACCTCGGCGCAGCGGATCGTGACGACCCATTCGCCGTCACCGTCCTGGTCGGTCCAGCCGACGAGACCCGCGTAATAGCCCCGATCCTCGGGTTCGAGCGCGGCGATGGTGTCGCGAGCGAGCGCTGTCGGCACACCGCAGACGGCGGGTGTCGGATGCAATGCTTCAGCCAGCCCGAGCGCGGACGAACCGGCGTCGCCCGGGTCCGCGAGCCGTCCGCTGATCCTGGTCGAGAGGTGCCACATCGTGGGCGTGCCGATCACCTCGGGTTCGGCGGGGACGTCGAGGTCGACACTGAACCGGCCCAGCACCTCGGCCACCTGGGCGGCGACGTGGGCGTGTTCGGCACGGTCCTTTTCGGACGCCAGCAGATCGCTGATCCGGCGGGCGTTTTCGGCGTCGTCGGCCACTCGCGGCCGCGATCCGGCCAGCGGGTTGGCCGTCACGATCCGGCCGCGGCGGGAGACCAGCAGTTCCGGGCTCGCGCCGATCAGGGTGCGCGGCGCGGGATCACCCGGCGCGCTGACGTCGACGGCGAAGGCATGGGCGGCCGGGTCCGCGTGGACGAGGCGGGCCAGCAGCCGCGGTACGGCGACGGGGTCTCCGCCGGTGACGTCGAGGCAGCGGGCCAGCACGATCTTGCGCAGGTCACCGTCGCGGATCTCGTCCAGCGCCCTGGCGACGGCAGTGGTGTAGACCTCCGGTGCCGGCCGCGGCGACACCGACCAGTTCCCGCCGAGCGGCGCCACCGGACCACTCTTCTTCGGTGGTCCGGCCCGGCGGACCACCGCGGGCACCACCAGGCTGCTCGGCGCGTCGGGCCGGAACCCGATCGCCCCGGCGACCACCGGTTCGTCCACTCCCGCCACCAAAGCGGCGTCGAGGATCTCGGCGGCGGCACGGGCACGTTTGCCCGGCGCCGCGTGGACCGGCGAGTACACCCCGTCGGCGAGAAGCGATCCTCGAGCGGACGAGTAGTAGAACGATCCGGGCAGGTACGCCGCCAGCAGATCGGCCGCCTGGTGGACCGGCCTTGGTCGGGCCGGTGCAGGTGAGGACACGACTGGATTCCCTTTCGCGAATACTACTGACCAGGTCGGCACCCGCGTGGTGCCGCGGTGCCGTATGCCGGCGCGGAACGCAAACCCCGGACGCGCCTTTTCGGTTAGCCTAACCTAATCGTACGGACCCGAAAAGTCTTCGTTGCGTCATCGAGATCACCCGCGGAGCGTGGCGCCGCCGTCGACGTAGAGATTCTGCATCGTGATGTGCCGCGCTCGATCGGAGGCCAAAAACAGGACCGCGTCGGCGATATCGGCGGGTTCGGCTATCCGGCCCAGTGGTATGCCGACGCGGTATTGCTCCAAATTTCCCGCGATGACAAGGTCCGCGCCGTTCTCGTCCGTCCACAGTAGACGTTGCATCTCAGTGTCGGTCGAGCCGGGCGAGACGATGTTGCAGCGGATACCGGAACCGGCGAGTTCGAGGCCGAGACAGCGCGTCAGCATCGTCGCCGCGGCCTTCGAGGCGGCGTACGCGGCCATCCCGGCGCGCGGGACGCCCGCCGCGTTCGACCCGACCGTCACCAGGACACCGCTCCGGCGAGGCAACATCCGGCGGGAGATCTCACGAAGGACAGTGAAGACCCCGGTGGAGTTGACCGCGAACGTCGCCGCCCAGTCCTCGTCACTCGTCTCGCAGACCGACCCCGGCTTCAGCACGCCCGCGACGGACGCCCCGATCCCGATCGGCCCGAGTTCGCGTTCGATGTCGTCGACCACCCGCGCGACAGCCGCGGGATCCCCGACGTCCGCGACGAACGAGGTCACCCCGTCCCGCGAAGGCCCTTCGGTCAGGTCCACCGCCGCCACGATCGCGCCCGCTCCGACGAGCCCGTCCACGACGGCCGCCCCGATCCCGCGCGCGCCTCCGGTGACGAGCGCGACCTTGCCCTCGATCCCTTCCACGCCACAACCCCCATTCCCTATGCTTAGCCTTGCCTAAGCTAGCGGGCGGATCCGGACAAAGCGAGGGACCGACACCGGTGATCCATGACACGTCCGCCTGGACGGGCAGGGTAAAAATGCCGTGGCACGTGCCACTTGTGTCTGCATTCCGGTCCTGGCAGGCAAAGGGCTACGTGGTTGCGGCTGCGCGTGAAGGCCCCCTTCCCTCGGCTCAGCCGTGGGGCGCGCGGGTCGTGAGTGGCGTTTCGGGTTCTAACCCGAAACGCCACTCACGACCCCCCGCACCGCTAACCGGGCAAGGAACAGGACAGCGGACCGCGTGTGGTTCCTCCGCCCCGCAAGGTGATCTGCGCGCTTCCGCCGAGCGAATCCCTGGCGGTGCACACAATCTGGTCAACGGCCATCGCCGACAGCGCGGCGACGCCGATCGAGAGGGTCACCGTGACCCCGTTGGGCCCGGCGCTCTGGTCGAGAACCGCGGTGCCTGGCGGGACTTCGGTGGTGTAGTCCCGTTCCCGCTCGCTCTCGTCCGGTCCGGCGGCGAGCAGATCGACGGGGCTCGCCGGCGGCAGTCCCTCGGCGAGCGGGCGCAGCACCCGGACCGGCTGCCCGCCGGACAGGAAGTAGAGCACCGCGCCGTTGGCCGGCCCCGACGGCGCGGGCGCTCCGGCGATCACGGCGCTGGGCCGGACACCGCAACCCGCGACCACCGACGCGATCAGGAGCAGCGCGAACACGATCCGCTTCATTCCGTCACCACCCGGCGAGGCAGGCGCAGGGTGAACACGGCGCCACCGTCGACGCCGTTGGCCGCGCTCAGGGTGCCGCCGTGCAGACGGGCGTTCTCCCAGGCGATCGCGAGACCGAGCCCGCTGCCGCCGGAACGCGCCCTTGCCGAATCGGCCTTGTAGAACCGGTCGAACACGTGCGCCAGCACCTCGGGCGCCAGCCCCGGCCCGCGATCCGCGACCTCCAGCGTGATCCACTCCCCTGCTTCGGAAAGTCTCAGTGAGACCGGCTTTTCCCCGTGCCGCACCGCGTTGCCGACCAGGTTCGCCACGATGACGTCCATCCGCCGCGGATCCAGCCCGGCGAAGATCCCGGCGGGCAGATCTCCTTCCACCTCGCCTGCCCAGCCGCGGATGCGCAGGCTCGCCGTGACCACCTCGGCGACGTCGACCTCCTCCGGTGCGAGGGCGGCGGCCCCGGCGTCGAACCGCGACACCTCGATGAGGTCGTTCACCAGCCGGGTCAGGTTGTGCGTCTCGTCGATGCTCATCCGCGCCGCACGTCCCGCGTCCCCCGGCAGCCGCGACGCCTCCTGCTCCAGCACGTCCGCGACCGCGGTCATCGCCGCCAGCGGGGTGCGCAGTTCGTGCGAGACGTCCGCGACGAACCGCCGCGCGTCGGCTTCCATCCGCCGCAACTCGCCGACATGCCGTTCCAGCGATTCGGCCGTCTCGTTGAAAGTCCGCGCCACACCCGCCAGTTCGTCCGAACCACGGACACTGATGCGGGCCCGCAGATCGCCGGCGCCCAGCCGTTGTGCCGCGTCGCCCAGTTCCCGCACCGGCCGCAGGACGCCACGCGCGGCCAGCAGTGCCAGTCCGATGGCGAAAACGAGCGCCCCCCCGCCGATCAGCCAGGCACGGGTGGCGAGTTCGTCGATGCTCTGTTCCTCGGGAACCATGCTGCGGGCGATGTAAGCCTCGATCCCCGAAGCCCGCTGCTGTCCGCCGGGCAGTAGCACGGTGAACCTGGTGCCCACCAGCAACATCGGCGTACCCGCGACGTCGACCCGTTGCCAGGCCACGTTTCCCGCCTGGACCCGTGCACGGAGTTCGGGCGAGATCAGCGCCCGCATCTGCTCGTTCCCGCTCGACTTGTCCGCGTACAGCACCAAGGAACTCAAGTCACGGTCGGACAGTTCGCCGCTGATCCGGCTCAGCGTCCCGTCACCCGGCGGCAGCGGGCCGAGCGGGTACAGCGCGGTGGCCTTGTCGACCAGGACACGGGCGGTGGCGTCCTGTGCCTGCTGGAGGATCACGGTGCGGGACTGGACGTAGCCGAACCCGGCGACCGTCGCCGCCGTGATCACGACCAGCAGGCTGAACGCCATCAGCAGCCGTGTCCGCAGGCCCCAAAGCTTCACAGCGGCCCGAAGCGGTAGCCGAACCCGCGGACCGTCTGCACGTACACCGGAGCGGAAGAGTCGTCCTCGATCTTCGCGCGCAGCCGCTGCACACAGGCGTCGACGACCCGCGAGTCGCCGAAATAGCCGTGCTCCCACACACTTTCCAGCAGGTACTGACGGCTGAGCACCCGGCCCGGCACCTGGGTCAGTTCCAGCAGCAGCCGCAGCTCGGTCGGAGCGAGGGCGACGGGTTCCCCGCCTTTGGTCACCGTCAGCGCGGCACGGTCGATGCCGAGATCGCCGTGCCGCTCGATCCCGGACGCCGCCGGCGCCGCGTGCGACGGCTGCCCGCTGCGGCGCAGCACCGCGCGGATCCGCGCCTCCAGCACCTGTGCCCTGGCGGGTTTGACCACGTAGTCGTCCGCGCCCGCGGCGAGCCCGGCCACCACGTCGATGTCCTCGTTGCGCGCGGTGAGCATGATGATCGGCAGGTCGCCCGCGGCACGGATCCGGCGGCAGACCTCGAAGCCGTCCAGCCCGGGCAGCATCAGGTCCAGCACGACGATGTCCGGCGGCCGCGACGCGAGCCGCGCGAGGCCTTCCTCGCCGGTGGCCACCGCGTCGACCGCGTGGCCGCGGCCGCCCAGCGCCATGCACAGCCCGTCACGCACGGCTTGGTCGTCCTCGATGAGCAGCACCCTGGGCATGCCGACGACTATCGCAGCGCCGGACGTGATCCGCTCGTCCATGACAAGCCATGGTGCCCATCCTGTTTCCGCGGAGCGTCCGCGGAATGTCTTCGTTCTGTCACGGCGTGCTCCGTGCGGAACGGTGACATTTTCGTCGGCGTCCGCGCACGTCGCCGCGACCGGCCTCGGACAAGCGACCTCGACTGTGAACGGCATGAAAGAACTCGTGCTCGCGGCCATCACCCGCGTCCTCGCGGTGCTGCTGCTGATCCCCGCGTGGCTGCGGTCCCCCGGCAACGCCCGGCGGCTCGCCTGCGGCTGGGCGCTGTCGCTGCGGTTCCCCGCCGAGAACCTCGCCGGGCTCACCGCCGGCACCCTCGACGCGTTCACCGCCGCCAGGTCCGAGGCGTTCTGGCGGCACGGCACGCTCCTCGGCGTCACGTCGGGACATCGCGACGCCGCCGAGCAGCATCGCCTTTTCCTCGCCGAGGCCGGGCGAAAGCGGGTCCTGCCGCCGAAGGATTCCGCGCACGTCCGAGGTACCGCGCTGGACGTCCGGCCGCGCGAAGGCGCGCAGTGGCTGGAGGACCACGGTGCCCGCTTCGCGCTCTACCGGATCTACGACAACGAATGGTGGCATTTCGAGTACCGGCCCGGCGAAGCCCCGCCCGCGCGGCTGCCGCATCCGGGCCGGCGGGCGGGTGTCACCCGGTGACGGTGATCCGCGGGGTCAGCGCCGCCAGGAAGTCGGCCGCGTCGAAGACCTCCCCTGCCGAGACGACCCCGGTCGCCTTGGTCCGCCCGTCGAGCACCCGCTGGACGGCCTCCACCACCAAAGGTGCCGTGATCGCGTAGATGTCCTGGCCTCGCGCGGCGATCCGCCGTTCCGCGTCACCGGATCGCACGACGACGTCGACCAGGAACTCCTGCGAGGACGGGCCGTCCGATCCCAGCGTGGGCGTCTCGGGTGTCACCACCTCACGAGCCGCGTTCACGGTCATGTACGTGGTCACCTCCGGGATGGCGAGGTGGCTCGGGACGGTGACGACGTCGGCCATCGTGAACTCGCCGAGCACGGCGCGGGTCCCGAGCGGCGCGGGGAAGTCCCAGTCCAGTTCCGGCAGCGCGTCGTCGCGATACTCGATCCGGCCGCCGGAGAACCGGATCCGCTGACCGCCTCGCCGTTCCCGTGACACCTTGCCCGCCGCGCGGGTTCCCTCGGTCGGGTGCCAGCTGCTCAGCGCGTAGGCGACGTGCGCTTCGTCCGCGGACGTCCAGTCGCCCATCGCGGCGGTGACCATCAGGTCGCCGAGGCCGCCGAAGAACGCCATCGCCGGGATCACCGTCGCTCCCTCGGCACGCTCGCCGAAATGCGCGAAGGTGTCCATGTTCGCTTCGAGCTCCGCCGCCACGTCCAGATACGGGACGCCCGCTCGCAACGCGGCTTCGATCACCGGAGCGGCGGTGTCGGCGAAGGGGCCGGCGGCGTTGATCACCGCGTCGGCGCCCTTGAACGCGCGGTCGAGCGAAGCCGCGTCGTCGACCGACGCCTGCCGGATGTCGAGATCGGACCAAGGCAGACCGCGCAGTTTCGCCTCGTCACGCCCCACCGCCAGCACGCCGAAACCGCGCTCGCGCAACTCCTCCACCACGAAGCGCCCGGTGTGCCCGTAAGCCCCGAACACCGCGACGTCGTACGTACCCATGAGGGTTCTCCTGTCCTCGACTGATCCACTGTGGACCATCCTGTCGGCGGGTCCCGTCCGCTGACAGTGTCCGGAACGCCATCATGCGTACACTTTCAGACATGAGCACGGTCGCCCTCGCCGCCACTGACGGCATGCTGCAGTTCGAGCTCGCCATCGCCCACGAGGTCTTCGGCACGGGCCTGCCGGGATTCGCCGGCTCCTGGTATGAACTCAGCGTCTGCGGATCGAAGCCGGTGAGGGTCGGCCGCTTCCTCCTCGAACCGGACCACGGGCTCGGCCATCTCGCGCGCGCCGACACGGTCATCGTCCCCGGCTGGGCCGACATCGACATCGATCCGCCCGCGGACCTCGTCGACGCCGTGCGGGCCGCCCATGAAGCGGGCGCACGGGTCGCGTCCCTCTGCACGGGCGCGTTCGTGCTGGCGGCCGCCGGCCTGCTCGACGGCCGCCGCGCCACGACGCATTGGGCGCACACCGACGTCCTCGCCGCCCGACATCCCTTGGTAGAGGTCGATCCGGACGTCCTCTACGTCGACAACGGCAGCGTGCTCACCTCGGCGGGCAAGGCCGCCGCGATGGACCTGTGCCTGCATCTGGTCCGCTCCGACCACGGTTCGGCGGTCGCGAACACCGTGGCCCGCCGCCTGGTCGTCCCGCCGCACCGCGCGGGCGGGCAGGCCCAGTTCGTCACCGCCCCGGTGCCCGAACAGGACGACCATCCGCTCGGCGGCCTGCTCCCCTGGATCACCGAACGGCTGGACCGGCCGCTGACCGTCGAGGATCTCGCCCGCCACGCCAACATGAGCTCGCGCAATCTGGCCAGGCATTTCCGCTCGGCGACCGGGACGACCCCGTTGCGCTGGCTGCTGAACCAGCGCATCCGCCGCGCGCAGGAACTCCTGGAGCGGACCGACGACAGCGTCGACCTGATCGCGGAGGCCACCGGGATGGGCACCGCCGCGACACTCCGACGGCATTTCAACCGGACCGTCGGCGTGCCGCCGGACAGCTACCGCCGCACCTTCCGCGCGGCTAACGCAGCCGTGCCGTGATCAGCTCCGCGACGGCCGCCATCCCGGCTTCGTTCGGGTGATAGGGAACGCGTCCCGGCGCGGCCGCGTACCGCTCCATCCACGGCACGGCGGCACAGGCGTCGTGGAACGCGCTGACGGCGGCAGCCGGGATCAAGGTGGCCCGCTCAGTGCGGGCGGCCTGCCGGGTCGCCGCCGCGAGCCGATCCGCGACCTCGCGTTCGAAGGCCAGTTGCGCCGGGGTGAGCGGAACGCCGTCGCACGCGGGCGCGGTGCGCGGCACGATCGTCAGGTAGTCGACGACCAGCACCCGGGCTCGCGGTGCGCGCCGATGGACCTCCGCGATGACGGCGCCGATCTTCTCGTGCACCGTGGTGAGTGCCGCGCGGACGGCGTTCTGGTCGACCTGGCCGCAGTTCGTGCCGCCGGTGTTCTGGCAGCCGTAGGTGAACAGACTGCCGACGTAGCCGACGTCGTTGCCGCCGATGGTGATGGTCACGAGCCGGGTCTCCCTGGTGACGGCCTCGATCTGCGGCGGCTGCCCGGCCTGTCCGGTGGTGAGGATGTTCGCGGTGGTCGCGCCGCTGCAGGTGGCGTCGGTGAGGGCGAGCCCGCGGCCGGCGGCCACGAGGCTCGCGTAGTTCTTCGTCGAACGTCCGCACGCGGCCGGTGTTCCCGGTTGCTGCGGCGGGATTCCCGGACCCGCCGCGAAGGAACTGCCCATGGCGACATAGCGGGACGGCGTAGTCGCTTGGACGTGCGGAGCAGCCAGGAGAGCGAGCGTGACCGCGGCGATCGTCGCGGCGGATATCCGCTTGAACATGTCGAACCCCTTATCTCACGAAGGTGACCGGTTCCGATCCCGCGATGCCGTCGATGGCACCGAGGGCGAGCAGATCTTCGGGGCGTGGCTTGAGTTCGCCGGCGAGGGCGGGGATCTCTTCAGGGTCCCGTTTGAGGATCCCGGCCGCCAGTTCCGGGGCGATCACGGTGAAGCAGGCGTCCGGGGTGAGCCAGATCCGGTCCGTCGAACAGAAGGCGAGCGCGCCGCCCGAACCGCCCTCACCGATCACCAAGGTCGTGATCGGCACGTTCACCGCCGCGATCGTGCCGAACAGTCCGGCGATGGCGTTCCCGGCCCCGGCCGTCTCCGCGGCCGGATCGGCGGCCGCGCCGGGGGTGTCGACGAGCGTCAGCACCGGTAGCCCCAGCCGGTCGGCGAGCCGGATCAACCGTGTCGCCGTCCGGAAGCCCTCGGGTGTGGTCGCGGTCCCGGTCTGCGCCGCGAACGCCACCGGCCGCCCGCCACGGCTCCCGATCCCGCAGAGGACGCCACCGTCGGCGCCGCCCCGGAGGTGGACGCGAGTGTCGAAATGGTCGTCGAGATAAGCGTCCGCGCGTGGCCGGCCCACCGATCGCGCCCGCTGGACGGAGTGCCAGCCGTCCCGCGTGGGATCGAGGGCGCCGAGCGCGCGCGGCAGGTCCGCCGGGCGGTCCCGGGAAGCACCGGTCAAGAGCCCGAGCCAGACCTCCAGCCGATCGGCGAGCGCGTCTTCGGTCACCAGTTCGTCGACATATCCGGCCGCGTACTGGTTTTCCGCCGTATACGCGGGGTCGTCGGCGTACCGCTCCGGCCGCACCCGGCGGCCGGCGAAGCCCACCTGAGCGCCGGGAACGGCGAGCACGACATCGGCGTCGGCACCGAGGGACGCCCACACGCCGCCGGTGGTGGGATGCAGCGCGACGGTGATGTGGGGCAGCCCCTCTTCGCGCAGCAGTGCCAGACCTCGCGCGATCCGTTGCAGCTGCCGCAGAGCGGGCACGCCTTCCTGCATCCGGGTCCCGCCCGTGGACAACAGCGAGACGACGGGCAGACGGTGCGAGCGCGCCTCGTCGAGCGCCCGCTCGATGAGCGCGCCGGTCCCGGTCCCGACCGAGCCGCCGAGGAACCCGAACTCGAAGCGGATCTTCACGACCTCGTGGCCGCCGATCTTCGCGCGTTCGCAGACGACCGCTTCGTCCGTGCCCGTGCGTTCCCTCGCGCGTGCCAGGGAAACTTCGTAACCGTCCCAGCCGAGTGGGTCAGCCATGGAGAGCCCGCTTGAGGACCTTGCCCATCTCGTTGCGGGGCAACGCTTCCAGGTAGTGCACGACACGTGGCCGCTTGTGCGGTGACAGCAGTCCGGCGACGTGGTCGGCGAGTTCGCCCGCCGACGGCTTGACCTCGGCGGGGACGATCCAGGCCACGATGCGCTCGCCGAGGTCGTCGTCCGGTTCCCCGGTGACGGCCGCTTCGGCCACCCCGGGATGTTCCAGGAGCGCGTTCTCGATCTCGCCCGCGCCGATCTTGTAGCCGCCGCTCTTGATCAGGTCGGTGGCGCGGCGGCCCACGATCCGCACGTAACCGTCCGGATCGCGTATCGCCATGTCACCGGTCTTGAACCAGCCGTCGTGCAACGCGGCTTCCGTGGCGTCCGGCCGGTTCAGGTAGCCGAGGAACAGGTTCGGGCCGCGGACCTCGATCTCACCGACGGTCTCGCCGATGAGCGGATCTCCGGAGTCGTCGACGAGCCTCAGCTCGACGCCGGGCACCGGCGGGCCGACCGCACCGGGCCGCCGGTCCCCCGCGGCGCGGACACCGCAGTTCATCAGCGTCTCGGTCATTCCATAGCGTTCGACGACCCGCTGACCGGTCGCGGCGGTGATGCGCTGGTGATCGGTCGCGGGCAGCGCCGCGGAACCCGAGACGAGCAGCCGCGCCGCGCCCACTCCGGCGGCCAGCGCGGGATCGGCCTCGCAGTCGGCCGCGAGCCGGTGATACATCGTAGGGACACCGAAGAGCATCGTCCCCGCACCGGCGAGTTCCTTCGCGGCCGCTTCACTGGTGAACCGGCCGAGGTGGTGCAGCGAACCGCCCCGTCGCAACGGGCCGACCACCCCCAGGATCAGGCCGTGCACATGGAACAACGGAAGGGCGTGCACGAGGACGTCGGCGTCGGTCCAGTCCCAGATCTCCGCGAGCGCGTCGAGATTCGACGCCACCGCCCGGCGCGGGAGCAGGACACCCTTCGGCGGTCCGGTGGTCCCGGAGGTGTAGATGACGAATGCCGGGGCCTCCGGGTCCGGTTCGTCGCCCTGCCACGGCGTGCCCGAGAGGTCCAGTTCGACCGGAACCCGTTGCAGCGCCTCGAGTTCCGGCGGCAGCACGGCATCCGGCGCGGCCAGCACGAGATCCGGCGCGCTGTCGGCGACGATATGCGCCAGTTCGCGTGATCCGGCCTTCGGATTGACCGGCACCACCGGGACCCCGGCGGTCAGCGCGGCGACGATCGCGACACAGGTCCGGAGCGTCGGTGTCGCCCACACCGCGACGCGCGTGCGACCGGCCAGCGCGGCGGCGATCGGGCCCGCGACGGACGCGAGTTCGCCGTAGGTCAGGGATTCGGCCCCGAACCGCAGGGCGACGCGGTCACTCTTTCCGGCGATCAGCATGGATCTCCTCCCTCAGCCCCAGTTGGGCACGACGAACACGAGCCAGGCGATCAGCGGCACGACGGCCACCACGAGCGCCCCGTAGACCAGCAGTTGTTTGAAGAACTTGTCCCGGTCGACGTCCTTCGCGTTGGCGAGGACGAGCGCGCCGTTGGTGGAGAACGGACTGACGTCCACCATCGTCGCCGAGACCGCGAGGGCGGCGATCATGCCGACCGGCCCGATCGTGCCCTGCGCCAGGAACGGGACGGCGAGCGGGATGAGCGCGCCCATCAGCCCCACCGACGACGCGAAGGCCGAGACGACGCCGCCGATGTAGCAGAGCAGCAGCGCCGCGAGCAGCGGGATCCCCACGGTGGTGACCGCGTTGCCGACGTAGTCGATGGTGCCGATCTCCTTCAGCACCGCCACATACGTCAGCACGCCGCAGATCAGCAGCACGGTCGGCCAGGTGATCTCGGAGACGGCGGACCGGCTGGTCTTGGGCCACACGACACTCAGCAGGACGGCGACGGTGATGGCGGTCAGGCCCGGGTCGAGGTCGAACACCAGGGTGCCGACCACGAGCGCGATCAGGCCGGTCAGCGTCACGATCTTGGGGCCGTCCAAGGGAATGCGCTGTTCGTGCGGCAGCGGTTCCTCGTCGGCCTCCGCACCGGCGGCGCCCGCCGTCACCAGCTCTCGGCGCCGCAGTTTGGTCCCGCCGAGGACGACGAACAGGACACCCGCGATGGCGAGGTTCATGCCGAGGCTCGCGAAGAACAGCACCACGGGGCTGCCCGCGATGTTGTTGCGCTCGACGATCCCGTTGACGATCGAACCGTAGACGCTGATCGGCGAGAACCCGCCGCCCTGCGCGCCGTGCACCACCATCGCGCCCATGAGCAGCGGGCTGATCTTGTACCGGGCGGCGAAACCGAGGGCGATCGGCGCGACGATCGCGCAGGCCGCCGGGCTCACCGCGCCGATCGCGGTCAGCGCGCCGGTGACCACGAACATCACCCACGGGATGAGCGCGATCCGGCCGCCGACCAGCCGGACGGCCGCCGCCACCAGCCAGTCGGTGGTGCCGTTGGCCCTGGCGATGGCGAACAGATAGGTGACCCCCACCAGCACCACGAAGATGTCGCCGGGGAATCCGGCGAAGATGCCGTCGGTGTCCAGGCCACCGGCGAGGGTGCCGACGAGGAAAGCGCCGGCGAAGGCGAGCGCCCCCATGTTGATCGAACGGGTCGTGGCGAGGGCGAAGATCACCACGAGGACGAGAATCGAGATCAGCTGGGCGGACATGACCGTCCTCCTTGACGGCGGGAGCCCCTTTGGCGAGTGGCCGAGTGGACTAGTGGCTGAGCCACTTTCCCTGTGACGGCGACCACCTGTCAACCCAAGAATGGTAAATTGGCTCAGCCACTTGTCCAGTACGAGCGAGGGGGACCGAGTGCCGGAGGCGCTGAGCCGGTTGAACCGGGCGAAGCTCTACGAGCAGGTCATCGAGCGGATCAAAGCGCACGTCGAGGAGTCCGGCCTGCACGCGGGCGACAAGCTCCCCAGCGAACGCGACCTCGCCGAGCGGCTCGGGGTCAGCCGCGCGTCGATCAAGCAGGCGATCGTCGTCCTCGAAGTACAGGGACTGCTCGAGTCCCGCCACGGCGGGGGCACCTACCTGCGCAACGATCACCTCGACGTCGAACCGGTCGACGAACTCGTGGCGCGCCGCAGCCGGCTCCCGGAAGTGCTCGAAGCCCGCGAAGCGATGGAGACCAAGCTCGCGGAACTGGCCGCGCTGCGGCGCTCCGACGCGGATCTCGCCGCCATCGACGCGGCGCTGGCGTACATGGCGACCGAGATCGGCGACGGCGGGCACGGCGCGGAAGGCGACCGCCGGTTCCACGAAGCGATCACCGCCGCCGCGAACAACGGTCTCCTCGCCGAGTTCATGCGCTCGATCGACGCGCAGATCGCGGAGAGCCGCAACGAGTCGCTACGACAGCCCGGCAGGCCGTCCCGCTCGCTGAGCCAGCACCAGAAGATCGCCGACGCCATCCGGAACGGCGATCCGAAGGCGGCGGCGAACGCGATGCGACGGCACGTCCAGACCGTCAGCGAAGTCCGGCTGCTGACCTGGGATCCGCAGGCCGATTAGCGTCCATGAAGGGCTTTGCGCAGCCGCCGCAGCCCTTCGGCGATCGTCTCCGGCGCGTGTGCGGCGAACGAGAGCCGCAACGCCGACCGGTCCGGCTCCCCCACCTGGAACGCCGAACCGGGCACGAAAGCGACGTCGTGGCGCAACGCTTCAGGCAGCAGTGAATCCGTGTCCGCGCCGCCGGGAAGGGTGACCCAGACGAACATCCCGCCGTCCGGGTCGGTCCATGTCGTCCCGGGCGGCGTGATCGCGGGCAGCTCGGCCAGCATCGCGTCGCGGCGGACACGGTAGGTCGCGCACAGTTTCCGCACGTGGGCGTCGAGATCCGCGGCGGCCAGGTACTCGGCCGCCGCCGCCTGATCGACCGTCGAGGTGTGCAGATCGCTCGCCTGCTTGAGGATCGCGACGCGGCGCAACAGCTCCCTCGGCGCCCGGAGCCAACCCAGCCGCATCCCCGGGGCGATCACCTTCGAGAAACTGCCGAGGTAGATCGCGCGCTCGGCGATTTCCGGACGGGCCGACACGAGTTCTTCGCGTTCGCCGCGATACCGCAGCTCGTGGTACGGATCATCCTCGACGAGCCAAAACCCGTGGCGCGCGATGACTTCCGCGAGCGCGCGACGCCTGCCGGGGCTGATCGTCCGGCCGGAGGGATTCGAGAACGTCGGGACGAGGTACAACAGCGACGGCCGTTCCCTGGCCGCGATCTCGTCCAGCGCGGCCGGATCGATCCCCTCCGGGTCACCGGGAACGGGCACGATCCGCGCCTCGGCGAGCTGGAAGCACTGCAACGCGGACAAGTACACCGGTTCTTCCACCAGCACGGTGGCTCCGGGATCGAGCAACGCGGTGCTCAGCAGCTGAAGGCCCTGCTGTGAACCCGTGGTGATCAGCAGATCGTCCACAGTGGTCGCGAGCCCGCGACCGGCCAGCCGCTTCGCGAGCAGCTCGCGCAGCCGCGGATTCCCTTCGGTGGGCGAATACTGTAACGCGGACTTCTCGGCGAGAGCCCGGTCGAAGGCGGCGCGAAGGCCGTCCACATCGAACAGTTCCGGCGCGGGCATGCCGCCCGCGAAGGAGATCACGCCCGGCCGGGCGGTGAGCGCGAGCAGGTCGCGCACGGGAGAACTGGTGACGCCGTCCATACGACGGGCGAGGGGAAGAGACATGAAGGCTCCTCGGGAGAAACGTGCGGCTCCAGTGCAGCAGCCGGGGATCTTCCCGCGCGAGCAAGCAACTGCCGTCAGGATATCAGCCCGGCTCCCCGAACACATGCCGCCGGACGAACGGGCTCCGGAACTTCCCGTCCGGGTCCAGTTCGGTGGCCAGCGCCCGGAAATCGGCCAGCTTCGGGTAGTCCGCGGCGTGGTGGAACAGCTTCCCCCAGTGCGGCCGGACCCCGAAGGGCGCCAAGCGTTCCTCCATGACGGGCAGCAGCTCGTGGACCGCGTCTTCGTCCGGCTGCCAGGTGAAGTGCAGTGCCAGCCGGTCGCCGCCGTGGAACGGGCTGAGCCACAGGTCGTCCCCCGCGACCGTGCGGATCTCCGAGGTGAGCAGGACGGGCGCCAACCGGTCCCCGATGCCGCGCATCGCCTCCATCGCCGCGACGGCGTGCCGGATCGGCACGAAGTACTCGGTCTGGAGTTCGTTCCCCACGCTGGGCGTGAAGTCGAGGCGGAAATGCGGGATCCGTTCGTACCACGGCCCCGGGACCCCGAGCTGCCGCGTGCAGTTGTCCGCCGGGATACCCGCCGCGTGAGCGGGATGCCGCGGCCCGTCCGCCGCCTTCGCGCCGAAGAAGTCCGCGCCCGGCCGCCCCGGCCCCTTGACCCAGACCTGGTCGATCGTCTCGCGGGCCCAGTTCGTGAACAGGCTGACGCTGTAACCCGCGTCCTGGATCTCTTCGAAGTGCTCGTACGCCGACTCCCATGGCAACCCGTCGAAGACGTCCTGGCGGAGGTCGAAGGACGGCACCAGGTCGAGGGTCAGCCGGGTGACCACGCCCAGCGCGCCGAGGCCGACGACCACGCCGTCGTGCCGTGAGTACGTCTTCACCTCACCGTCCGCGGTGACCAGCTCCAAACCGGACACCGCCGACGCGAGACTCTGGTTGCGCCGCCCGGAACCGTGGGTCGCCGTCGCGACACTGCCCGCCACCGTGCAGTGAGGCAGCGAAGCGAGGTTGGCCAGCGCGAACCCGGCCGCGTGCGCCTGGATGGCGACGTCGCCGTAGCGCGCCGCCGCCGGCACCGTGACCGTCGCCGCGTCACTGTCGAGTTCGGCCATCTGGTCGAGCCCGGCCAGGTCGATCTGGACACCGCCCGGGAAGTCCGCGATGTCGTTGAAGCAATGCCTGCTGCCCAATGCCTTGACCGCCGCCGCCCCGGCGACGGCTTCCTGGACCTCTTCGACGGTCCGAGGGCGAAGAATGCGTTCTGCGGTGAAAGTCTGATTCCCCGCCCAGTTCGTCTCGCGCACCAAGCCCCTTTTCCTTACGGCGTCCGGACGCCGAGCCTACTCAGGCTAGATTGCCGGGTATGGCTTCACGAGGAGGTTGGCACTGACGGGCCTTCCCGGCGAGCTGGTGTCCATCGCCCTCCTGCTGATCGTCCTGGCCTTCGCGGTCATCCGGCCACGCGGCCTTCCGGAAGCGGTCGCCGCCGTCCCCGCCGCGGGGATCGTGCTGGCCGCCGGGGCGATCTCGTTCCCCGACGCCGTCGACGAGGTGGCCAGGCTCGCGCCGGTCGTCGGCTTCCTCGGCGCGGTCCTCGTCCTGGCCAAGTTGTGCGACGACGAAGGCCTGTTCCAGGCGGCCGGGACGCTCATGGCCCGGTTCGGCCGGGGACGGCCACAGCGGCTGCTGCCCGCAGTGTTCGTGGTCGCCGCGGCGGTCACGGTGGTACTCAGCCTGGACGCCACCGTCGTACTGCTCACCCCGGTCGTGTTCGCCACCGCCGCGCGGATGGGCGCGCGGGCCAAGCCGCACGCCTACGCCTGCACGCATCTGGCGAACTCGGCCTCCTTGCTGCTGCCAGTGTCCAATCTGACCAATCTGCTCGCCGTAGCCGCGACCGGTATCTCGTTCCTCCGGTTCACCGCGCTCATGACCCTGCCCTGGCTCGCGGCGGTGCTCACCGAGTACCTGGTGTTCCGCCGGTTCTTCGCCGCCGACCTGGCGGCGAGGCCTCGTGGCAGCAAAGCGGTCCCGGCCGGGAAGGTCCCGGCGTTCGTCCTGGTCGTGCTCGGCCTGACGCTGGCCGGGTTCGTGCTGACCTCCTTGCTCGACGTCAGTCCCGCCTGGGCCGCGTTCGCCGGTGCCGCCGTCCTGGCCTGCCGCGCCCTCGCACAGCGGCGGACCTCGCCCGCCGCCATCGTGCGGTCGGCGAGCATCCCGTTCCTCGCGTTCGTGCTCGCGCTGGCGATCGTGGTCCGCGCCGTCGTCGACAACGGGCTGGACGACGCGCTCAGCCATCTGGTTCCGGCTTCGACCTCGTTCCTCGCCCTGCTCGGCGCCGCCACGGTGGCGGCCGTCCTCGCCAACCTGATCAACAACCTGCCGGCGGTGCTCGTGCTGCTGCCGCTCGCCACCGCGGGCGGGACCTCGGTGGTGCTGGCCGTGCTGATCGGAGTCAACCTCGGGCCGAACCTCACCTACGTCGGCTCCCTAGCGACGCTGCTGTGGCGACGGATCCTGCACCGGCACGACACCCGGCCCGATCTGGGCGAGTTCACCCGGCTCGGGTTGCTCACGGTTCCGGCGGCCATCGTGCTCGCCGTCGCCGGCTTGTGGGCCGGGCTGATCCTGCTGCCCTGACTTCCGCTCAGTGAGAGAATGCCCGGATGGCCGGGAACCTGTCCACACCGGGCGCCAGCGTCACGTCACGGGCGTTCGCGCTGCTCGGCGCGTTCGACGTCGACCATCGCGAGCTGTCGCTGACCGAACTCGCGGGCCGCGCCGGCCTACCGCTGCCCACCGCGCACCGGATCGCCCGCGAACTCGTGGGCCTTGGCGCGCTGGAGCGGCGCGAGGATCGGTACGCCGTCGGCAGGCGACTGTGGGACCTCGGCCTGCTCGCACCCGTCCAGTTCGAACTGCGGCAGGTCGCCGCCCCCTTCCTCCAGGACCTCTACGGCGCGACCGGCGCCACCGTGCACCTCGGCGAGCGGGACGACGTCCAGGTGCTCTATCTCGACCGGCTCTCCGGGAACGCGTCCGTGCCGGTGGTCAGCCGGATCGGCGGACGGCTGCCGCTGCACGCCACCGGCGTCGGGAAGGTGCTGCTGGCCTGGGCTCCGGAGGACGTCCAGCGGCAGGTGCTCGCCTCCCTGACCCGCGTCACGCCGTACACCGTCACCCAGCCCGGACGGCTCCGTGAGCAGTTGCGGCGCGTCCGCCGGGAGGGGTTCGCGCAGACTGTCGAGGAGATGAGCCGAGGCGCCTGTTCGGTCGCCGTCCCGATCCGGCCGTCCGGTGGCGAGGTCGTCGCGGCGCTCGGCCTGGTCGTCCCGGATCTGAGCCGCGGCCGGGCGCGGCTGGTGTCCGCGCTCCAGGTCGCGGCCGCCGGAATCGGGCGGAGCCTGCCGGTTTCACTGAGTGGAAGCGAACGCTAGGAGTTCGCCCACCCGGCGGCCAGACTCCGGTCATGCGCACCCCAGTCGCCATCGTCGGCGCCGGCCCGGCCGGACTGCTCCTGTCGCATCTTCTCGATCTGGCAGGGGTCGAATCGGTGATCGTGGAGGCCCGCTCGCGCGAGTACGTCGAGGCGCGGATCCGCGCGGGCATCCTCGAACAGTCCACAGTGGACCTTCTTCACGAGGCAGGCCTGGCGGACCGCCTCGACCGCGAAGGCGACGAGCACCGCGGCATCTACCTGCAGTGGCCGCAGGAGCGGCACCATCTCGACTTCGTGGACCTGGTCGGGCGAAGCGTCACCGTGTACGGCCAGACCGAGGTGACGAAGGACCTCGGCAAGGCGCGAGCGGCAGCCGGACAGCAGATCCACTACGAGGTCGCCGACACCGCCGTGCACGACATCGAAACCGACCGTCCCTACCTCACCTTCACCGACGCGGAAGGCACACGGCAGAGGCTCGACGCCGACGTCATCGTCGGCTGCGACGGTTCCTTCGGCCCTTGCCGCACCGCGATCCCCGACGCCGCGAAGCAGACTTGGGAGCGCACCTACCCGTATTCGTGGCTCGGTGTCCTCGCCGACGTCGCCCCGTCGACCGACGAACTCATCTACGCCTGGCATCCCGACGGCTTCGCGATGCACTCGATGCGTTCGGCCACCGTCAGCCGGCTGTACCTGCAAGTGCCCAACGGCACCGACATCGGCACCTGGTCCGACGACCGGATCTGGGAGGCGCTCGCGACCCGGCTCGGCCACGGCCAGGACGGCTGGACCCTCACACCAGGGCCGATCACCGACAAGAGCGTGCTGCCCATGCGCAGTTTCGTGCAGCAGCCCATGCGGCACGGCCGCCTGTTCCTCGCCGGCGACGCCGCCCATATCGTGCCGCCCACCGGCGCCAAAGGCCTCAACCTCGCCGTCGCCGACGTCGCCCTCCTCGCTCCCGCCTTGGCGGCTTTGGTGCGGGACAAGGACTCCGCGCTCGCCGACGCCTACTCCGACACCGCACTGCGCCGGGTCTGGCGATGCACGCATTTCTCGTGGTGGATGACGACGATGCTGCACCGGTCGGACGATCCGTTCGACCGGCAGCTGCAACTTTCGCAGTTGCGGTGGCTGGCGCGGAGTGAGGCGGGACGGGCGGGACTGGCGGAGAACTACGCGGGACTGCCGATCGGTTTCTGATTCGCCGTTTCCCGGCAACGGGCAACGCCGGCCGTCGCCCCGCCCGGCGACCGTTTCCGGGCCGCCTCGAACGTCCCGGTTCCCTGACGGGAATTCGCGCGCGATGGCCTCGGTCGCCGTTTTTCGGCAACGCTGAAAGTCTCGGCGTTCGGAGGCTTCTCGGCGGAAGTCGGTATCTTGATCGTCCTGTAGCATGGAGCCGACACCGCGACGAGGGGTTGATCGCATGGTCTATTCCAAGCAGCCCGGCCATCGGATACTGCTGGTCCTCGACGTGGAAGGGTTCGGCAGCGCCGAACGTCGACGAAACCCCGTTCAGGAAGCCGTTCGCGACGGATTGTATCAGGTTTTACGCTGGGCCCTCAATGCCGCGAACATTTCCTGGGACGACTGCTACCACGAAGATCGCGGCGACGGGGTCCTCGTTCTGATCGCGCCCCAGGTGCCCAAGGCGCCTTTCGTCGAATCACTGCCGCAGATGCTCATCAAGGCTCTGCTGCAATACAACGAAAGCGCCACACGCCCCGAAGAACGCATCAGGCTGCGCATGTCCCTGCACGCGGGCGAGATCAAACACGACACTCAGGGCGTCACCGGCCCGTCGATCATCCGCGCATTCAGGCTGATCGAAGCACCCGCGTTGAAAACGTCACTCGCCCAGTCGCCGGGCGTGCTGGCGTTCATCGTGTCCGACTGGTTTTTCGAGGAAGTCGTCCAGAACAGTTCGATTGACGATCCCAGCCGCTATCAGCCGACAACGGTGAAAGTGAAAGAGACGACCACTCGCGCCTGGATCTGCCTTCCCGACCATCCGTATCAGCGCGAAACCGAACAATTGACGGAGATTTCCGCGCCGAGGCAGTTACCCGGCAGATCAGGACTGTTCACCGGTCGGATCCGTGAGCTCGCCGAACTGACCGCTTCATCGATTGTCGACGCGGAGTTCAAGGGCACCACTCCCATCATGGTGGTCAGCGGCATGGGCGGAATCGGCAAGACCTGGCTGGCGCTGGAATGGGCACACGAGAACATCGACCGCTTCCCGGACGGACAGCTCTACGTGAACCTGCGCGGTTACGACCCGTCCGGTGCGCCGGTGGCGGCCGAGGTCGCCATCCGCGGTTTCCTGGATGCCCTGTGCTCCTCGCAACGGGACATCCCGGTCGGCACCGCCGCGCAGGCCGCGCTGTATCGACGCAAAGTCGCCGACCGGCGCATGCTGATCCTGTTGGACAACGCCCGCGGCGGCGCACAGGTGGTACCCCTGCTTCCCCAGAGCTCCAGTTGCACCGTGCTGATCACGACCCGCCACCAGCCCACCGAACTGATCGTCGCCCACGGCGCACGACCGCTGAGCCTGGGCACCCTGAACGACACCGAAGCACGCGAACTTCTGACCAAACGGCTGGGGCCACACCGCGTCGAGGCCGAGCCCGACGCGGTGGAAGACCTGGTGGGCTATTGCGCGGGGTTGCCTCTGGCGCTGAGTATCGTCGCCGCCCACGCGGCCGCCCACCACGATTTCCCGCTCGCGGCGCTGGCCACGGACCTGGGTGATGCCTCGGCTCGGTTGGACGCGCTGGACGGCGGTGGACTCTCCGCGAACCTGCGCACCGTCTTGTCCTGGTCCTATCAAGCGCTCGACGCGCAGGCGGCCGAGGTCTTCCGGATGCTGGGCCTGGCCCCGGGCCCGGATATCGACGAGGTCGCCGCGGGGGTGCTCACGAATCTGAAGACCGAGCAGGCACGCAACCTGCTGCGACGGCTGGAGGAAGCGCACCTGTTGCAGCGGTACTTGCCAACCAGGTACCGCATGCACGACTTGGTCCGCCTCTACGCCGCCGAATGGGCGAGACAGGACGACCAGGCGCTGGGCAAACTGCACAGGCTGATCTCGTACTACATCCACGCCGGTTACGCGGGCGAACGACTGCTGTATCCCGACCGGAAGAAGGTCGAGATCGGCGATACTCCGGCCGAGTTCGAGCTGCCTTCCTTCACCGACGACAGCTCCATTCTGGCTTGGTTCGACCAGGAACATCCGTGCCTGATCGCCGCACAGACGACCGCCGAACGACTTGGCTGGCAGACGCTGGTCTGGCAGCTCGCGTGGATCCTGCACGGATACCTTTGGCGACGCGGCCACCTTCACGAACAGCGGACCACCTGGGAAGCCGGGCTGGCCGCCGCGCGTGAACTGGACGACGCCACGATCGAAGGACTCGCCCACCGGCTTCTGGGTCAGGCATACGCACGGTCACAGCGGCTCACCGAAGCGTTGGAGCACCTGTACCGGGGGCGCGAACTGGCCAAGGAGACCGGCGACACCCACGGCGAGGCTCGTTCGTACTACGACCTGATCATGGTCTGGCGGCAGCAGAACAACGACCAGCTCGCCCTCAACCACGCGAAGGAGGCGTTCCGGTTGTTCGAGCCCTTGGACAACCTCGTGTGGAAGGCGGAAGCGCTCGATCGAATGGGGTGGCACCAAGCGCGGCTGGGTCAGTACGACGAGGCCCGCTCGTCATGCGAGCAGGCACTGGCCTTGTTCCGCGACGCCCGCAACCGGCAGGGCCAGGCAGTCACCCTGGACACACTCGGCTACATCGCCCACCACTGCGGCGAATACGATCTGGCTCTGGACCACTTCCACGAATCACTGGAACTGTGCCGGGACCTGGGGGCGACCTACTACGAAGCCGATACCCTCGAACATCTCGGCCAATCCTTGGCCGCGCTCCGGCGCCGAGCCGAGGCTCGCCTGGTATGGCAACAGGCCCTGCGACTCAACCGGACCCAGGAACGGACTGCCGATGCCGACCGCGTCGCGCAACAGCTCGCCGAACTCGACGACGAGTCCGTCAGCTGACCTGATCTGACGAGCTTGATCGCCGGAATCCGACCCCGCCTCGACCGGCCGGAGCGTGAGCTCTTCGGCCGAGCGAGCCTCAGCGCGCCAGACTGAGCCGTCGTTCCCGATGCGCTGTCATGTACACCGGCGTGTTCACGACCCCGTACCCGCGATATCCGCCGATCCGTTGCACCACCTCGAAAAAGACCCGCGAGCCGACCAGTTCGGTGCAGAAGTGCAGGAACTCGCCGGACGCGTCCCGGTCATACAGCACCGAGTTTTCTCGCAATGCCGACGAAAACGGGAGATCGAACCGCGCATCCAGGTCGTCGTAATAGTTCCCGGGGATCGAAAGCAGTGGCGCACCCGCCTCGCGCATAGCTCGCGCGACGGCGATCGCGTCCTCGCAAGCGAGAGCGATGTGTTGTGGCGACGGCACTCCCGGCGACCACTCCCCTCGCCGCACCAGGGCGCTGTCCAACGTCAAACGGACGTCCTGGTCTCCGACCGCCCGGCTGCGCACGAGCCCGAACGCCGCCGCGAACTCCGAAACCGGTTCCGGCCGGAGGCCCAGCACCGAACGGTAGAACAGGGTCGCCTCGTCGAAGTGGTCGAAGGGTTGGGTCAAGGCGACGTGGTCGATGCCGATGATTCCCCGCCCGGTCGGCGCCGTCCCGGACGGAACGAAGTCGCGCAACCATTCGTCGTCGCCACAGAAGAAGATCTCGGTCCCGTCCGGTGCGGCGACGGCGGAGAGGTCGGCCTCGTCCGGGCTGTGCTCGCGGGGCAGCACCGGCGCGAGCAACGTCTCCGCGCGCCGCGCCGATCCGGCCGGGTTCGCGCTGGTCAGGCCGAGGGCGCTGATCGCGCCCTCCTCGGTCGCTTCGTTCACCAGCAAGCGCGCCGATCCCTGTTGCCACAACTGGACCGGCTTCGTGCGATGGGTTCCGACGTGGGTGAAGCCGAGTTCCGCGAGCACCGTTCCCGAAACGGCCAGCTCCGCGAAGGCGTGCCCATCCAGCCGAGGAGCCTCGGGAATCTCAAGGGTGCCAACGGATTCACGCAAGGCCACCAGTGACCGCATGGCGTCGATGGCCGCGGGTCGCGGGTCCGCCTGCCGGAACACGTCGTTGAACACCTCCAGCGAAAGCGGCCCTCGATAACCCGCCGCCAGGACGTGACCGGTGAACGTGGCCAGGTCGAACGCGCCTTGCCCCGGGAAAAGCCGGTGATGCCTGCTCCAGTGCAGCACGTCCATGTCCAGCAGCGGCGCGTCGGCCAGTTGCAGGAAGAAGATCTTCTCCCCCGGAATGGTCCGGATCGCGCGGGGATCGCTGCGCCGCGAAAGGATGTGGAAGCTGTCGAGGCAGACCCCCAAGGCCGCGTGGCCGGCCCGCCGGACGATCCGCCACGCGTGCTCGTACGTGTTCACGAACCGGGCCCACGCAAGGGCTTCGTAGGCGATACGGATTCCGCGTGACGCGGCCAGCGAAGCCAGCTCGTGCAGCTGAGAGGCGGCGAGATCGTCGTCGTCGACGGAGTCGGGCGAGACCGACGAACAGACCAGGACGGTGTCCACGCCGAGTTCGGCCATGAGGTCGAACTTCCGGCGCGCCCGGCGGAGGTTCGACCGGAGCACGTCCGGCGGCACCGCCTCGAAGTCACGGAAAGGTTGGTAGAGATCGATCGTGAGGCCGAGATCGGCGCAGAGCCGCCGGATCTCCGAAGGCGACCTCCGTGAGGCGATCAGGTCGTTCTCGAAGATCTCGACCCCGCCGAAGCCGGCCGCGGCGGCCGCGGCGAGTTTGTCCTCGAGCGTGCCCGACAGGCAGACGGTCGCGATGGCGGTGTCACCGGGCATGGGCGGGTTTCCCTTCCAGCGCTTCGAAATGGCGGATCATCCGGTCGGCGTCCGGTTCCGCACCGGTGAAGAGACGGAACGAGTCCGCCGCCTGGAAGACCACCATCCCGCCGCCGTGCAGCGTCCGGCATCCGCGGTCCCGCGCCTGTTTCAGCAGCGTGGTCTCCAGCGGCCGGTACACGATGTCGGCCACCCACATCCCGGGCCGCAGCGATTCGGCGGGAACCGGCGATCCCGGATACGCGGCCATCCCGGTCGGGGTGGCGTGGACGAGGCCGTCCGCGGTCCGAACGTCTTCGAGGGAGCCGGAAAGAGCGCGGTCGCCGCCGAACCGCTTCCGCAGTCCGGCCACCAGGGTTCCGGCGCGCGCGGAGTCGACGTCGTGGACGATCAGCCGTCCGGTTCCCAGCGAAAGCAGGGCATGCGCCACGGCGGCGCCCGCCCCGCCCGCACCGAGGAGGACGACCGTGTCCATGTCGGCGTCGGGCAGTCCTCCGATGAGGTTGCGGGCGAAACCGGTCGCGTCCGTGTTGTACCCGGTCGCCACCCCTTCGCGGAACACCACCGTGTTCACCGCGCCGAGTGCCGCCGCGTCGGGCGCGATCTCGTCGAGGTACGGGAGCACTTGTTGTTTCACAGGATGGGTGATGTTGAGGCCGTCGAAGCCCGCGGTACGCGCGGCGGCGAGCACCTCACCGATCGGCATCCTCAGCACGTCGAGGTCGAGCCGCCGGTAGAGATAGCGCAGCCCGAGTTCGTCGGCTTCCCGTTCGTGCAGCGCCGGGCTCAGTGACGGCCCGATGCCGGTGCCGACCAGGCCGATGAGGTAGCTGGTCACCAAGATCCTCCGTGGATGCCGAGCAGAGTTAATGTACGAACTAGTGAGTTCACTGTAGCGCGGACCGGCCGACGCGAGAAGGGCTGCGCTAGAGTAGGGCCTCCACCAGCGGTTCGGAGGGAGTCAGGTGGCCGCACCGTCGTCCGAGGTCGAGCGCCAGCGCGACAAGGAACGCACCCGCGCCGAAATCCTCGCGGTGGCCACCAGAGAGTTCGCCGACAAGGGTTACGCCGGCGCGAGAGTGGACGAGATCGCCGATCGTACGAGCACCACGAAGCGGATGATCTACTACTACTTCGGCGGCAAGGAGCAGCTCTACGTCGCCGCGCTCGAACGGGCGTACGCGACCATCCGCGCCCTCGAACAGGATCTGGACGTCGACCACCTCGAACCCGAGGACGCGATCCGTCAGCTCGCCGAACTCACCTTCGACCACCACGAGGCGAACCCGGACTTCATCCGGCTCGTGAGCATCGAGAACATCCATCACGGCGAGCACATCGCGCGGTCCGAAGCCTTGTCGGGCATGGCGAATCCAGCCCTCGACGTGCTCACCCGCATCCTCGACCGCGGCCGGGAGACAGGCCGGTTCCGCGACGACGTCGACGCGCTCGACGTGCACATGGTGATCAGCTCGTTCTGCGTGTTCCGTCTCGCGAACCGGCACACCTTCTCCGCGATCTTCGGCCGCGACATGCTCGACCCCGCGCGCCGCGCCCACTATCGCCTGATGCTGGGCGACCTGGTGATCGAGTACCTGACGGCCTGAAATCCCCGCTCTTGACAACCGGGGCACCGTCTCGCACGCTGTATTAACTAACTAGATCGTACATTGCTGGATAGTACATTGGAGCGTCGACGTGGCCTCTCCCCCTCCTGTCACGCAAGGCATGCCCCGTAAAGCCGCACTGGCGGCCTGGATCGGCAGCGCACTGGAGTACTACGACTTCTTCATCTACGGAACCGCCGCCGCGCTGGTGTTCAACAAGGTCTTCTTCCCGGCTTCCTCCCCCGCCACCGGAACACTGCTGGCGCTGGCGACCTTCGGCGTCGGATACCTGGCCCGCCCGGTAGGCGCGTTCGTGCTCGGGCACGTCGGCGACCGCCTCGGCCGCAAGAAGGTCCTGGTGTTCACGCTGTTGCTGATGGGCGCCACGACGTTCCTCGTCGGCTGCCTGCCGACCTATGCCTCCATCGGCGTACTCGCCCCGATCCTGCTGGTGGTTCTCCGCCTGTTGCAAGGGCTTTCGGCCGCCGGCGAACAGGCGGGCGCCAACTCGATGTCGATGGAGCACGCGCCTGCCCACCGGCGCGGCTACTACACGAGCTTCACCCTCAGCGGCACCCAGGCCGGCCAGATCCTCGCCACCGCGGTCTTCCTGCCGATCGCCGCGCTCCCCCAGGAACAACTGCTCACCTGGGGCTGGCGGATCCCGTTCTGGTGCAGTGCCGTCGTGGTGATGGTCGGCTTCGTGATCCGCCGCAAGATCGACGAGACCCCGGTGTTCGAACAGAACCGGTCCGACGTCGCCAAACTGCCGGTCGCCGTGCTGTTCCGGACGCACTGGAAGGACGTGCTCCGCGTCGTCGCCGCGGCCACCATCGCCTCCGTCAGCACGATCTTCACCGTCTACGCGCTGAGCTACGCGGTCAACACGGTCGGGCTCGAACGCGGGCCGATACTGTGGGTCGGCGTACTGGCCAATGTCGTCGCACTGCTCGCGATCCCTTTCCTGGCCGGACTTTCCGACCGGATCGGCCGCAAACCCGTGTTCATCGCGGGTTGTCTCGCCTGTGCCGTACTGATCTTCCCGTACCTGTGGTCCATTTCGGATGGTTCGTATCCGCTGATCTTCGCGCTCGGCATCCTGCTGTTCGGTGTCGCCTACAGTGCCGTCAACGGGGTGTGGCCGTCGTTCTACGGCGAGATGTTCAGCGCGAAGGTCCGCCTTTCGGGGATGGCGATCGGCACCCAGATCGGGTTCGCCATCGCCGGGTTCGCCCCCAGCGTGGTGGCCGCGATCGGCTCGGGGAAGGAAGACTGGCTCGGCGTCGCCGTCTTCACCGCCGCCGTCTGCCTGCTCAGTGCCACGGCCGCGCTCACCGCCCGCGAAACGCACCGCGTGCCGACCGAAGACCTCGGCACGGCGCACGTTCGGTGGGTGAAAGAGCCCGCTTCCGCGACGCGTGGCGGATGAAACCCGACGGCCGGGGCGGCCATCATCGGGGGCGGATCCTCCCGCCGAGTCAGGAGTACGACCGATGACCTACGCGTACGACCCCGAAATCGCCCCGGCCGTCCCGCTGTTGCCCAAACTGGACCTCACCGATCTGCCCGGCACCCGGGAACAGCTGAAGGCGGTGTTCGCGGAGCGGCAAGGCGTGGTGGACGAAACGGGTGTCGGCATCCGCGAGGAACGAGTACCCGGTCCTGAAGGCGCCCCGGATGTCCGGGTGCGGATCTACACGCCGGACCGGATCTCGGCGCCCGCCGCGATCTTCGACGTCCACGGCGGCGGATTCGTCATCGGCGACCTGGAGATCGACCACGCGGCCAACGTGCGTTTCGCCAGGGAAATCGGTGTCGTCGTGGTGTCGGTCGACTACCGGCTGGCACCCGAAGCGCCATATCCGGCGGCTCTCGAAGACTGCTACGCGGCGCTCACCTGGGTCGCGAAGAACGCGGCCGAACTCGGCGTCGACCCCGGCCGGATCGCGATCCACGGCATCAGCGCGGGCGGCGGGTTGTGCGCGGCGCTCGCCCTGCTCGCCCGCGACCGGGGCGGCCCGGCGATCGCGTTCCAGTACCTCGGGGTGCCGGAGGTGGACGACCGGCTGGACACGCCGAGTATGCGGGCGTTCGTCGACACTCCACAGTGGAACAAGCCGAGGGCCGAGATCAGCTGGGATTGCTATCTCGGCAAGGGGGTTCGCGGCGGCGCGGACGTCCCCGTCCACGCGGCGCCCGCCAGGGCGGTGGACCTGAGCGGCCTGCCGCCGGCCTACGTCTCGGTGATGGAGTTCGACCCGTTGCGCGACGAGGGAATCGCCTACGCGCAGGCTCTCCTCGCCTCCGGCGTCACCACCGAACTGCACTTGTTCCCGGGAACGTTCCACGGCTCGTCCTCGGTGGAGCACGCCGCGGTGAGCAAACGCGAGGTCGCGGAAGCGATCACCGTGCTCGCGCGAGCGCTGGAGGCCTAGCCGCGTTGCGCGAGGCGGCGGGCGAGCAACGCGAGACGCGCACGGAAGCGATCGCCCGGCTCGTCCAGCCGCCAGCCCAGCGCGTCTTCGACGTGGGCCAGCCTGGCCGCCACCGAACTGTGGTGGCGGTGCAGTGCGACCGCCGCCTGCCGCAGCGATCCCGTCCGGCAGAACGCTTCCAGCGCCGCGACGTCGGCGGCCCCGGTCGGCGTCGCGGCGAGGGCGTCCAGTGCGAGGACGTCGTCCTGTCCCTGTAACCGTGCGACCGGTACCTCGGCGAGCAGAGTGAGCGAACCGAGGTCGCCGTGCACCACGATCGGCTCGGCGGCGGGGACGGCGAAGCGTTCCGCCAGCCTGGCCTGCAACCACGAGTGACGCGCTTCGAGTCCCGGCACGGCATCACCGACACCGACCCGTACCCCGCCGGTGGTGTCGCGTTCCCTCGCCCGGTCGGCGAGTGCGGAACGCAGCGCGCCGACGATCGCGTCGTCGTCGCGGGGTTGCAGCAGCACGGCGGCGACTTCCCCCACCGTCGCCACAGGCAGCCGGGGCAGCGAACCGCCTCGCGCCAGGAGCCCGACGGCGGCCGCACCGGGATCGCGGCCGTCCTCGGTACCGACGGCCAAGACCCGCACCGGTCGTCCGGCGGCCAGGCCGAGCAGCCGGAGCGCCCTGGCCCGGTCCTCCTCCCCCGCCTGCTCGCCCAGCAGCAATTCGACGAGCGCGGGATCCGCCAGATGCGGCGCGTTTCCACCGGGTTCGGCGCGGCCGAGGACACGGGCCGCCATGGCGAACCGCTCCAGCACGAGATCGTCGAGCGGCCCCGGCGAACCGGCCCGCTCCAGCCAGACCTTCCCCGGCGGCTCACCGAGGTCGGCCGACGCGGGCTCTGTCACCGCATCGGCGGCGGGCTCGCCGTCCGGGGTGAACCGCAGTGGCGACGGGACGCCTTCCCGGCGCAGCCCGGCCACGCAGCCCGCGAGCGCCGCGGTGGCGCGCACCAGATCGGAGAGGCGGGCCTGCCTGGCCACGAGCTCATCGAAATAGGCGATGACCCGGACCGCGGCTTCCGCGTCGGCGTCCACCTCGGACAGCCGCAAGAGCAGACCCTTCATCGCTCCAGGCTAGCCGCTCAGAACCCCGGCCAGCCTCGCCGTAGGAAGACGAAAGCGGCTTCCAGTGCCGCGGCGGGATCCGGTTCGGCACCGGCAAGGTCCGGGACCTCCAGGACATAGCGAGCCAGCAGCCGCACGGAGAAATCGCCCTGTCCGGTCTCTTCGGCGACGACCTTCGTGAGCGCGTCCTCGCAGCCCGTCCACAATGTCCTGGCGTAGGCGCGCAGCGCCGGGGTGGCGATCACCAGATCCGCGACCCGGCGCGCCAGTGGGCCGCGATCCGGATCGAACGGGCCGCGACTCGCGAGGAAGTCCCGCAAGGCGTCCAGGATCGAAACGTCCTCGCCGCGTTCGCGCACGGCGGCGGCGAGTGCCTCCTCGCGTTCGTGCCCGTGGCCGAGGACCAGCGCCTCCTTGCCGCCGGGGAAGTGCGCGAACAGCGTGGACACCGCCGTGTCGGCGGCGTCCGCGATCTCCGCGACGGTGACGTTGTCGAAACCCCGTTCCAGGAACAGTTCTCGCGCCGCCTCAGACAGGGCCTGGCGGGTCGCCGCCTTCTTTCGTTCACGCCTGCCCGGCTCGGTCGTTCCCATACGATCACCTTACATCGAAGTAACTCCGAAATCGCAACGAGTGTATCTTCGGAGTGACTTCGACTTAGAGGAGGAGCACGTCATGAGTGACTGGAACGTCCACCACCTGCCCCGAGCCGACGGCAAGACCTTCCTGGTCACCGGCGGCAACGCGGGGATCGGCTACTTCGTCGCCGAACAGCTCGCCTGCTCCGGGGCCACCGTGCTCCTCGGCAGCCGGAACGCCGAAAAGGCCAACGCCGCGATTGCCTCGATCCGGTCCCGGGTCCCGGACGCGAAACTCGGGCACCTGCGGCTCGACCTTTCCGATCTTTCGTCCATCAAGTCCTCTGTGGACGCTCTGGAGATCGAGCGACTGGACGCCGTCGTCTGCAACGCGGGCGTCCTCCTGGAGGGACGGCCGAGGCAGGAGACCGCCGATGGCCTCGAACTGACCTTCGCCACCAACCATCTCGGCCATTTCGTGCTGGCGCATCGGCTGATGCCCTTGCTCGAAGCGGCGGAGGCCGGCCGCGTCGTCACCACGGGCAGTTTCGTGGGCAAGTCCGCGGAACTCGATCTGGACGATCTCCAGAGCAAGCGCGACTACCAGCCCAAACGCACCTATGCGCGCTCGAAGCAGGCACAGATGCTGTTCGCCTTCGAACTCGACAGGCGGCTGCGCGCGGCAGGCAGCACGGTGCTGAGCGTCGTCGACCATCCCGGCGGCGCGCTCGACTCGCTGACCCCGCCCAGGCCGGTGCACGCGTCACCGGGCGGTCGGAAGTTCCCGACCGGACTTCTGTTGCAGGGCAAGGAAGCCGGCGCCTGGCCCGCCGTCCGCGCCGTTCTCGATCCCGCTGTGCGCGGCGGCGAGATGTTCGGCCCCCGGGTATTCGGCCTGCGCGGTGAACCCAGGCGGGAACCGGTACGCGGCAGGCTGGCCGACACCGCGCTCGCCGCCCGGTTATGGGCGGCGAGCGCGGAACTCATCCGGTGACGTCGGTGGCTTCCGGTTCGGACCGGCGGGACCGCAGGCCCAACACCAGGTCGATCACCAGGAAAGCCAGCAGGCTGAGGCCGAACAGCGGCACGAACCAGCCGATCGCGGCGGCGAGGACGAGAAGACCCGCCACCAAGGCGGGCGGGGCCTTTCGCCACTGCCCGCGCGGGATGGGCCGCCCGAAGGTCAGCCCGGTGGCCCGGGTCGGCCTGCGCCGCCACCACATCCGGTAGCCGAGCACGACCAGCGTGACCAGCCCGGCGCCGAGCAAGAGCAGCAAGATCTGGTTCGGCCAGCCGAACAGCACGCCCATATGCGCGTCGATCCCCCATCGGGCGAGCTTCGCCATCAGTGGGTGGTCGTCGAACCGCACCTCGCCGAGGATCTGCCCGGTGGTCCCGTCGACCGCGACGGCGTCGACCTGCGTCGGCCAGCCGCGCTCGACTTCCGCCACCTGCCAAGGACCGCCGGGTTCGGCAGGCAGTCCGATCTCGACGGAGGGCGCGTCGATCCCGGCGGCGCGGGCCGAAGCGAGCATCGCGTCCACACTCTCGGGTTTCGCGGCGGGCGCTTCGCCGTGACCCGAGTGCCCGGTGTGCCCGGCGTGTTCGTCGGCGCCGGTCACCTTCAACGCGGGCGTGGCCCAGCCGAGGGATTCACGCAGCGCCGAGACGTTCTCGCCCGCGTACGCCGACCATGTCAGCCCTGTCGCGGAAAGGAACAGTGCGCCGAGCAGCACCCACAAGCCGACAGATCCGTGACGGCGCACCGACTGCCCACGCACGGACTCGGCCTTCTCGTTCCGGCGGGCGCGGCGGCGGCTCACCCACAGCACGAGACCGCCCAGCGCGACCACCCACAACCAGGACGCGGCCAGTTCGCTGTAAAGCCGTCCCGGCTCGCCGAGCAGCAGGTTGCGGTGCAACTGGTCGAGCGTGGTCCGGAACGGCAAGGCACCGCTCGAGCCGTACGCGACGAGATCCCCGCGCACCTGCGCGGTGGCGGGGTCGACGAAGATCGCGCGCCGTTCGGACTCGCCGAGCCCGTCCTGTGCGAAGAGCACTCGAGTCGTGTCGCCGAGTTCGGGAGCGGGACGGACGGCGACCAGGTCACCGCCAGGGTTGGCCGCCTGAGCCGCTTTGACCTGGTCGGCGAGCGAGACCTGGTTCAGCCCGACGGGTGCCCGGAGTTGATCGGCGTAGATCCAGGACTCCATCTGCGGCGTCGCCGCGTACAGAACGCCGGTGAGCGCGGCGATGAGGACGAACGGGCCGACGAGAACACCTGCGTAGAAGTGGAGGCGGAGGAACAGTCCGCGCCAGCCGGACGTGCGGGGTGGGCTCGTGGTCGGATCGGTTTGCGTTGCCATGGGGGAACTCCTGAGGCGTCGGTGGGGAGACGTGCGCCTTCGCCGCGCGCCGGGATGGTCACGGCACGCGTGCTGAGCCCTGCCGGGGCATGGGTCTCGGCAGGGTTTCGGGGATCAGGCGAACGACACCGGCGGACCGCGCCGCGAAAGCACGTCTCGCAGGAGCGCCTCGGTCGCGGGGAACTTCACCGCGAGCGGGACGTGGATCCGCAGCGGCGCCGTCGCCGGCCGCGGGGCCAGGCGGCGCGGGAGGACCGAAGCGATCAGCGCCGTGAGCGCGAACAGGACACGCTCGGCGCCCGCGAGCACCATGGCCACCACAAGGGTCGCGGCGGCGTGCCCGGCCGCCATGGACAGGCCGTTGCCCGGGGTTTCGGCATGATGGGAGTGCGACTGCCAGGTCAGGAAGGTCAGGCAGGCGTGCATCGCCACCTGCCCGCCCGCCACCAGGCCAAGGATGGCGAGCGGACCGCGCCGACGGCCCGCGAACGCGTACGCCACCCAGCTCAGCAGGGCGACGAGCAGCACGACCACGCCGAGGTCGGGGACTCGTCCGCTGGTCCCGACGTGGGCACCGGTCGCCAAAGTCCCGGTCAGGACCCCCACGGCCCCGCCGCGGAGGCGCCGGGCCGGGCCTCGGGTCGAGGTCGGTGTGCGCACGGAGGCAGAGTAGAGCGCGACCGGGCCCGCTGTCTCTCCTTGCTATCGTCACCCGGTGTTCCGCAGCCTGTCGTTCGTCCGGCTCTGGACCGGGAACACCGCCTCCGGACTGGCGACTTGGGCGCTGCCGTTCATCCTCGGACTGGCCGTGCTGGAACGGTCGCTTTCGGCCGTGGACCTCGGCGTCGTGCTGGCCGCGCGGACCGCCGGATTCCTCGTGGCGGTCCCGGTGGCCGGGGTACTCGCCGACCGGTACTCACGGCGCGGGGTCGTGCTCTGGGCCGGCCTCATCGCGGGTCTCGCCACTCCCCTGATCGCGGCAGGGATGGGCCGGTCCGTCCTGTTGATGGCCGTCGCGGCCGCCGTTGTCGGTGTCGGTCAGGGCGCTTGCCGCCCGGCGTTCCAGGCGCTGACCGCGGAAGTGATCGCCGAGGACCGGCGTCAGCAGGCCAACGCCGCGATGACGCTCGCCGTCCGGGTCACGACCTTGGTCGCGCCGGGGCTCACCGCACTGCTCTCCCAGTTCGCCTCGACGTCGGCCCTGGTGATCGGGACGGCGGTGCTGTGGCTGGGTGCGGCGCTGATCCCGCCGCGAGGCACTTTCGCGCCCACCCCGGCCAAGACGAAGGTCCGCTTTTTCGGCGAGTTCGCCGACGGTCTCCGCGAAGCTCGACGTCATCCGTGGTTCCTCGCCGGGCTCGGCGCGCTGACCGCCGTGATCGCGACCGGCTACTCGGCCACCGGTGTCGTGCTGCCGCTGGTCAGCCGCGACCGCTATGACACCGAAGCCGTCCTGGCCGCCGGGCTCACCGCGTACACCATCGGCGCGCTCGCCGGCGCCGTCGTCATCGCCCGCTGGCGCCCCAGACGGCAGGGCTGGGCAGCGCTGATCGGGCTCGGCTGCTACGGCTTCGCGCCACTGAGCCTGCTGTTCCCAGTGCACCCGGCCCTCGTCGTGGCCGCCTACGCCATCGCCGGATTCGGCATCGAGCTGTTCAACGTCCCGTGGTTCACCGCGACCCAGCGCGAGGTCGAGCCGGGCAGGCTCGCCCGGGTGTCCTCTTTGGACTTCCTGTTCTCCTACGGCCTGGCGCCCGCCGGACTGGCCCTCATCGCGCCCGCGATCGACCGATTCGGAGCGGCGCCCGTCTTGGCGGCCTGCGCCGTCGTCTGCTTCGCCGCTCCGGCGGCCGCCGCGCTCGTTCCCTCCTCGCGCGACTTCCATGTCTTGAGAGACTCCAGCACCCCACCGATCAAGAATGTCTAGGTTTTGCGCTCGCTTGCGGTAAAGTTTCAGCCATGACGCGTCGTCTTGCCGAAGTCGCCCGCAAGGTCGGGGTCAGTGAAGCCACGGTCAGCCGGGTACTCAACGGCCGCTCCGGGGTCTCCGCCGGCACCCGGGCCGCCGTCCTCACCGCGCTGGACGTGATGGGTTACGAACGGCCGACCCAGCTGCGCGGTGATCGCGCCCGCCTGGTCGGACTGGTCCTTCCCGAATTGCAGAATCCCATCTTCCCCGCACTGGCCGAGATCATGGGCAACGCGCTGGCCCAGCAGGGTTTCACGCCGGTGCTGTGCACCCGGACCGCGGGCGGCGTCTCCGAAGCGGAGTACGTCGAGCTGCTTCTGCAGCAGCAGGTTTCGGGTGTCGTGTTCGCAGGCGGGCTCTACGCCCAGTCCGACGCGGTGCACTCCCACTACCACCATCTCGCCGAACGCCGCCTGCCGACAGTGCTGATCAACGCCGCCGTCGAGCACCTCGGACTGCCGCAGATCTCGTGCGACGACGCGGTCGCCGTCGAGCAGGTCGTCGGGCATCTGAGTTCGCTCGGGCACGAGAAGATCGGCCTCGTCCTCGGCCCGACCGACCACGTGCCGTCCCAGCGCAAACTCGAGGCTTTCCGCGCCTACGCGGGGAAACTCGGTCTCCCCGTCCTGGACGAACTCGTCGAACACGGCATGTTCTCCATCGAAGGCGGGCACGCGGCCGCGGCCCGGCTGTACCCCCGCGGCGCGACGGCCGTGCTGTGCGCGAGCGACCTGCTTGCCCTGGGCGCGATCCGCGCGGCCCGGCGGCAGGGGCTTTCGGTCCCCGATGACATCTCGGTGGTCGGCTACGACGATTCGGCACTGATGAACTGCACCGACCCGCCGCTGACCACGACCCGCCAGCCGATCGAGGCGATGGGCCGCGCCGTGGTAGAACTGCTGGTCAAGCGCATAAACGGTGGCGAGGTCGCGGCCGAGGAGCTGCTTTTCGCACCCGAACTCGTCGTCCGGGGCTCCACCGCCCGCCGTACTTAAGTGAGGGCAGGGCGAAGGTGGCGTGGTCGCGCCGGGGTCGTGAGTGGCGATTCGGGCTAGAACACGAATCGCCACTCACGACCCCCGTGCCTGACCAGGGCCGGAGGCGTCCTTCGTCGCATCGGACGCGGCGAAGGACGCCTTCTTCTCACTAAGTCACCTCCTTGCAGGGGCCCGCGCACCTTCCCCAGTACATGAAGGCCCCCTTCCTTGCGCTAGACGCAAGGAAGGGGGCCTTCGTGTACTTGAGGCGCCCCTGCACGCGTCGGCTGTCGTAAAGTTGCAAGTTCTAATCCAGTTATTGCGTTAATCCGGGGCTTCGTTTTAGAGTGACCGCAATCACGTGACAGCCGTCGCGATCCCGAGATGAGGCTTGAAGATGAGCAGCACTTGGTCCCCCACCGTGCGCCGCCGGATGTTCTGCCTGCTCCTTGCGGGCGGACTGACTCTGGGGGTGGCCGCCTGCGGATCCGGCTCCGGTGAAACCACCGGGGCCGGGGGCAAGGTCAAGATCACCGTCACCGGCCAGCCCCCGGCCAGCCAGCCGTTCGAACGCGGCGTGTTCGACGCCGACGTCAAGGAGTTCGAGGAGACCCACCCGGACATAGACATCGAGCCGCACGAAGGGTTCATGGACCCGAAGACGTTCTCCGCCAAACTCGCCGGCGGGCAGCTCGAAGACGTCTACTACGTCTACTTCACCGATCCGGCGCAGATCATCGCGCGCCGTCAGGCCGCCGACATCACCGAAGCGGCCAAGGGCCTGAAGAACTTCGGCGACATCAAGCCGGAGTTGCTGGACAACTTCCGGGGCGCCGACGGCAAGCTCTACGGCCTGCCGACGATGAACTACAGCATGGGCCTGGTCTACAGCCGTCCGCTGTTCCGGAAGGCCGGGCTCGACCCGAACAAGCCGCCGCAGACCTGGGACGAGGTCCGCGAAGCGGCGAAGAAGATCGCCGCGCTGGGCAACGGCACCGTCGGATACGCCGACTACAGCAAGAACAACCAGGGCGGCTGGCACCTCACCGGCTGGCTCTACTCCATGGGCAGCGAGGTCGCCCGCAAGGAGGGCGACAAGTGGGTCGCCGCCTTCAACAACGACAAGGCCAAGGCCGCGCTGAACCAGCTGCGCGCCATGCGGTGGGACGACGACTCCATGGGCGCCAAGCAGTTGCTGGAAGCGCAGGACGTGCAGCGCATGATGGGCGCTGGCCAGCTCGGCATGTACATGGCCGCGCCGGACAACGTCCCGGTGCTGGTCAAGCAGTTCAACGGCAAGTACGAGGACTACGGCGTCGCCGGGATGCCGGGTGGGCAGGGCACGCTGCTCGGCGGCGAAGGCTACATGATCAACCCCAAGGCCTCGCCGGAGAAGATCAAGGCCGGCCTGGAATGGGTCCGCTGGAAGTACCTCAACCCGGATCGCTTCGAGAAGCACGTCCAGCAGTACGTCGACGGCAAGCAGCCGGTCGGGCTGCCCGCCGAGCCGACCCCGGACGTCTGGCAGGGCGCCGTCCGTGACCAGCAGCTCGCGATCAAAGCCAAGCACGCCAACGTTCCCGCCGAAAACTATCAGTCCTATGTGGACGCGAGTTCGCGGATCAAGGGCAGTATCGAGCCGCCGAACGCACAGCAGGTCTACGCCGTCCTCGACAGTGTGATGCAGGCGGTGCTCACCGATCGGAGCGCGAATATCGATCAGCAGCTGTCGTCGGCCGAGTCGAAGGTCAACAGTGTCCTCGCACAGGTCAAGTAGCGTCCTCGACTGGCCCGCGACAGCGTCGTCGCGGGCCGGTCGGCCGGTCGCGTCCGCGGCCGAACGCCGGCGGAACCGGTTGCGCCGCAAGCTGAAGGAGAACCTCACCGCGTACGGGCTGCTGTGCGCCGCGCTCGTGGTGTTCGCGCTGTTCTCCTGGTATCCGATCGTGCGCGGGGTGCTGCTGAGCTTCCAGCAGGTGGACTTCGTCAACCCGCCGACGTGGGTCGGCTTCGACAACTTCACCCGCCTGTTCGAAGATCCGCTGTTCGGCGTCGCCTGGCGCAACACGTTGCTGTTCACCGGGCTCGCGCTGGTCTTCGGTTTCGTGGTGCCGTTCCTGACCGCGGTCCTGCTCAACGAACTACGGCACGCCAAGGCGTTCTTCCGGCTCGCGGTCTATCTGCCGGTGATGCTGCCGCCGGTGGTCACCGCGCTGATGTGGAAGTGGTTCTACGACCCGGGTTCCGGACTGTTCAACTCCGCGCTCGGCGCCGTCGGCCTGCCGGGCGGCCAGTGGCTCGACTCGAGTGACACGTCGATGCTGTCGCTGGTGTTCGTCTCCACATGGGCGAACATGGGCAGCACGACGCTGATCTACCTCGCCGCGCTCGGCACGATCCCCGGCGAGCTCTACGAAGCCGCGGAGCTCGACGGCGCGGGGCTGTGGAAGCGCCTGATCCACGTCACGTTGCCGCAGACCAGGTTCGTGCTGCTGGTGCTCCTGTTGCTGCAGGTCGTCGCGACCATGCAGGTGTTCACCGAGCCGTACGTGATGACCGGCGGCGGGCCGGACGACTCCACCGTCACCGTGCTCCTCCTGCTGTACCGCTATGCCTTCGTCTACAACGACTTCGGCTCGGCCAGCGCGTTGAGCCTGTTGCTGTTCGTCGCGCTCGGGGTGTTCTCCGCGTTGTACGTGCGCCTGACCCGGAAGGCGGATCAGTCATGAGGACGCTCGTCTCCCCCAGCACGCTTCGCAGCCCCGGCGGCAAAATCGGCTACGCCGTCATCTTCGGCTGCACCCTGCTTCTGTTCGTCATCGCGTTCCTGTTCCCGCTGTACTGGGTGGTGACGGGGGCGATGAAGTCGCCACAGGAGCTGGCTCACACACCGGCGACGCTCGTCCCGACCGAGTGGCATCCGGAGACCTTCGCCGACGCGTGGGATCAGCTGAGTCTCGGCAAGTACTTCCTCAACACGGTCATCGTCGCCGGGGGCGCCTGGCTGGCCCAGCTGGCCATCGACGTCCCAGCGGCGTTCGCGTTGTCGAAGCTGCGGCCGAAATTCGGCAACGTCGTCCTGGGACTCATGCTCGCGACGTTGATGCTTCCGGCCGCGGCGCTGCTGGTGCCGACCTACGTGACGATCACCGATCTGCCGCTGCTGCACGTCAACCTGATCAACTCCCCGGCGGCGATCTGGCTGCCGGCCGCCGCGAACGCGTTCAACATCTACCTGCTGAAACGGTTCTTCGACCAGATCCCGGACGAGCTGATCGAGGCCGCACGGCTCGACGGCGCCGGGCCGGTGCGCACGCTGTGGCGCATCATCCTGCCGATCTCCCGGCCGATCCTGGCCGTGGTGTCGATCCTCGCGGTGGTGGCCGCGTGGAAGGACTTCATCTGGCCGCTGCTGGTGTTCCCGGACACCGAAAAGCAGACGCTGTCGGTGATGCTGCAACGGGTGGCCATCGACATGCCGCTGAACGTGCTCGTCGCGGGCATGGTGCTGGCCAGCCTGCCGATGGTGGCGCTGTTCCTGGCATTCCAGCGGCACATCCTCGCCGGGCTCACCGCCGGCAGCCTCAAAGGCTGAATTCTTCGCCGCATTCGGGGTATCCACGAACGACTGAGGAGGGCACTTCCGTGACCGCATTGGGGCAGACCGCCGGATGGTGGCGGAGCGCGGCGATCTACCAGGTCTACATCCGCAGTTTCGCCGACGGGAACGGCGACGGCGTCGGCGATCTCGCCGGCGTCCGCGCGCGGCTGGACTACCTGGCCGAACTGGGGATCGACGCGATCTGGTTCACCCCGTGGTATCCGTCGCCGATGGACGACGGCGGCTACGACGTCGCCGATTTCCGGGACATCGACCCGCTCTTCGGCACCCTCGCCGAAGCGGAGGACCTGATCGCCGCGGCCCACGCCAAGGGGATCCGCGTGATCATCGACATCGTGCCGAACCACTGCTCCGACGAGCATCGCTGGTTCCGGGAAGCACTCGCGGCGGAGCCGGGATCGCCCGAGCGGCAACGGTTCTGGTTCCGGCCGGGCCGCGGGCCGGACGGCGCCGAGCCGCCGAACAACTGGAAGTCGCGCTTCGGCGGTTCCGCGTGGACACGGGTGCCGGACGGCGAGTGGTACCTGCACCTGTACAGCTCGCGCCAGCCGGACTTCAACTGGGACAACCAGGACATCCGCCAGGATTTCGAGGACGTGCTGCGGTTCTGGTTCGACCGCGGCGTCGACGGCTTCCGGATCGACGTCGCCGATGGGCTGGTGAAGGACCCGCGGCTGCCCGACGTCGATCCCGGTGACGAGACGCCGTTCTCCGATCAGGAGGGGCTGCACGAGATCTACCGGTCGTGGCGCAAGATCGCCGACAGCTACCCCGGCGACCGGGTGCTGGTCGGCGAGATGTGGCTGCCTGACATGTCGCGCGCCGCGAGGTACCTCCGCCGCGACGAACTGCACGCGGCGTTCAACTTCGATTTCCTGGTGTGCCCGTGGGATTCCGCGCGGTTCCGGGACGTCGTCCAGCGGACGCTGGTGGCGCACGAGGAGGTCGACGCGCCAGCGGCCTGGGTGCTGTCGAACCACGACGTCACCCGGCATGTGACCCGGTACGGCCGCGAGGGCGACACGGGTTTCGCGTTCGCCGATCGGCTGCACGGCACGCCGGTGGACCGCGAACTCGGCACCCGCCGGGCGCGCGCGGCGGCGTTGCTGACCATGGCGCTGCCGGGCGGTCTGTACGTGTACCAGGGGGAAGAGCTCGGCCTGTGGGAGGTCGAGGACATCCCGGACGGACTCCGCCAGGATCCGGTGTGGACGCGCACGAACGGCGCCGACCCCGGCCGTGACGGATGCCGTGTCCCGATCCCCTGGTCCGGCGACGCACCGCCGTTCGGCTTCGGCACCGGCGGGACGTGGCTGCCCCAGCCGACGGAATGGCGCTCCAGCACGGCGGAGGCACAGGCCGCCGACGCCGCATCGATGCTCGGGCTCTACCGCGCCGGCCTGCGCCTGCGGGACGAACTCCCCGCGCTCGGTCCTGGCGAACTGGAGTGGCTGGACCTGGGCGAAGGCGTACTCGCGTTCACCAGGGAACCGGGGTTCACCTTCGTGCTGAACTTCTCGGGCTCGCCGGTGCCGCTGCCTTCGCATCGCGAAGTGCTCATGGCCAGCGGCCCGGTCGACGGTGAACTCCCGACGGACACCGCGGTGTGGTTGCGCACCTGATCACCGGCCCTCGCCCGTCGTGCCGGCGCACCCTCCGGCACGACGGGCACTTCCTCACACTGTGAGAAGTTCCGGTTTTCCCTTTGCCCTACCCCTCAAAAGTACGGTATTCACGACAGGGAACGCCGCGACGGATCGGATGGCGCGGCTGGACTCAGCTTCCTCCGTTAGCGGCTAAACCATTGCACCGTAACGGATTCATCGGCCGGATCACCATGGAATCCCGCCATATCACCCCGCGTTCAAGCCGGGTGATATGACCCAAATGGTATGTACCAATCGAGTGAGGCGCCTCGTACGGTCGGGGACGAATCCCCCTCCCCCGCCACTTTCGAGGAAAGCGCCGACATGAACAGAAAGATCTTAGCCGCCACTGCCGCGGCCATAACCGGGGCAGGCTTGGTCACCGCCATCGCCCTCACCCCCAGTGCGAGCGCCGGTCAGCAAGCCACCGCCGGTGACCAGGCCCAGTCCGAAATGCTGGCCGCGATGGCCCGCGACCTGAAGATCAGCCCAGAGCAGGCCAAGCTCCGGCTCGCGAGCGAACAGCGCGCCGCGGTCGCCGACAACACGCTGAAGAAGCAGCTCGGCACGTCGTACGCCGGATCGTGGCTGGACGGCACCGGGACCACGCTCACCGTGGCGGTCACCGACGCCGCACAGACCGACCTGGTGCGCGCCGCGGGCGCGACCCCGAAGACCGTCGCCCGCAGTGCCACCGATCTCGACGCCGCGAAGCTGCGGCTGGACGCCAAGTCCGGCAAGGCACCGAACACCGTGCCCGGCTGGTTCACCGACGTCACCACCAATTCGATCGTCGTGCTCGCCAACGCCGGCGGAGAGGCCGCCGCGAAGTCGTGGGCGGCCGAGTCCGGCGTGCCGTCCGACCTGGTCCGGGTCGAAGCCAGCACCGAAGACCCGCGCCCGCTGATCGACATCATCGGAGGCAACGCCTACACCTTCGGCTCGGGCCGCTGCTCCATCGGCTTCGCGGTCGAAGGCGGCTTCGTGACCGCCGGACACTGCGGCACGACCGGAACGCGCACCTCGAACCCGAGCGGAAGCGTCGCGGGTTCCAGCTTCCCCGGCAATGACTACGCCTGGGTCCGCGCCGACGCCGGCAACACCCCGCGCCCGCTGGTGAACCGCTACCCGGGCACCGTGCCGGTCGCCGGTTCGACCGAGGCCCCGGTCAACTCCTCGGTGTGCCGCTCCGGCTCCACCACCGGCTGGCACTGCGGCACCATCCTGCAGAAGAACACCTCGGTCACCTACCCCGAGGGCACCATCACCGGCCTGACCCGGACGAACGCCTGTGCCGAGCCCGGTGACTCCGGCGGTTCGTGGATCACCGGCGACCAGGCGCAGGGCGTCACCTCCGGTGGCTCCGGAAACTGCACCTCCGGCGGCACGATCTACTTCCAGCCGGTCACGGAGATCCTGAGCGTCTACAACCTGCGCTTGACGGTCAGCGGGAACCCGCCGTCCAGCACCACCACGACGCCGACCAGGACCACCACCCCGACCAGCCCGACGACCTCGAACCCGCCGGGCGGCACCTGGGCGCCGAACACCTACTACGGCTCCGGCGCGACCGCCAGCTACGGCGGCAGCAACTACCGGGTGATCCAGCCGCACACCTCCCAGCCTGGCTGGGAGCCGCCCAACGTGCCCGCGCTTTGGGAACTCGCCTGACCTGGACCGCCCCCGGCGAACTCACCTCGCCGGGGGCGGCTCCTTCCCCTGACGACGGCGCGGAGGCGGCGGATCTCGAATCCCTCGTCCCCCGCGCCCGCCGCGGTGACCCCGCGGCGACCAACGAGTTGATGAGCATCGTCCAGCCGGTGGTCGCGAACTACTGCCGGCTCCGGCCGGACGGAACCGACGTGCGGGTGATGGCCGCCCGGAAGGTCGCTGCCGCCTTCCGATGGCGAGCACGGGACCGATCGGAGCCCAGGTCCGATCCGCCCGATCGCGCGACGCCCGAGCCCAACGAACCCGAGCGGCAGGCCCTCGCCGCCGACGGCCACGACCGGTTGACGCGGCTGATGAGCACCCTGCCCGGTATCCAGCAGGAGATCCTCCGGTTGCGGATCACCGTCGGCATGACCGCGCCCGAGGCAGGCGCGATCCTGCGGGTGAGCCCCGGCCTGGTCCGGGTCGCCCAGCACCGCGCACTGCACGAACTCCGCACGATCATCGACGAGGACGACCTGTGATCAGCCCCCTGATCGGTCCCGGGGACGGCCATTCCTGGCCCGCGGAGATCGATGTCCGGCATCTGCGCCTTCTCGACGCGATCGCGTCGGCGGGCAGTCTCGCGAAGGCCGCGACCGCGCTCGGGCTCTCGCAGCCGGCGTTGAGCGCGCAACTGCACCGGGTCGAGCGGGCCCTGGAGCGGACGGTGTTCGAACGCGACCGGCACGGCATCCACCCCACCGCGCTGGGCGAAGTGCTCCTGAAGCACGCGAAACGGGTCTTGGCCGCGGCGGACGACCTCGAACTGGCGATCCGCCGGTTCCACCGCGCACCGCCCGAAGGCCTGCTCCGGATCGGCGCGTTCCCGACCGTCTTCGCCGAGATGCTGAGTGGCGTGGTCGCCGCGGCCGCGCCCGGCCGTCCGGTCGAACTGCTCACGATGACCGGCAGGACCGCGTTGTTCGCCGCGCTTTTCGACAGCACGGTGGAACTGGCGCTGTACGTGGATCACCCCGGCCAGGAGATCGTCCCGCCGGACGGCGTCCACCTGCTTCCCGTCGGAACGGAGCCGGTGTTCGTGATCGTGTCCCCGGACCATTCCGTCGCCGGACGCGGCGAGGTGTCCTTGGCGGAACTCGCCGGGTCGGCCTGGCTGACCGCGGCGGGCGCGGACGACGGGTTCCGCGACCACCTGACCGATCAGTGCACCCGCGCCGGCCTCGGTGAGATCACCGTGCGGGAAGTGGAACCGACGGCGCTGTGGCAGGCCGTCCGGAACGATCCCCGCGCGGTGGCGCCGGTCCAGTCCCTCGATTCCGGTACCACGATGCCCGGCCCGGTGGTGGCCCTGCGCGGTGTTCCGCTGAGGACAAGGCATCTCCTGCTGTGGCGCGAAGGCTCACCCATCGACGTCACCACCGTCCGAAGTGGATTGCTGCACGCGATCGCCGAACCCGCCGCGATCCGCCACCGTCTTCCCGAGTGGGCGGCGGCGAACCCCGGCTGGCTCGGCACCTGATCCGGCTCAGCGTTGGATGCAGTCGAGGCCGAGACCGAACGCCGTGAGCACATACTGGCAGATGTGCGTCGCGTGTTCTTCGTCGGTTTCCAGGCAACCCACCGGGACGCCCAGCAGGTCGACGGCGCACGACGCGTAGAACTGGTTCGGGTTGCCGGGCACCGGGTCCGCGATGGCTGGCGAGGCGGTGACGGCTCCCGCGGAGACCAAGAACGTGACTGCGGCCGCCAGGGCGGCGATACGTGACTTCATCGTTCTCTCCTTTTCTCCTCGATGCCCGCGTATTCCCCGGATCCGGCCGGTTCACCGGGTTGTCACCGGAAAGTGTCACGGTGACGTGTCGTCCAGGGGTGGCGGCTGTCCGGTGGCGGCCGCCGCACGAGACCCTCGATCAGAAGGTGGTCAACTTCGCCAGTTCTGTCCACAGTGGACACAGTGAGGCTCTGGGGGTTCCTTTTGGGCTCGGCACGGGTGGTTTCATGCCGGAATACCAGAACTGGGTGATCTCGCCTGGGCCGAGGTATGCGCCTGCGGTGCGGAACCGGTGACTGCTTTGCGCTGAGGTGTCGCTGTTTCGCGGCGATGGGTCTGGGCCGCTGCCGTCCCCGCTTATCGCCGTTTCGCGGCAACAGAGCTGCCTCACACCGCCGCCGCTGCTCTGGTCTGTCGCCGTTCTGCGGCAACGGGTCGGAGCGGCAATGCCACCAGGCCGGCCACAGTTCTCCGCCCGACCCCATCGCCGCGAAACGGCAAGGGCCCGGGCGCTCATGTCGCCGGTCCGGCCTTGCACCTCCGCGATGCCCGGCCTGTTGCCGTTTCGCGGCAACGGCGGGTGACCGGGTCACGAAGCCGATAGCCCACTATTGCCGTTCAGCGGCGATCAGCCGAGGTGGCCGGGCTCGATGCCGATGCCGCTCGTCGCCGTTTCGCGGCAACAGAGCAGCCAGTCACATCACAAAGCCGGCCTCACACCGCCGCCCGAACCGATTGCCGTTACCCGGCAACGAACTGGAACAGCACCGACCTCGCACGGCCGCCGCTCTTGCCTGTCGCCGTTCTTCGGCAACGGCCCGGGCGCTCACGTCACCAGCCCGACCTCACACCGCCACCCGGCCCCGTCGCCATTCCCCGGCAACAGACCCAGCCTCGCCACCCACCGATACGCTCACAGAGAGCTCTTCCGCTGGCTGGCATTGAACCGCGCCTTCTTCTGACGGTTCCCGCATGTGTTCATGTCGCACCATTTGCGGGTGCGGCTTTGGCTGGTGTCGAAGAAGGCGGCTTGACAGGTCGGCGATGCGCACAGGGCCAGTTTTCCGTCGCGTTCGCCTGCGATGATGCTGATCGCGTCGGCGGCGATCACGCTGAGGGCGTCTTCCACGCGGGATGCCGAACCGAGCTGCCATCGCCGCTTGCCTTCGGGCGTCAGGACAGCCGCGGCGCGGCCCTGAGTGCTGTGGTCGTTGATGACCTGGACAGCCGAAGCGGGAAGCGCGTCCTGGAGCGCGCCCGCGGTCGCTGCGGCGTGAATCGACTCCCTCAGTTCTCGAGCGAGTTCGAGCTGGGCGTCGGTGCACGAGTCCACGGCGAGGCCGTTCACCGCCAGCCAGTCGACGAGTCGGTGCGGCGTGGGAATGCGCTCCACGGCGTCACCGCGGCGCTCCGTCAGAGTCGCGGTGAAGCTGGTCGCGAGCACGTTGCCGAGGCGGAAGTCAGGGAACCCAGCAGGCATGGAACCACCTTAGCCGGTTGCACCCAGACCGGAAGAGCTGCTAGAACCGTCTTAGCCGGTTCCACGATGACAGGAGGTCCCATGCCCCGTCCGACCAGCGACGTACAACCATTCGAAGCCCGCGCGTCTGACGCCGAACTCGACGATCTGCGCGCGCGATTGGCCGCGGCGCGGCTACCGGAGCCCGAGACGGTCGATCGCCGATGGGGGCAGGGCGTTCCGCTCGCCGACCTCGTCGATGTCGTGGACTACTGGCGCACCGAATACGACTGGCGATCTTTCGAGAAGCACCTCGACCGGATCGGTCAGTTCCGCACGACCGTCGACGGCCTGGGTATCCACTTCCTGCACCGCCGGTCCGCCCGCGCGGACGCCGTTCCCCTGGTCTTGACGCACGGCTGGCCGGGCAGCATCGCCGAATTCGTCGATGTGGTGGATGAACTGGCGAACCCCGAGAACCCGGACGCGCCGGCGTTCCACGTCGTGGTGCCCTCGCTACCCGGCTTCGGTTACAGCGACAAGCCGGCCACCACCGGATGGGGCACCGAGAAGATCGCGGCCGCTTGGGTGGAGCTGATGGGCAGGCTCGGCTACGACAGGTTCACCGCCCACGGCGGCGACTGGGGCGGCAATATCACCACGGTTCTCGGCGGCCGTTTCCCGGCGCACGTCCTCGGCATCCACACGACGTTCGCGGAGGGGCCGCCCGGGCTGACCACGGACGGGCTGACGGCGATCGAGCGCGAGTGGACCGAGGAAACCCACGATTTCTGGCATCACCGCGCGGCGTACGCGAAGCAGCAGGCGACCAGGCCGCAGACCATCGGTTACTCGCTCGTCGACTCACCGGTCGGGCTTCTCGCCTGGATCCTCGACAAGTTCGCCGAGTGGTCCGACACCGAGGACAGCCCGTTCGAGACGATCTCCCGGGACCGTGTCCTCGACGACGTCACCCTGTATTGGCTGACCCGGACCGGCGCATCGTCGGCCCGCATCTACTACGAAAGCCACAACTCGCTCGATCCCGATCTCCGGGTCGACGTCCCGTCGGCGATCACCGTCTATCCCCGCGACATCGAGAAGTATCCGCGCCCCTGGGCGCAGGAGCGGTACCGCCAGATCGTCCGATGGAGGTCACCCGAAACCGGGGGCCATTTCCCGTCGCTGGAGGTGCCCGGGTACTTCGTCAAAGATCTGCAGGAGGGCCTCACGGCCGTGTTGACCGCCAGTCGGCACGCGGTATAGGGCGTTATACGACCTGACGCGACCTCACGCCGAGCCGCGCCCTTCTCCGCGGGAGCGCTGTCGCCGTGTCCTGGCAGGTCGACGGCCAGAACGCGGACCGATCTCTCGAACTGCGAGCATCACGCCCGCAAATGCGCCCGGTCCGGTGCGACGGCGTGCTGAAGCGGCTCCCTGAGCACGAACCGCCGAAGCTCCCGCGTGACGAGTTCGCCCATCCGGGCGCGTTCGGCGCCCAGCGCGCCGGCCAGATGGGGGGTGAGCACCACGTTCGGCAGCGTGTACAGCGGCGAGTCCGGCTCGGGCGGTTCGGGCCAGGTGACGTCGAGGATCGCCGTGAGGTCCGGGCGCTCGCGCAGCACCGGGATCACCGACGGTTCGTCGACGACGGCGCCGCGGGCGGTGTTGATCAGGGTCGCGCCGATGCCCATCCTGGCCACCAGCTCCCCGTTCACCAGTCCTTCGGTCTCCGGAAGCAGCGGCGCGTGCAGGCTGACCACGGGGCAGGTGGCGAACAGTTCGTCCAGACCCACCAGCCGCACGCCGAGTCCGGCGGCGGTCGCCGGGTCGACGACGGGGTCGCTCGCGAGCACGTCCACGTCGAAACCGCGCAAATGCGACGCGACGAGAGCACCGATCTCGCCGAGGCCCAGGAGGCCGACCCTGGACCGGTAGGTACCGGCGACCCTCGGGTCGGGCGGATAGGCCCGCCGCTCCCGGATCTCGCGGGAGATCCGGTGTACCTGCTTGAGTCCTAAGAGGACTTGGGCCAGGGTGAACTCGGCGACCGGGACGGCGTTCGCGGCCGCGGCGGACACGATCGGCAGCTCGCGCGCCCAGAACTCGGGGGTGGTCAGCGGCCGGACCGATCCGGCGGCGACGAGTACCGCGCGCAGGTCCGGCGCGTGTCCCAAGAGGACGGAGTCCAGCACCGGGGCACCCCAGCCGGACAACAGGATTTCGACGCCTTCCAGTGCCGCCGGATCCTCCGCCAGCCGCTCGCGGGTGAGCGGCTCACGCAGGTCCACCAGCGTGCCGATCTCCTTCAGCACCGCCTCGGGGTAAACGTCGTCGCGGCGGCGTTCCTCCATCACGAGAAGTGCCGTCGGCCGGTGTTGCAGCTCGGTCATCCCTACCTCCGTCGGCGACCATACATCGGATGCTTTCCCCGGTCCACGCGCGGCAAGGCCCACGCAGGGGCAAACCCTGCCGATTGAAATTCGTAATCATCGGACCATTGACCTCAGGTCGGGAAAGCGCTTACCGTCCCCTGCGGAGTAGACAGCGTGGTCCACAGTGAACAGGAGATGCGATGCGGAAATCGCGGTGGATCGGCGTGGGACTCACTGTCTCAGCGCTGGTCCTTTCGGGCTGCTCGGCAGGCCCCGCCGGAACGAACGTCGCGCAGGACACCAAGGCGCCCTTGGAACTGTGGACCCGGACGACTCCCGGCGGCGCCGGCGAGCAGGCCACCAAACGGCTCGCGGAAGCCTTCGAGAAGGCCACCGGGTTCAAGGTGCAGGTCACCGCGATCTTCGACGACTTCGAGACGAAGCTGGCCCAGCGCGCCGCCCAGCGCGACCTGCCGGACATCGTGATGAACGACGTCACGCAGGTCGGCACGCTGAAGAGCCAGGGTCTCGTGCGCGAGATCGAACAGGGCAAGATCAAGCACGCCGCCGAGCTGACCGAGCAGGCGTTGAAGTCCAACCAGACCCCGGACGGCAAGCTGTACGGCCTGCCCTACAGCGCGCAGGCTTCGGCGCTGCTGATCCGCAAGGACTGGCGCGAGAAGCTCGGCAAGAGCGTGCCGCAGAGCTGGCCGGAGCTCGTCGACCTCGCCAAGGCGTTCACCACCGGTGACCCCGACGGCAACGGCAAGAACGACACCGCGGGCCTCAACGCGACGCTGTCGACCAAGCGGGGCTACGCCTCCTGGTACTTCTCCAACTTCCTGTGGGCCGCGGGCGGCGACTTCATCACCGAGGCCGGGGGCGGCAAGTACAAGCCGTCGATGAGCACGCCCGAATCCGTCACCGCGGTGCAGTGGTTCCGCGACCTCGGCTGCAAGGACAACGTGATCCAGCCCGGTTCGGTCACCATGCCGACCCCGGCGACCAACGAGACCTTCGAAGCGGGCAAGGCCGGGATGTACGTCGTCGGCCCGTATCTGCTGCCGCGTTTCGACAAGGCGCTCGGCAAGGACAAGTACGAGGTCGTCCCGATGCCGAAGGGCGCCAAGAACGCCGACGTGCTCGCCGAGGGCCTGTCGATCTACATGATGGCGGGCTCGCCGAACCAGGCCGGGCAGGACGCCTTCGGTGACTTCGCGATCTCGGCCGACGGCCAGAAGATCGGCATGGAGGGCGATTCTGCCTTCATCGTGCAGCTCCCGGTGAACAAGAACATCGACATCAGCCAGGTCCGGCCCGACCCGCGTTGGAAGACCTACGCCGAGATCTATGCCAAGTCCGGCCACTACGCGCCGTCCATCCCGAACTGGACGCCCGTCCGCCAGGACACCGCCGACACGGTCAGCGCGCTCATCGCCGACTGCAAGCTCGACACCAAGGCGGAACTGGCGAAACTCGACACCAAGCTCACCGCGACCTTGCAGCAACAGGGGATCAGCGCGTCATGACCGTAGATCACGCCAAGCCGGCGGCCGTCGGCGCGGACCGTCCCGCTGCCAAGCGGGCGCCCGCGCCGAAGGCCCGCAGGCGCAGCGACCGCGACGGGAAGTGGTGGACGCCGTGGCTGTTCCTGGCCCCCGCCCTGATCCTGTTCGTGTACTTCAAGTTCATCCCGATGATCACCGCGGTGACGATGTCCTTCCAGGATGTCCAGCCGTACCTCGGCAACCAGTGGGTCGGCGGGCAGAACTACAGCACCGTCCTCGGTGACGAGGCGTTCCACTCCGCCATCTGGCACACCGTGGTCATCGCGGTCGGGCAGACGGTCGGGTCGATGGTCATCGGCCTCGCGCTCGCCCTGCTCATGGAGGGCCAGAGCAAACGGCTGAAGTTCCTGCGGTCGGCGGCGTTCCTGCCGGTGGTCGTGCCGATCGCGGTGGTCGCCGAACTCTGGCGGATCATGTACCACCCGACCGAGGACGGGATGCTGAACTCCATCCTCGGCATGGTCGGGCTTGGCCCGTCGGGCTTCATCAACGATCCCGACACGTCGATGATCTCGGTCATCGTCACCGGCATCTGGCGCGGCGCGCCGTACGACATGATGATCTTCCTCGCCGGACTGGCCGGAATCGACAGGGGCCTCTACGAAGCGGCCACTGTGGACGGTGCCTCCCGCTGGCGCAAGATCCTCCACGTGACGCTGCCGGGCCTGCGGTCGGTGTTCTCGATCCTGTTCGTGCTCGCGGCGATCCGCGGCCTGCGGGTGTTCACCGAGGTGTTCCTGCTGACCAACGGCGGGCCGAACGGCTCGACGGAAGTCGCGATGACCCTGATCTACAAACTCGGCCTGGAACAGAACCGGCTGGGCGTCGGCGCGGCGGGTGCGGTCCTGCTGTTCCTCGCGACGCTCGTGCTCACGCTGTTCGTCCAGGTGCTCCGACGGAGGCGAGACGCATGACCGCGGCCAACGATTCGGCACTCGGCCTCGACGCCGTCAAATCGCCGGGCGGACGGATCCTGAAGTTCGTCCTGTACACCCTGCTGCTCCTGGTGTTCGCCGGGCCGTTGCTGGCGCTGCTGGTCAGCGCGTTCAACAACGTCTCCGATCCGACTGCGCTGAGCGTCGTCCCGTCGAGCCCGACCCTGGACAACTTCGGCATCGCGTTCGACCTCGGCGTCGGGATGTACCTGCTCAACTCGTTCCTGGTGGTCGGCTTCGGCCTGCTGCTGCAGGTCATCGTCTCGGTGCTGGCCGGTTACGCGCTGGCGCGCAAGAAGTTCCGGTTCATGACCTTCGTGCTGGTCGCGATCCTGGCGACGCTGATGCTGCCGGAGGAGATCCTCGCGATCCCGCTGTCGTTGATCCTCTCGGATCTGCCGCTGGTGCACTTCAACCTGATCGGCAGCCTCGCCGGGATGATCGTGCCGCTGGGCGCGTGGGCCTTCTCGATCCTGGTGATGACCGAGTTCATGAAGGACGTCCCCCGCGAACTCGAGGAGGCCGCGCGGATCGACGGCGCCGGCGATCTGCGGATCTTCGCGCAGATCATCCTCCCGATGTGCAAGCCCGCGCTCGGCGTGATCGGTGTCTTCGGCTTCACGATGATCTGGGACCAGTACCTGCTGCCCCTGCTCGTGTCGACCGACGCCTCGACCTACACCCTGCCGCTGGCCCTGCGGACACTGCGGATCGACACGAACGTCACGCCGGGCGTGATCATGGCGGCGTCGCTGCTGGCGCTGCTCCCCTCGGTCGCCGCGTTCCTGTTCTTCCAGCGTTCGTTCGTCCGCGGCCTCGCCTCGGGCGCACTCAAGGGCTGACTCACCAAAGACAATCAAGGAGCGATCCTGAAGTGAGTTCCACCGCCTGGTTCACCCACGACCGGTTCGGGATGTTCGTCCACTGGGGACTGTATTCGCTGGCCGCCCGGCACGAATGGGTGCAGAACCGCGAAAAGCTGACCGACGAGCAGTACCGGGTCTACTTCGACCATTTCGAGCCGGACAAGTACGACCCGCGGTCCTGGGCACGGGCCGCGAAGGCCGCGGGCATGACCTACGTCGTACTGACCACCAAGCACCACGACGGTTTCTGCCTGTGGGACAGCGATCTCACCGACTTCAAGGTGACGAACACGCCCTACGGCAAGGATCTGCTCGGCCCGTTCGTCGATGCCTGCCGCGAAGAAGGCTTGAAGGTCGGCTTCTACCACTCGCTGATCGACTGGCATCACCCCGCTTTCCCCGTCGACGGCACCCATCCCCGCCGTGACGACGCCGAGTACATCGCGGCCCACCAGTACGCGGACATCGCCGAGTACCAGCTCTACCTGCACGGTCAGGTCCGTGAGCTGCTCACCCGCTTCGGCACGATCGACTACCTGTTCTTCGACTTCTCGTACCAGGGCCGCAAGGAATGGTGGGGCGGCAAGGGACCGGACGACTGGGACTCCCCCGGCCTGCTCGCGCTGGTCCGCGAACTCCAGCCTGGCATCCTGGTCAACGACCGCGCCGGGATCCCCGGCGACTTCATCACCCCGGAGCAGTACCAGCCGTCCGGCCCGATGACCCGCGACGGCGTCCCCGTGGTGTGGGAGGCGTGCCAGACGCTGAACGGCAGCTGGGGTTACGACCGCGACAACCTCGACTACAAGAGCCCGGAACTGCTGATCCGGATGCTGGTCGACGGCGTGTCCAAGGACGGCAACCTGCTGCTCAACGTCGGGCCGAACGGCCGGGGCGAGATCGACCCGCGGGCGCTCGAGGTGCTCGCCGAACTCGGCCGCTGGATGGACCGGCACGAACGCGCCATCCGCGGCTGCGGTCCCGCCGGGTTCACCGCCCCCGCGGACGGCCGCTACACCCAGCGCGGAGACCGGCTGTACCTGCATCTCTTCAGCTGGCCGATGAACCACGTGCACCTGCCAGGGCTCGCCGGGCGCGTGCGCTACGCCCAGCTGCTCGACGACGCCTCGGAAATCCGGCAGGTGCACACGGAGCCCGGGCAGACCGCGCAGAACACCCAGATGGGCGGGCAGCCGGAAGGCACGCTCACCCTCAAGCTCCCCATCCGGAAACCGGACACCCCGGTCCCGGTGATCGAACTGTTCCTCAGCGAACAAAGCCCCGCCGCCGAAACCCTCCCCACCGATTGAGCACGGAGGCATCATGGATCGCAGAAGGTTCCTCAGCGGCGCCACCCTCGGCGCCGCGCTGATCACCGTCCCCTGGGTCACCGCGGGCACGGCGTCGGCCAAACCGCAGGGGCTGTGCGCGCTGAACGTCAGTTCGCTGACCGAACTGCAGAACGCGATCAACAAGGCAGGCCCCGGTGCCGTCATCACCGTGAACAACGGCACGTACACCGTGCCCACGGGCAAGCCGATCAGCATCAAGGGCAGGCGCGGCACGAAGGACCAGCCGATCACCATCGTCGCCCAGTCCCGCGGCGGGGTGACGCTCAACGGTGAGCAGAGCTTCGTCTTCGACGACTCCACCGGCGTCACGATCAGCGGGTTCAAGTTCCGCCAGAGCACCACGCTGGAGATCCCGGCGAACTGCTCGCGGATCCGGCTGACCCGCAACGATCTCCAGTTCGCCGACCTCCCCGACCTGCACTGGGTGATGGTCCGCGCCGACAACAGCAAGATCGACCGCAACCACTTCCACCACAAGACGACACTCGGCGTCATGCTCTGCATCGAGGGTGCGGACGAGGACAAGATGGCGGCGGACGTCGAAGTCTTCCGGAACTACTTCTCCGACCACACCTTCCCCGGTGACAACGGCGGCGAGCCGATCCGGCTCGGCGTCAGCCCCCGCGCGCTCACCACCGCCGGCGCCAAGATCGAGTTCAACCTGTTCGAACGCGCGAACGGCGACCCGGAGGCGATCTCGGTCAAGTCGTCGGGCAACTTCATCCGCAACAACACCATCCGGAACAGCAAGGGCGGCATCGTGCTCCGCCACGGAAACAAGACCCTCGTCGAATCCAACTTCATCCTCGGCGGCAAGGAAGGCATCCGGATCTACGGCAACGACCACAAGATCCTCAACAACTACGTCGCCGGAGTGTCCGGCAGCGCGCTGGTCGTCGGCAGCGGCAGCGTCCGCGACCACTTCCCTGGTGAGTCAAAGGAATCACGGCGCGGCAACGACGCGGCGGACCGCGTGCTCATCGCGCACAACACGCTGCTGAACAACAGCGGCACACTCGCCGGCGAGACCAAACGGACGATCGAACCGCGCGACTGCACGATTTCGGACAATCTCTTCGTCGGCAGCAACGGTGACCTGGTCGCGATGAGCACCACGGGCAACTTCACGTGGTCGGGCAACATCCTGTGGGGCTCGGGCGGGAACGGCAACATCCCGGCCGGCACCTTCCGCCGGGTCGACCCGAAGCTCGTGCAGGGCAGCGACGGTGTCTCGCGGCTCGCCGCGGGCAGCCCCGCGATCGACGCGGCGACCCTGTCGACCGCGCCGGTCACGCTGGACATCGACGGGCAGGCTCGCGGCAGTTTGCGTGACGTCGGTGCCGACGAGTACTCGACGGCCGCCATCGCCAACCGGCCGCTCACCACCGCGGACGTCGGCCCCGGCGCTCCGTAGCGAACCGGGCTCACGCCGGCGTCAGCCCACGCCGGCGTGAGCCCACCGCACGATCGAGGAGGAACCATGCCGCAGCGCGCCGCGGGTTCGGCTACCCTGGCCGATGTCGCCCGTGAGGCGGGCGTGTCGCTCGCGACGGCGTCGAGGGCGCTCAACGGCGGCACCAGACAGGTCAGCGGAACGCTGCGCGAATCGGTACTGCGGGCCGCGGAACGGTTGCAGTACACGGCGAATGTGCCCGCGCAGGCGATGGCCCGCGGCCGCGGCAACGTCGTCGGGCTGCTGGTGCACGACATCGTCGACCCGTACTTCTCCTCGATCGCGTCCGGGGTGATGCGCGTGGCGGCGCGGCACGGGCTGACCGTCACCATCGCGAGCACGGAAAACCATCCGGAGAAGGAACTCGAGTACGTCACCACGTTGCGCGGGCAACGGGCGCGAGCGGTCATCCTGGCCGGGTCGCGTAACGAAGACAGTGCCCTGCAACGGAATCTGACCAAGGAACTCAAGGCGTTCGAGGCCGCCGACGGTCAAGTCGTCGTGATCGGCCAGCGGAAACTGCCGTTCGACACCGTCATGCTGGAGAACCGGGCCGGGGCGGCGGATCTGGCGGACAACCTCGCCGCGCTCGGGCATCGGGACTTCCTCGTGCTCGCCGGGCCGCCCGGCCTGCTGACGTCGCGGGATCGCGTACTCGGCTTCCGTGACGGACTCGCCCGGCACGGCGTCCCCCTGCCCGAGAACCACGTGCTGCGCGCGGAATTCACCCGCGACGGCGGCTACGCGGCGATGGTGCGTGCGATCGAGAACGGCTTCCGCGGCTGTGTTTTCGCGGTCAACGACGTGATGGCCGTCGGTGCGATGGCCGCCTGCCGCGACCGCGGGCTGCTGGTCCCCGCGCAGATCGCGATCGCCGGCTTCGACGACATTATTACCTTGCGCGACATAAGGCCTTCGCTGTCGACTGTGCGGGTGCCGATCGAGCGTATGGGCGAACAGGCGCTCGATTTCATCCTCGACGACCGCGCGGCCGGTCCTCGTGTCAAGCCGATCACCGGTGAGGTCGTGCTGCGCGAAAGCACTCAACCGTTGGAGGGAAAATGATCCGCCCGGGACTGTGTTCGGTGACGCTGCGGCGGCTGGACGCCGACGAGGTCGCGCGCCGTGCCGAGAAAGCGGGGCTGCGGGTGATCGAGTGGGGCGCCGACGTCCACGTGCGCCCTGACGACGACTGGGCGGCCGAGCGCGCGTTCGAAGCCATGGCACGGCACGGGCTGACCTGCGACTCCTACGGTTCCTACTTCCGCGCCACCCCGGCCGAAGCCGGGAAGTTCGGCGAGATCGCCGCCACCGCGGTCCGGCTCGGCGCCTCGCGGATCCGCGTGTGGGCCGGCAAAGCGGGCTCCGAGGACGTCGACCCCGACGAACGCGCGCAGGTCGTCACCGGTCTCCGCGAGGCCGCCGACGTCGCGAACGACCACGGTCTGGAGGTCGCGCTGGAATTCCACGGCGGGACACTGACCGACACCGCGGAATCGACCGTCCGGCTGCTCGAAGAGGTCGGCCGCGACAATCTCGGCACCTACTGGCAACCGCCGCAGGACCTGCCGGACGACCAGGCGCTGGCGGGACTGGAACTGGTGCTCGACCACGTGCGCGCGGTGCACGTCTTCTCGTGGTGGCCCAGCAACGAGCGGCATCCGCTGACCTTCCGGGCGGACCTGTGGACGAGGGCGTTCGGCCTGCTCGCGAAGACCGGGCGGCAGCTCGACGCGCTGCTGGAATTCGTCCCGGACAACGATCCGGACCTGATCCCCGGTGAGGCCGACTCGCTGCGGAAGCTGATCGAGGCGGCCGCGTGAGGTTCACCGAAGCCGACAGGTTGCTCTTCGCCGGCGACTCCATCACCGACTCCAGCCGCGATCGCACCGATCCGGCGTCGCTGGGCAAGGGTTATGTCCGGCAGATCGCGGATCTCCTCGGTGACGGGCCGGAAGTGATCAACCGGGGCATCAACGGCAACCGGATCTACGACCTCGAAGCCCGCTGGACCACCGACGTCCTCGCGGCGCGTCCGACGGTGCTGACGGTGAAGATCGGCATCAACGACACCTGGCGGACCTTCGACCGCGGCCTGCCGAGCCCGATCGACAAGTTCCGCGCCGCCTACACCCGGCTGCTGGCCGACGCTCGGCAGCACCTGCCTGCCGAGTTGTACGTGATCACGCCGTTCCTGCTACCGGTGGAGCCGGAGCAACATGACTGGGTGGCCGATCTGGCACCTCGGATCGAAGTCGCGCTGGAAGTGGCCACCGAATTCGGCGCGCGGCTGATCCGCGCGGATCTGTTCATGCCGCGCGCGGCGGCCGAACACGGGGCGGCGACACTGGCCCCGGACGGCGTCCACCCCAGCCCGCTCGGCCACCGCCTGCTCGCCGAGGCCTGGCTCGCGACGGCCGGTTCGCCGGTCGAGGAGGCCAAGCTTTCTTAACGGATACAGTTGCCCCGTGAACCGGAACGCCATCATCGCCGGTCGTTACCGGCTGGAGCACAAGGTCGGCCGGGGCGCGATGGGCGTGGTGTGGCAGGCGCGGGACGAGCGGCTCGACCGCACGGTCGCGGTCAAACAGCTGCTGCCGGACAACTCGCCGGGTGACGCGCCGTTCCGGTCGATCGTGCGCGCGATGCGGGAGGCCCGGGTCGCCGCGCGGCTCAAGCATCCGCACGCCGTCACCGTCTACGACGTCGTCGAACAGGACGGAACCCCTTATCTGATCATGGAGTTCCTGTCGTCGCGGCCGCTGACGGAACTCCTCGCGGACGACGGCCCGCTCCCAGCGGGCCGGGTGGCGGAACTCGGCGCGCAGATCGCCTCGGCGCTGGCCGCCGCGCACGAGGACGGCATCCTGCACCGGGACGTCACCCCCAACAACATCCTGATCACCGAGGACGGGCAAGCGAAGATCGCCGACTTCGGCCTGTCCCACGCCACGGGCGAAGGGACGATGACCGGCGACGGTCTCGTCGTCGGCACACCCGCGTTCCTCTCCCCCGAGGTCGCTGACGGCGAGGAGCCCGGCTATCCGTCGGACGTGTTCTCCCTCGGCTCCACGCTGTACACCGCGCTGGAAGGCGCGCCGCCGTTCGGCACCGACGGCAACCAGATCGCCCTCCTCAAACGAGTCGCCCGCGGCGAGATCACCGCGCCGCGGTCCACCGGCCCGCTCACGGACGTCCTGCTGCGGATGCTCCGGCGCGATCCACTGGAACGGCCGGACATGGCCGAAGCCGAGCGGATGCTCGCCGCCGTCGCCGACGGCCGTCCGGCGATCCTGTCCGGCACCAAACGGCTTCCCGCGCCCACTCGTCGTTCACGCCTGCCGTTCGCCATCGCGGGCGGTGTGGTCGTGGCGAGCGGTGTGCTGGCAGGCGTCCTCCTGTTCGACGGCGACGCGCCCGAGGCTCCGCAGGCGGCACCGATCGCGACCACTCCCGCCGCGAAACCGGTGTGCGAAGCGCGGTACGAGGTGGCCAATCGCTGGCCCGGCGGCTCGGAGATCCGCGTGTCCGTGCGGAACTCCCAGGACACCCGGCTCACCGGCTGGGAGGTCAGCTGGACCCTGCCGCCCGGCACCCGCATCGCCAATCTGTGGAACGGTTCCCTGGCACAGGACGGCGATCGCGTGCGGGTGTCCGAAGCCGACTGGAACGCGGTCCTCCCCGCCGGCGGGACGACCACCTTCGGCTTCATCGCGACCACCGGCGAAGACGGCGGGGACACGCCGGTCGCGGAGTGCCGGAGTTCTTAGCGGTGGGGGTTGGCGTCCTTCAGGTACTTCAAGCGGACAAGGCGTCGGCACCGTGCCGGTCTCGACCGTCCATAAAGGACACCTTCGAGACAGCGGTGCCTGATTTGGGCCGAACTTTGCGCGGGGGGTCGTGAGTGACGATTCGGGTTCTAACCCTCATTGCCACTCACGACCCCCCGCGCCGAGGAGCGGTGGATTCCCGCGCGTTCAAACGCACGGGGACTTCGATCCGGCGCGGCTCGCCGTCGGACGCCTTCCCCTCGATGAGGTCCATCAACGCCGTGGCCGCGCTGCCGCCCGCCTCGCGGGGATACACGAACATGCCGGTCACCTGCGGTGAGGTGAGCCGGAGCGATCCGCTGTCGACCGCACTGCAGATCCCGAGCGCGCCGGGCACCGCGAGCCTGCGGCGACGGGCCTCGTGGAGGACGCCGAGGGCGAGGTTCTCCGACGTCGTGAACACGGCGTCGGGGCACACCCGCCGGTCGAGCAGCCTGCCCAGCGCCTCCGCCGTGCCTTCGGTGGTCGGCGGTTCGTCGATCTCGGCCACCATCGGCTCCAGGCCCCGGGCCTCCATCCAGCCCCGGTATCCCGCGACCAGGTCCGCCGCGTAGGAGCGGCGGGTGTCGGTGGTGATCATCGCCGGACGCTTGTAACCGTTGTCCGCCAAGTGATCCAGCATCAGCCGCGCGGCCGCGACCAGGTCGTTGTCGACGACGACCGGCACCGGGCACGGCGCCGCCATCGGGCGTCCGACGGTCACCAGCGGCCGGTCACGGCACCAGCCGGTCGCGAAGAACGGCTCGTCCCCACGGGGATCCACCAGGATCGCGCCGTCGACGGCGAAGGCGTTCAGCCGGTCGAGGTCGGCTTCCCTCGGCGTCAGGAGCAAGGCGTACGACCGTTTCGACGCCACTTCGGCCGCCCCGTTGAGGACTTCGAGGAAGTAGTCCGAGTTGGGCACGAGCGCGCACGCGCTGCCGGCGTCGACCGAGTTCGCGAGCTGGATCGCCAAGGTGCGGCTGCGCCGGGTGACCAGCTGCTGTGCGTGCACACTGGCCTGGTAGCCGAGTTCGGCCGCCGCCCGCGCGACGCGCTGCCGGGTCTCTTCGGAGATCCGGCCCTGCCCGCTCAGCACATGCGAGACGGTGGTGATCGAGACCCCCGCGGCCGCGGCGACGTCACGGATGGTCGGCGACACTCAGGCCTCCACGGGCGGTCCCCAAACGCGGTTCGGCCGGTCGGTGTCCAGCCGATAGTCGGTGACGTTGGCGTCGCCCAGCCTACGTCCGAGGTCCGCCGCGGCCTCCAGCGGCCGGGCGGGATCGCACTCCACCTCGCCCCGGCTGTTGCCGACCCCGACCACGATCCCGGCGAGGTCCTGCCGCAGGTACCGGGCGAGTTCCTGGAACTGGGCTTCGAGCCCGAGTGTCGCGCCGCGGTAGCTCTCCTCGCAGGAGATCAGCACGGCGGCGCGTTTGTGCATCAGCCCGGGCACGACTTCTGCGGTATGCGGCGAACTGCCGGAGGTGTAGCAGAAAAGCCGGTCGAAGAAGGACTTCAGCCGACCGGTCATGCCGTACCAATGCAGTGGTGTCGCGTAGACGATCGCGTCCGCCGGGAGCACGTGGTCGAACAGCAGTCGCTCGTAGCCGTCCGCGATGCCGCAGGACCGGTCGCTCAGCCGGCAGTCGCGACAGTCCCCCAGCGGCGACTCGACGAAATCGGAAAGGCGGACGAAGCCGACCGCGTGTCCCGCTTCCTCCGCCCCTTTGGCCAGAGCCTGGGCGAGGGCCCAGGAATTGCCCTCACGACGCGGACTCGAATCGAGCACCAAGACCTTCACGTGGTTCTCCCCGGAGAGACTGCAAAAACGCTTTAGCAGTCTCTCCGGGGAGGTTTCCGCTGTCAAGCGACCGAGGTCAGGCGACCTTGGCTGCCGCCGCGAGGATGACCTCCGCGACGACGTCCGGCCGCGAGACCGAGACGGCGTGCGAAGCGTCGGTCCTGGTGACCTCCGAGCCGGCGCGCTCGGACATGAACGCCTGCGCGGCGGCGGGGATCGCGTGGTCCTGCTCGGCGATCAGCGCCCACGACGGCAGGTTCTTCCAGGCAGGCTCGCCGTCGAACGGCGTGGCGAGCGCGCGCTCGGTGACCGGACGCTGGGTGACCGCCATGACGTCGGCGGTCTCCGCGGGAACGTCGGCCGCGAACACGTCCGAGAAGTTCTCGGGCTTGATCGACAGCTCGCCCTGGGAAGCCAGGACGTTCGTGGTGTCCGGGCCGAGCTTGCCGCCTTCGAACCGGCCGGACAGCTCGAACACGCTCTCCCCCGCCTCCGGCTGGAAGGCGGCGATGTAGACGAGCGCCTTGACGTTCGGCGCGGTGGTGGCCACGCGGCTGATCACCACGCCGCCGTAGGAATGCCCGGCCAGCACCACGGGGCCGTCCACGCCGTTGACGACGTCCGCGACGTAGTCCGCGTCGGACTCGATGCCGCGCAGCGGGTTCGACGCGGCCAGCACCCGATAGCCCTGCTCACGCAGCTTCGGGACGACGCCGTTCCAGCTGGACGAGTCGGCGAAAGCACCGTGGACCAGGACGATGGCAGGCTTCTGGTTGGTCATGGTGGCTCCTTCAAGTCAGGGAGAACGATCGGTCTTTCTTCCTGAACAATGCTTGCCCGGACGAGCTTCCGCAACGTGACGAAGGCGACCTGGTGGAATGACCGTTCTTTCTCTAGGGTTGGAGGATGCCGACTGTCGACCGGGACGTACATCCGAAGATCCGGCTGCTCGAGACAGCGTCACGGCTCTTCTACGCCGAGGGCATCCATGCCGTCGGCGTGGAGCGCCTGGTCTCCGAGGCGGCCGTGACCAGGGCGACGTTCTACCGCCACTACCCCACCAAGGACGACCTCGTCGCCGCCTACCTGAGCACCACGAGCGAGCGGATCCGCGCGGGCGTCGACGCGGTGACCAGCGAAAGATCCGCCCGCGAAGCGCTGCTCGCCGCGCTGGGCATCATCGGCGACCGGACGCTCGACGACGACTTCCGCGGTTGCCCGTTCCTCAACGCCGCGGCCGAATACCCCGATCCCGAACACCAGGTCCGCCAGGTCATCGACGACCACCGGGACTGGTTCTTCGGCGTCCTTCGCGACCTGGCTCGCGACGCGAGCCACGCCGACCCGGACCACGCCGCTCGCACTCTCGTCCTTCTCCGCGACGGCGCGCTTCACGGCGGCAACCTCGATGACGCCGAGACCGTGCGCGCCACTTTGCATCGAGCCGTGGCCGACCTCGTCCCCTGAGCTTCATCGCGTCTTCTCGACGGTCGTAACAAGTGCTACCTTCGCGGGAGGGGGCCGGACCGAGGAGCGGCGACAATGAGGCTTTCTCCCAGCGCGCACGTCGACCCGTTCTGCCGTGACCGGCTGCCGCCCGCCGGGCAGTGGCCGGAGTTCGTGTTCGACCTGCCGGAACTGCGGTATCCCGACAGGCTGAACGCCGCGACCGCACTGCTCGACGACACCGTGGCGCGCTTCGGTCCGGACAGGCCCTGCCTGCTTTCCCTCGCCGAAACGTGGACATACGGCGAAGTCCTGGCCCGCGCCAACCGCGTCGCCCACGTCCTGGTCACCGATTTCGGGGTGGTTCCCGGAGACCGGGTGCTGTTGCGGGGCACCAACACCCCGTGGCTCGCGGTGGCCTGGTTGGCCGTGCTCAAGGCGGGCGCGGTGGCCGTCACGACGATGCCGATGCTGCGGCGTGCCGAACTCGACAAGATCGTCGGCCGCGCGAAGCCCGCACTCGCCGTTTGCGACGAACGCCTGCTGGACGAACTCCCGGCCGATCTGCCCGTCGTGTCGTACGGAACGGATCTGGCCGCCCGTGCGGAGCGACATCCGCCCACGTTCGCCGACGTCCCGACCGCGGCCGACGACGTCGCCCTGTTGGCTTTCACCTCGGGCACGACGGGATCCCCGAAGGCGACGATGCACTTCCATCGCGACCTGCTCGCGATCACCGACACGTTCTCCCGGCACATCGTGCGCCCGACGTCCGGCGATCTCTTCTGCGGCACGCCACCGCTGGCGTTCACCTTCGGCCTCGGCGGCCTCCTGGTCTTTCCCTTGCGTGCGGGCGCGGCCACGCTTCTGGTCGAACGCGCCACTCCGGCGGAACTCGCCGCCATCGTCGCCGACAAGGGCGTCACGGTCCTCTTCACCGCCCCGACCGCGTATCGCGCGATTCTGAACGCCGGCGAAGGACGACTCCTGACCGGAGTGCGCCGGGCCGTCTCCGCCGGCGAATCGCTTCCCGCTCCCGTGGCCGAGCGGTATCGGGAGATCGTCGGACGGCCGCTCATCGACGGCCTCGGCAGCACCGAGATGCTGCACGTGTTCATCTCCGCCGCCGACGACACCGCACGTCCCGGCGCGACCGGGAAGGTAGTACCCGGCTACGAAGCGGCCGTTCTCGACATCGACGGCTCACCCGTTCCCGACGGCACTCCCGGGTTCCTGGCGGTGCGAGGCCCCACCGGCTGCCGCTATCTCGAGGACCCGCGCCAGCAGGACTACGTGCGCGGCGGCTGGAACATCACCGGCGACACCTACGTCCGCGACGCCGACGGCTACTTCCGGTTCGTCGCCCGCAGCGACGACATGATCATCTCGTCCGGTTACAACATCGCCGCGCCCGAGGTCGAGGAAGTCCTGCTCACCCATCCGGACGTGGACGAATGCGCCGTCATCGGCACGCCGGACCCCGACCGCGGTTCGGTCGTCACGGCGTTCGTCGTCCCGCGTCCCGGCGCCGACCCGGGCACGGACCTGGCGCGGGCACTGCAAAACCACGCGAAAGCGACCGCGGCGCCGTACAAGTACCCACGGCGCGTGCGCTTCATCGAAGCCTTGCCGCGTAATGCGAGCGGAAAGCTGCAGCGTTATCTACTGCGGGAACTGTGAAATCGCCGCAGGTCAGTCTCGCCACGCGCACGGCGGTACGGCGAACGCACGACCAGAGGCTAACGAAACTCGAAGGATCGAGCGCAGGTCAGCCTCATACGCCGCGGGGTCGTTGCGCCCCTATCACCCGCAAGTGTCATTAGCGCATCAATAAAGGTGAACTGTCTTCAATGAGCCTTTCCAACCTGGTTTGGGTTGGTGAGGGCGTGTTGGTGTGCTGGGTATGGCGAAGCTCCTGGTAGATGCGTGGAACGACCAAGAACCATGCACTGCCAGGAGCTTCGCTGTGTTGTCTTACCCGTCGGCGATCACGTTGTCCAGCCAGACATCGGCCGAGTTGGCCCGGATCATCCGGGAACACCGGCGCGCGATCGGGTCGGGCTAGCGCCGACTGTCCTGCCAGCGTCAGGCCCTGCTCGTGCCGGCCCACTTGCGCAACGGCGACACCTACGCCCGCCTGGCTGCCGGATTCCGCATCGGCGTGGCCACGGTGTGCCGCTACCTGCACGAAGTCATCAACCTGCTCGCCCAGCGCGCCCCGTCCCTGACCGCCGCGTTGTGGCAGCTCGCCTGGAGCCACAACAACTACGCCATCCTCGACGGCACCGTCATCCGCACCGACCGCGGCGCCGCGAACAAGCCCTACTACTCCGGCAAACACCGCCACCACGGCATCAACCTGCAAGCCCTCACCAACCCCTACAGCCGGCTGCTGTGGATCTCCGACGGACTACCCGGCGCGACCAACGACACCACCACCGCCCGCCGCCAGGACATCTGCGACCTGGCCAACCAGGCCGGGCTCCGACTACTGGCCGACAGCGACTACGACAACATCGCATACGGAGTGATCGCCCCGCACAAAACCACCGAACCTCTCACCAGCCCAAACACCAACTCGGACCCACCTGCAAAGACGCCAGCAAAGCACTGGCAGCGGTACACGGCCGAGGCGAACGCGGGTTCGCCACCCTCAAACACTGGCGTGTACTCACCAGCACCCACCGCGTCACCGCACTAGGCAAAGCCATCCTCACCTCGGACACAACCTCACCTAACCAAGATGAAAAAGGCTCAATACACTTTCGGGAAAACGCCTTTCGACTCGAATGCCTGTTCGATTCGGTGGTATTATGGCCGGGTGTCCAGCCAGCGAATCCTCGAACCGCCACAGGAGTTGTGGCGTGCCGGTGCGCGCGAGCTCGCGCACGGCGTGGTCGAGCGGTTGTCGGTGGCACGACAGGCATTGGCTGAGGTCGGGCAGTTCCTGACGGAGATCGAGTCCCGCGGTCCGATGGAACTCTTCGGGCATGGTTCGACCGCGGGCTGGTTCGCCGAAACCGCCCGCATCAGCCCCAAAGAAGCCCGCGATACCGTGGCGCGCGCGTTGGCGGTGAACGAAAGCCGAAACCTGGACGGCACCCCCGCCCCTGCTTTCGCCCCCATCGCCGGAGCCGCTGCGGCCGAAGGGGAACTCGGGCACCAGCACCTCGACCCACTCCTGGCGGTACTGAAAAAAACCCCCGCCGAGGCATCAGAAGAGGACCGGTCCGGCGCGGAACAGATCCTGGTGAACCTGGCCCGCCACGCCGGCCCCCAGGAGATCATCAACGGTGGCGCGGAACTCTTGGCGCGCCTGGATCCCGACGGGAACGAGCCGAAAGACGAAGACCTGAAACCACCCTCACGCGAGGTCCATCTGCGGAAACGCGACGACGGCTGGTGGCGACTCAACGGCCTCCTCGACCCCGAATTCGGCGCCCGCGCTCAAGCCCTCTTCGACACCTGGGGGCAACGAAGACCCACCGACCACGACGGCAACCGCGACCCCCGCACCCCCGGCGAACGCCACGGCGACGCACTCTTCGACGCCATCCACTACGCCATGACCAACGACAAAGCCCCCACCCTGTCCGGCGACCGCACCACCATCGTCGTCACCATCCCCCTGGAGACCCTGACCTCCGGACTAGGGGCCGCCTGTGTCGACGAGGTCTCCCAGATCACCGCACGCCACGCCCGGATGCTGGCCTGCGACGCCAAAATCATCCCCGCGGTTCTCGGGACCGAGAGTGAACCCCTCGACATCGGCCGCGCCGCCCGCACCGTCACCCCCGGCCAACGACGAGCACTGAACATCCGCGACCACGGATGCGCCTTCCCCGGCTGCCACCGCAAACCCAAACACTGCGAAGCCCACCACCTCTTGCCGTGGAGCGAACTCGGCGACACCGACCTCACCAACCTCTGCCTGCTCTGCCGCTACCACCACATGGTCATCCACGGACAATCCGGCTGGGCAGTACGGATGGCCACCGACGGACGCCCCGAATTCATCCCACCCCAATACCTGGACCCGCTACAAACACTCCGCCGCTGAACCCGAGAAGCCCGCCACCACCGGCGACGGGCCCCTCGGCGTGCCCCGATTCCGAAATCACCGCAAGGCGAGATCACGTAAATATGGACGGCATGACCACCCGTTCTCCGTGGCAAGCCGATGCCTATCTTGATCTCGCCCACCGGACCTGCCCCGGTCGAGCACCGCGAGCACACTGTCGGCGACTTCACCGTCGATGAGTACCTGGCCAACCGGCGCGTCCACTGGCACCTCGTGCCCCTGCCGCCTGGCGTTCCCTACGAACCAGCAGCAGGTCGCGGTGTTCGATCCCGCACGCGGCCATTCGGACATCCCCGGCGACGCTTTGGCCGACCTGGCGCGCCGACTCGGCGAACGCATGACCGGCTGACCACATCTTGTCGTGTCAGCGCCCGTCTTTCCCTCGAATTCAGCGAATCCCGTGGCGCCGGTTCGCCGCGACCAGCGCGACGATGCTCAGCGACGCGGTCGCCAGAAGGTAGTACCCAGGCGAAACCGGCGACCCCGTGGCCGCGATCATCGCGGTCGCGATGGTCGGCGTGAAACCGCCGAAGATCCCGACGGTCGCGTTGTAGGCGAACGAAAGGCCCGTCGCCCTGATGTGCGTGGGGAAGACGTCCGCCATCACCGAGGGAAGCGCGCCGAAGTAGGTTGCCTTCAACAGCCCCAGGATCGTCATCGTGATCGTGAGGGTCAGGAACGACGGCGAGGTCGTGACCCACAGATACAACGGCACGACACCGGCCCCGATCACCACCGCGGCCGCGATCATGATCTTGATACGGCCGTGCCGGTCGGTGAGCAGGCCCATGATCGGCGTCACGACGGTCAGGATGGCGGCGGTGATCATCAGAGCGACGAACGACAGCGAGTCGTCCATACCAAGGTTTTTGATCGCGAACGTCGGCAGCGACTGCAGGATGAAGTTCAGCGAGGTCGAGACGACCAGCGTTCCGCCGGCGATCAGCAGGCCGCCCCAATGGAAGCGGAACAGTGTCCGCACGGGCGGTGACTTCGGCTTATCCGCCTGCTCGGCCGCGGGTTCGTCGACGTGACGCCGGATGTAGTAGCCGACCGGGCCGACGAGCAGTCCGAAGATGAAAGGGATCCGCCAGCCCCACGACGTCATCGCGTCGGCGCTCAGTGCGGCGGTCAGCCCGGCGGCGAACCCGGCGGACAACAGCGTCGCGAAACCCTGGCTGGCGAACTGGAAACTGCCGAGGAATCCCTTGCGGCGATCGTCCTGTTCGATCAGGAACGACGTGGCCGCCCCGAATTCCCCGCCCGCGGCGAAGCCCTGGATCAGCCGGGCGACGATCACGCCGACCGGGGCGAGGAAACCGATCGTCGCGTATCCCGGCATCACCGCGAGCAGGAACGTCCCGGCGACCATCAGCCAGATGGTCAGCACCAGCGCCTTCTTGCGGCCGAACCGGTCGGCGTAGGCGCCGAGCACTAGACCGCCGAGCGGGCGTACGAGGAATGTGATGCCGAAGACCGCGTACGCCTGGACGAGCTGGACGGCAGCGTTCCCGCCGGGAAAGAAGGTCTTGCCGATGTAGGCCGCCATGAGCGCGTACACGGCGAGGTCGAACCATTCGAGCGCGTTGCCGATGGTCGCGGCGGCGATCGCGCGTCGCGTGGACGACGGCGTGCGCGGCTTGGCCATCGTCTGGTCGCTCATCATGCTTCCTCGCCTCGCCGCCCGAGCGCGTGGAACAGCGCCGTGGCGAGGACGAGCCCCTCTCGCGCGATCGGCGCGAGTAGGTGTTCGTCGGGCGCGTGCTGCAGGCAACCGGGATAGGAGTGCGGCAGCCACAGCGTCGGAAGGCCGAGCAGGTCGGTGAAAACGTGGTTCGGCAGTCCCCCTCCGAAACTCGGCAGGATCGCCACCCGACGATCGGAAACCTCGTCGAGGACGCCCTTCGCCCAGCCGACCCACGGGTCGTCCACGGGGGTGCGGCTGGCGAGGAAGCTGCCTTCGGCGGTCACGTCGACCATCGAAAATCCATGCGCGGCAAGGTGTTTCGTGATCGCCTCGCCCACGCGGTCGACGTCGGTGCCCGCGACGTAGCGCAGTTGCAGCATCGCGCGGGCGCGGCCGGGGATGGCGTTGACCGGCCGCTCGATGTCGGCCGCGCCCAGCGAGAGGACTTCGAGGGTGTTCCAGCCGTACAGCCGCTCGGCCGCGGTCAGCCCGGTGTCACCCCAGCCCTCGTCCAGCGCCGGATCCCCTGGCGTGTTCCCGATCTGGAGCGCGGTGAGCGCCGCGCGGACACTGTCCGGGAGTCCTGGCGGCAGGAGTTCCGGCACCTGGACGCGGCCGTGCCCGTCGACGAGACAGGCGATCGCCCCGGCGAGGGTGGTGGCGGGATTGCGCAGGACACCGCCCCAGTTCCCCGAGTGGTAGGCGTCGGGACGGAGATCCACGTCGAGGGCGATGCGGACACTGCCCCTCGCGCCGAGGAACAACGTCGGTGTCGCCGCGTCCAGGCGCGGACCGTCGGACGCGACGAGGACGTCGGCGCTCAGCGCCTCCCGGTTCGCCGCGACGAACTCGTCGAGACCGGGCGAACCGATCTCCTCCCCGGTCTCGAACAGGAACTTGAGGTTGAACCCGAGCGAACCCGTCTCGGCGAGGAGCAGCCTGAGCGCGGTCAGATTGATCAGATGCTGTCCCTTGTTGTCCGCCGAGCCGCGGCCGTACCAGCGCTCGCCGTCGGCGGTCAGCGTCCACGGGTCCCGGCCTTCGCTCCACCGGCCCTCGTGCCCGTCGACGACGTCGGCGTGGCCGTAGCACAGGAGTGTCGGCAGCTCCGGCGACTCGATACGGGTTCCGATCAGGAACGGGCCGCCGGCCGGGTCGGGATTGGGCCGGGTCGCCACGGAACAGCCGAGCGCGGTCAGCGCCGGGGTCAGCACCTCGTCCAGATATGCCTTGATGGCAACGCGGCCGCTCGGATGATCGCTCACAGTCGGATACCGGACAAGGTCGGCGAGCTCGGCGAAGAACGCACCCGAGTCGACGTGCTCCCGGGCTTTCGAGACCAGTCCTGCAGGGATCGCCACGGTATCTCCCGATTCGCTCGTCGAGTATCGCTGAGGAGCGTAAGTCGGTTTGTGTACCCTGACCATTGCCGTTTACTGTGCTCCGCGTTCTCATTGAGGCAAACCTGCGGAGACCTGATGCGACTGCTGCCGATCGCGTTGACGTACTTCCTCGAAGTCGCCCGCACCGGTTCGGTGTCCGAGGCGGCGACGGAACTGACGGTGGCGCCCTCGGCGATCAGCCGTCAGATCGCCAAACTCGAAGCAGGCATCGGGGTACCGCTGTTCGTCCGGCATCCGCGTGGCATGGTGCCGACCGAGGCCGGGAACCGGCTGCTCGACCACGTCCGCCGCAGCGAGGCCGAATCGGCCGTTCTCGTCGACGAACTCCGCACCGGCCGCGGCCTGCACGCCCGGTCCCTCACGGTCGCCTGCTCCGAGGGATTCGCCCGCCGTGTCGTCCCGCGGGCGATCGCGACTTTCCGGCGCGACCACGACGTCACGTTCCACATCGACGTCGTGACCAGGGAGGAGGCGACGCGGCGGGTTCTGGAGGGCGCGGCCGACGTCGCCGTCACGTTCGCGACGGGACCTCAGCACGGTGTGCGTGTCGAAAGCGCGGTCGTCGTCCCGGTGTACGCGATCGTCCCGCTCGATCACCCGCTCACCAGCCGCGACTCCGTGGGGCTCGCCGAACTGTGCGTACACCCGCTCGCACTGCCGACGCCGGGGCAGAGCCTGCGCGACCTGTTCGACATCGCCGCCAGGATCGAGAACCTCACAGCTCATCCGGTGCTGGTGTGCAACGAACTGAGCCCGAAGTACGAGTTCGTCCGCCGCGGCGGCGGAATCACGCTCGTGGGCGGGCTGGGTGACATCGAGGAGGACGCCGCCACCGAAGGAGTGGCCTATGTCCTGCTCGACAACGCCGTGTTCCGCAAGCGCGAAGCCCAGGTGCAGACCATGGCGGGGCGGACGTTGTCCTTGGCTGCCATGCGGTTCACCACGCTGCTGACCTCGTTCGTCCGCTCGCCGGTCAGCGGAGCAGCACCCCGGGATTGAGGATTCCCGCCGGGTCGAGGGCGGACTTGGCGGCGTCGAGCGCGGCGGCGAACGGGTCGGGACGCTGCCGGTCGTACCAGGGCCGGTGGTCGCGGCCGACGGCGTGGTGGTGGGTGATCGTGCCGCCATGGGCCGCGATCGCCTCGGAGACGGCTGCCTTGATCTCGTCCCACTGCTCGACCGTGCTCCCCCAGCGCCCGGCCGCGTAGATCCCGTAGTAGGGCGCGGGACCGTCGGGGTAGACATGGGTGAAGCGGCAGGTGATGACACCGGCACCGCCGCACACCTCGTCGATCGCGGCACGGGCTGCCGAAGTGATCGCGTCGTGGAATTCCGGGAAGCCGTCCCACGTGCACGCGGTTTCGAACGTCTCCACGATCAGCGAGCGGCGGGCCAGTGCGTCGCGTTGATAGGGCATGCGCAGGAACGACGATCGCCACGTCGACGCACTGTCCTGGCCGGAGGAATCCTTGCCGCGCCTGGTTTTCACGATTCCATCGTGGCCCGCGGTCACTTCGAGCGCGCGGTCGAGCCAGGGGTCGACCGGATGATCGGCGGATTCGAACCCGATCAGCAGGAGGCCACCCCCCACACTCGCGCCCGCGTTGATGAACGCCTCCGCCGGGTCGAGCAGACGGCAGTTCGACGGGTACAGCCCGGACTGCGCGACCGCGCGGGTGGCGGCGACCGCGTCTTCCTGCCGTTCGAAGGCGACGGACGCGGTCACTTGCCAGACCGGCCGGTCCTGCAGGCGCATCCAGGCTTCGGTGATCACACCGAGCGTTCCCTCGGAGCCGAGGAACATCCGGTCCGGCGAGGGGCCGGCGCCCGATCCCGGCAGGCGCCGGGATTCGCTGATCCCAGCGGGTGTGACGACACGCAGCGATTCGGTGAGATCGTCGATATGCGTGGCAAGGGTGGCGTAATGCCCGCCCGCACGGGTGGCGAGCCAGCCGCCGAGCGTCGAATGGGCGAACGACTGCGGGAAATGCCGCAGGGTCAGCCCCAGCGGGCGAAGGCGGTCTTCCAGCGCCGGTCCGAAGATCCCGGCCTGGATCCGGGCCGCGCGGCTGACCGTGTCCACTTCGAGTACGTCACCCAGGCCCGCGAGATCCATCGAGATCGCCGGCCCGTCGAACCTCGGTTCGACCCCGCCGACCACGGAACTGCCGCCACCGTAAGGAATCAGCGGGGTGCTTGAGGTCGTGCACCAGTCGAGGAGGTCGACGACGTCCTGTTCCGTGCGAGGGCGGGCGACCAGGTCCGGCACGTGGCCGAGCCGTCCGAGCAGGTTGCGGACGACATCGCGGAACGCCTTGCCCCTGGCGTGGGACAGCCGATCGGCGGGAAGGTCGCTGCACAACGCGGCGAGCGCCGCGGGTGGACGGATCCGCGATGCCGGGACGTCGAGCGCCGCGGGGTCCGGCGGGGCGTGGTCGGTGAAGTCGTGAGCGGGCAGCACACCCGAGGTGCGGGCGACCAGTGCGTCGGACTCTTCCCTGGACAGTGCGCCGGCGGTGGTGCCCCAGCCCCACCAGGAACGCTCCTCGGTCGGCATCGATGCCTCCCTCCGATCTGACTCGCCAGTAAGTTACCTATCGGTCAATTATTGTGTCAACGCACCGCGACGACGAACACCGATAACGTGTGCCGTCGTGGCCCCAGGTCCTCTGATCTACCTCGACGTCGACGGCCCGCTCATCCCCTTCGGGCTGGAGCCTTCGAGCTACCCCTTGTTCGGACCGTCGCCGCAGGATGACGAGAACCCGCTTCTCGGCAGGCTCGACCCGTCGCATGGCTTGCGCCTGAAAGCTCTTCCCGGCGAGCTGATCTGGGCCACGACCTGGCTTCAGGACGCCAACGACTCCCTCGCCCCCAGACTCGGCCTCCCCCGCCTGCCAGTGGTGGACTGGCCGGAGCCGTCCGACACCGACGAGTTCGACGCCCGCATCGGCCTGCACTGGAAGACCCGCCCTCTACTGGACCACGCCCAGGACCGTCCGTTCGCGTGGATCGACGACGAGCTTTCCGACATCGATCGCGACTGGGTGTCCGGCAACCATCCCGGACCGGCCCTCCTGCATCGGGTCGATCCCCGGCGCGGCTTGACCAGCGCCGACTACCGGAAGCTCGCCGAGTGGCTGCGGGAAACCTGCCTTCCCTGACACACAGGACAGCTCTTCCACCCAGGACCGATTCGAGGCCTTCGACGCTTTACAACGTTGTATCAACGATGTAAAAACATCCTGACGGCCGCCCGTGGCCCGGCTCACACCGATTCCCCGGCCACGGCGTCGTGGTTTCACGCCTGCACAAGTCCAGCGGGAGGCGCACCTCCGCCGAGGCGGCCGCCCCCGGAGAAGGGTGTCGAGCAGATGTTGTCAACGTTGTCACCACACCGCTCCCGAAAGCCGAGACGCTTCCGGAAATCACTGGTCACCGCGGTCGCGGTGGTCTCCGCCCTGGCGATGACGCCGGGAGCCGCGACGGCCGCGGAGAGCGGCTGGAAGATGGGCAAGCCGCGCCTGACGACGCCGTGGACGAACCAGGTGTCGCCCTCGAACGCGTTGCCCGAGTACCCGCGGCCGCAGCTGGTGCGCGAGAACTGGCAGAACCTCAACGGGGTCTGGGAGTTCGCCGGCGCCGCCCCCGGCGAGGTCCCGCCCTTCGGCGAAAAGCTCGCCGAGAGGATCCTGGTCCCGTACCCCACCGAATCGGCGCTTTCCGGAATCCAGCGGCATGAGGACTTCATGTGGTACCGGCGCACGTTCACCGTGCCCAGGAACTGGAACGTCGGCAGAGACAACACCCTCCGGATCAACTTCGGCGCCGTCGACTACAAGGCGAAGGTCTACGTCAACGGCAAGGAGGTGGCCGCGCACCAAGGCGGCTACGGCGCGTTCTCGGCGGACGTGGCCTCGGCGCTGAAACCCCAGGGAGAGCAGGAGATCATCGTCGGCGTCGAGGATCGCGCCGACGCGACCTGGCAGCCCGTCGGCAAGCAGCGGCTGGTCCCCGACCGCGGGATCTTCTACGAAGGCGCTTCGGGCATCTGGCAGACCGTGTGGATGGAACCGGTCGCGGCGAAGCACATCGGCACGCTCGGCATGGTCCCCGATCTCAAGTCCTCCACGCTGAAGCTCACCGTCGACACCGGCGGGAACTCCGGGCTGACCGTCGAGGCCGTGGTCCGCGACGGCCGGAAGGTGGTCAGCCGCAGCAAGGCGTCCGCTGCCGGGACGATCTCCCTTCCGGTGCCCAAGGCGAAACTCTGGTCACCGGATTCGCCGTTCCTCTACGACCTGGACGTCGAGCTCAAGGACGGCCGACGCACCGTGGACAAGGTCTCGTCCTACTTCGGCATGCGCGAATTCGGCACCGCGAAGGGCGCCGACGGCAAACTCCGCTTCACCCTCAACGGCAAGATCCTGTTCCTACAGTCCACTTTGGACCAGGGGTACTGGCCGGACGGCATCTACACCGCGCCGACCGACCAGGCGCTGCGCTTCGATCTCGAACAGCACAAGGTCCTCGGCTTCAACACGGTCCGCAAGCACATCAAGACCGAACCCGACCGCTGGTACCACCACGCCGACAAACTCGGGCTGCTGGTCTGGCAGGACATGCCGTCGATGCGCACCGGCGGGCCCCCGCCCGCCGACGCTCAGCGGCAGTTCCAGGTCGAGCTGAAGGAACTGGTGGAGCAGAAGAAGAACTGGACCTCGATCGTCGGCTACGTGCCGTTCAACGAGGGCTGGGGCGAATGGTCGCGCGAGACCACCGGCAAGATCGCCGACGACGTCAAGGCCCAGGATCCGACGCGGCTGGTCAACGCGCACAGCGGCGTCAACTGCTGCGATTCCCTCGGCGACTCCGGCAAGGGTGACGTCATCGACTGGCACGCCTACCCTGGCCCCGCGAAGCCGATGCCCGACGCCAAGCGGATCTCGATCGACGGCGAACACGGCGGCTACGGCCTCGAAGTCGAGGACCACATGTGGTTCGGCGAAGGCCACGCCTACGAGATGGTGAAGGACCAGGCGACGCTGAACAGCCGCTACGTCCAGAACCAGCGCGACGTGCTCGCGTCGGCGCAGAGTTGCGGCATCAGCGGCTCGATCTACACGCAGATCACCGATGTCGAGCACGAGGTCAACGGTTTCTTCACCTACGACAGGCAGGTGAAGAAGATGGACTTCGCGCAGGTGCGCGCGGTCAACCAGGCGATCATCCGTAACGCCGACGGCAGTGGTTCCGGCGCACCCGACCCGGGTCCCGGCACTCCGGGACTCGCCGGTGTGCACGCCTACAAGTTCAACGAGGGCACCGGATCCAGCGCCAAGGACTCGGTCGGCACCGCGCACGCCACGCTGATCAACACGCAGTGGGCAGGCGGTATCGAAGGCGGCGCGCTGGCCTTCACGGGCAACGGCCAGGCCGACACCGGGGCGAATCTCGTCGACACGGCGAGCAGCTACTCGGTCTCGGCGTGGGCGAAGCTGGATGAAGCGAGCGGCGCCTTCCAGACCGTCGTCAGCCAGGACACCGGCCGCGACAGCGCGTTCTTCCTGCAGTACTCCGGGCAGGATCAGCGGTGGGCGATGAGCTTCGTCGGCCTCCGCGCCTTGTCGCCGGAGAAGCCGGAAGTCGGCCGCTGGTACCACCTGACCGGGGTCCGCGACGCCAAGGCGGGCACGTTGTCGCTGTACGTCGACGGCCAGAAGGTCGCCTCACAGAACGCCTGCTCCGCCGCACCGAGCACCGGACACACCGTGGTCGGCCGCGGCCAGTACGGCGGTCAGCAGGTCGACTTCCTGCGTGGCGCGGTGGACGACGTCCGGCTGTACGACCGGCCGCTGTCCGACGCCGAAGTCGCGATGCTCGCGAAGCGCGACTGAGCTCGCTCGCGCGGCGCCGGGGTCACTCCCGGCGCCGCGTGCCTGCCACCCACTCCCGCACTATGTCGCTGAGCACGGGCAACGGCACCTGCCCGTTCCTCAGCACCACGTCGTGGAAGTCCCGGATGTCGAACGCCTTTCCCAGCTCCTCCTCGGCGAAGGCGCGCAACCGCTGGATCTCCAGCCTGCCCGTCATGTACGACAGCGCCTGACCGGGCCATTCGATGTAGCGGTCGGTCTCCGATTGCACCTCGACATCGCTGAGCACGCACTGTCCGGCGAGGTAGTCCACGCATCGCTGCCGGCTCCAGCCCAGCGCGTGCAGTCCGGTGTCGACGACGAGCCGCGCGGCGCGCAAGGAGTCTTCGGCGACCATGCCCAGCCGCATCACGTCGTCCGAGTACAGCCCCATCTCGTCGGCGAGCCGTTCGGTGTAGAGCGCCCAGCCCTCGTCGAACGCCGAGAGCGGGACGAGCCTGCGCAGCCGCGGCACTCCGTCGAGCTCGTAGGACACACCGGCCTGGAAATGGTGCCCTGGAACGGCTTCGTGGAAGGCGACGGACTCGGCGATGAACCGGAACCGCTCGGTCACCCGGTAGGTGTTGGTGGAGTAGACGCCGGGGCGGCTGCCGTCGGCCGACGGCGGCATGTAGTACGCCTGCGCGGCGGAGGGCCCGTCCGCTTCCGGCACGGCACGCACGACGCATTCGGCCGACGGTATCCGCCGGAACCAGCCAGGCGCGGCGGCCGCGGCCCGCGCGACCGCTTCCGACGCGGTCGTGATCATCTCGTCCGCGTCCCGCCAGCGCAGCGACGGATCGGTGCGCATCCGCAGCCGGACCGCAGCGGGATCGTCCTCGCCGAACACGGCCGCACCGAGCCGCCGGTACTCCTCGTCCAGCGCCCGGCCGAGTTCGAGACCGGTCTCGTGCAGTTCCTCCGGCGAGACCCCGGTGGTGGTGTGCGTCTTGACCAAGCCGGCGTAACTCGCCTTGCCGCCCTCCAGCCAGCAGAGACCCGGCCGGTCGTCGGGGCGGCCACGTCCGGCGATCTCCCGGGCGAGCACCTCGCGATAGGCGACGAGCGCCGGTCGCACCTGCTCGGTGAACAGCCGCTGCCGTCGCGCGACACGGTCGCCGGTCAACGATGGGACGAGCACCGGGTGGCGTTCGGCGGCCAGGATCCGGTCCAGGTAGTCGACGGCGTTGTGTACCGCGCGTTCCACCGGGGTCCGGCCCGCCGCGACCCCGGCACGGTGGCGCTCGGCCAGTGCCGCGAAGAACTCCGGGAAAGCGGCCAGCCTGTCCAGATAGTCCTCCTCCGCCTGTTCCCCCGACGGCTCCAGCTGCGGAAGCCACGCCAGCACCCCGATCCCCTCGGCCACCATCGGATCGGCGAGGATGAATTCCGTCAGCCGCGAATCCAGCCTGGTCAGGAGCGATTCCGCGTGATGAGTGACGACCCCCAGGGTGATCCGGTCCGGATCGGTGGACCGGGCGGCCTGCCCGGCGATCCGGACGGCGCGCTCGCGCAGCCGGTCGTCGCCCGCCTCCGACACGTCCCGAAGTTCGTGGTCGTGCCCGGGGACGTTGTCGAACGTCGCCATCAAAGGGAGCTCGGTCGCGAGGACGTCGAGAAGTTCGTCGGCCAGCTCCGCCGCGGTGGGCTCATCGCTCATGACCGATGACTACCAGACCGTACCTCGCACCCGCTGGCAGTTATTAGCACTAGCAAAGCACCGACTTCCCCGTCCGAGGCGTACGCCACAAGCTCCACATAGTCGGACTTCCGACTTTTAGGGTGGCTTCGTGAACGACGTCCAGTTCCTCGTCGAGAGCGGAATCGGCCGGATCACGCTGAACCGGCCGCGTGCGCTGAACTCGCTGAACCATGGCATGGTCCTCGCCATGCTCGACCACCTCGAAGCGTGGCGCGCCGACCCCGGAGTCCGCGCCGTGCTGATCGACGGCGCCGGCGATCGCGGGCTCTGCGCCGGCGGCGACATCCGCGCCATCTACGAAGACGCGCGCGGCGGCGGCACCGCGTCGTTGCGGTTCTGGGCCGACGAGTACCGCCTCAACCTCCTGATCTCGCGCTACCCCAAGCCGTATCTCGCACTCATGGACGGGCTCGTGATGGGCGGCGGGGTCGGCGTCTCCGCGCACGGCAGCCACCGGATCGTCACCGAACGCGCCCGCGTCGGCATGCCCGAGACCGGCATCGGTTTCGTCCCCGACGTCGGCGGCACGTATCTGTTGTCCCGGACTCCCGGCGAACTCGGGACGCACATCGCGCTCACCGCCGGGGCGATATCCGGGCCCGACGCGATCCACTGTGGACTCGCCGATCACTTCGTGCCCAGCGAACGGATCCCGGACCTGCTCGACGCGCTCACGTCGCGCCCCACGGACGACGCGCTGGAGCTGATCTCCGAGCCCGCGCCGCCGAGCGCGCTGGCCGCGGACGCTGCCTGGATCGACCACTGCTACGCGGCGGACACCGTCGAAGAGGTCCTGGCCCGGCTTCACGCCGGGGGTGACGCGGCCGCCACCGCCGCCAAGGAGATCGAGGCGAAGTCGCCGACCGCGCTGAAGGTGACCCTGCGGGCGCTCCGGTCGGCGGCGGCGATGCCCGACCTGGAAACCGTGCTGGCGCAGGAATACCGGATTTCGGCCCACGCACTCTCGACCGCCGAGTTCGCCGAAGGCATCCGGGCGCAGATCATCGACAAGGACCGTGCGCCGAAGTGGTCGCCCGCCACTCTGTCCGAAGTGGACGACACGATCGTCGACGCCTACTTCTCCTGACCGGTGATCGCCCGGTAGAGCGGCCGCAGCAGGGCGGTGACCGATTTTCCGTCCACTGTGGCCTTGAGCGGCGGGACCTCGTCGAGCAGCCCCAGCGGATCACCGGCGGGCGGGCGTCGCCTGTTCGTGACGTCCCCGGCCGGGCCCCAGCCGAAGAAATCGTCCATCACCTCGTCGAGCCCTGCTGTTTCGTCTTCCGCGGCGGGAGCTGTCACGCGCGCACCCGCCTGCCGTCCGATCTCTTCGAGCAGCGTCGCGCGATCGCGTCCGCGGAGCGTGAAGATCGAGAACGGGTCCGTGTCCGCTTCGAGAGCGATCAGGCCCGCGACGAGGTGATCGCACGGGACGCGGGTGCCGGGACACGTGCAGTCCAGCGACAGTTCCCACGCCGCCTCGGGGAACAGCGGCACCTGCTCGGCGGCGAAGAAGCGATCGATGCCGTCCGGGACCCGTCCGTCGAGCAAGGCGGTCCTCGTGGGCTCGTCCGCGACGACGGCGGCGGCGACCGCCGTCCACACCTGTTTGCCGAACGCCGGCAAGCCGATACGGACCTCGTAGAACCGTTGCCTGGTCACCCGGACCCTGGCGACGGCTGCCCCCGGCCCGAGCATGAGCGTATCGACCGTGCAGGGCGGCACGAGTCCTCTGTGGACACCCAGTTCGTCGAGCGCCCGGCGGAATCCCTCAGTCATCGGCCGCCTCCCGGCCGAGCGTGAAGACCTCGCGCAGCGAATCGGTGGACAGCTCGGTGAGCCAGTCCTCCCCGTCGGTGACGACGAGATCGGCCAGCGCCTCCTTCTTGGTGATGACTTCGTCGATCCGTTCCTCGATGGTTCCGGGACAGACGAACTTCCGCACCTGGACGCTGCGCCGCTGGCCGATGCGGAACGCGCGATCGGTGGCCTGTTCCTCGACCGCCGGATTCCACCACCGGTCGAGATGCAGGACGTGGGTGGCGGCGGTGAGGGTCAGCCCCGCTCCCCCTGTCTTCAGCGACGCGAGCAGGATCGACGGCCCCTCGCCCGACTGGAAGTGCTCGACGATCGAGTCGCGGCGCCGCTGCGACAACCCGCCGTGCAGGAAGGCGATCTTCACGTTCAGCCGGTGCGAGAGATGCGGCACGAGCAGGTGGCCGAACTCGGCGAACTGGGTGAAGCACAGCGCGCGATCGCCCGAGTCCAGGATCTCCGCCAGGAGTTCTTCGAGCCGGTCGACCTTGCCGGAGCGGTGCCCGATCGGCGAACCGTCGTGCAGCAGATGCGCGGGATGGTTGCAGATCTGCTTGAGTTTGGTGATCGCGGCGAGGATGTTGCCGCGCCGTTTGACCCCGGCGCTGTCGGCGATCTTCGTCATCATCTCGTCCACGGTCGCGCGGTACAGCGTCACCTGTTCGCGGGTGAGGCGGTATTCCTGCAGGATCTCGATCTTCTCGGGCAGGTCCGCGAGCACGGTGGGGTCGGTTTTGAGGCGCCGCAACAGGAACGGCCGGGTCAGCCGGCGCAGCTCGGTGGCCGCGGCGAGGTCGCCCCGGCGCTCGATCGGCACCTCGAACCGCTCACGGAACTCTTGCCTGCCACCGAGGACGCCGGGGTTGAGCAGATCCGAAAGCGACCACAGGTCGGCGAGCCGGTTCTCCACCGGCGTCCCGGTCAGTGCGACCCGATGCCCGGCCGGGATCCGGCGCAAGGCCTGCGCGGGTCCGGTGTTCGCGTTCTTGACCGCCTGCGCCTCGTCGAGTACGAGCCGGTGCCAGCGGATGGCGGCGAGTTCGTCTGCGTCGCGGGCGGCGGTCGAGTAGGTGGTGACGACGAGATCCGCGCCCTCGATCCGCACGCGGCCGCGATCGGCGCCGTGATGGAGGTGGACACGCAACTTCGGGGCGAATTTGGCGGCTTCCCGTTGCCACGTCCCGAGCAGCGACATCGGACAGACCAGCAGCGTCGGTCCCGTATCGTCCTGCGCTCTCTCCATCGCTTCGAGCGCGAGCAGCTGGACGGTCTTGCCGAGCCCCATGTCGTCGGCAAGGCAGGCCCCGAGCCCGATCGACGCCATGAACGAAAGCCAGGCGACACCACGGCTCTGATAGGGCCGCAGCGTCGCCGCGAAGGTCGGCGGCAGCTCGATCGGCTCGATCGTGCGCTGGAGTCGTCCGGCGAGGAAGTCGTCGATCCAGCCGTCGGTGGTGACTTCGGTGACCGGCAGCGGCGCTTCGAAGCCGCCTCGGAGCAACGCCAGCAGGTCCGCCGGGGTGGGTAGCGGCGGTTTCTCGCGATCCGGCTCGCGACGGAGGTACTCCAGGCCGGCGCGCAGCAGCTCGGGGTCCACGCTCACCCACCGGCCGCGCAGCCGCACCAGCGACGACTTCGCGGCGGCGAGCCCGGCGAGTTCCTCGTCGGTCAGCGCGTCCTCCCCGACGGCGAGCGCCCAGCGGTAGGAGGCGAGCTGGTGCCGCCCGAGCCGGTGCACGGCGGCCTGGTCGACGGGCGCGCCGCGGACGGACAGTTTGAGCGCGAGTTTCCGCCGGCCGCCCCAGCTCGCCGGGAGCTGGACGTCGAACCCGGCCGCGACCAGTCGCTCCGCGCCGCCGTCGAGGAACTCCACGGTTTCGGCGACGGTGAGGTCGTAGATGCCCGGCTTCTCGGCTTCGACCGCGGGGCGGAGCAGCGGCAGCACCTCGGCGGCCCGCTCCAGCTCGGCGGCGAAGAGGCCTTCGGGGTCGGTGAACTTGGCGCCCGCCTTGCCGGACCAGACGTCCTCGGACGGGAGCAGAAGACTGGGGTCGGCCGTGGAGCGCAGGAGGAAACGCAGCTGCCACTTGGTCCCGTCGCCGGTCTGGTCGTCCGGGTCGTCGGCCGGGCCGTGCAGCGTCGGAACCTCGTCGAGCCGGACGCAGACGGTGCCCTCGGTGAGGTCGGTGTCGCCGACGGCGTCCCAGGCGGCGATGCCCTCGGCGACGATCCCCATCCGTCCGGGCGACTGGCCGATCCGGTCGTCGGCGCTCTTCAGCGCGTGGAGCCACGACCCGAACGGGCCTTCGCGCCCGTCACTTTCCTTGGCGTGTCCGGCGGCGGCCAGCCGGTCGCGGACCGCGGCGTCGACCAGGGTGCGGAGCGCGTCGGTGACGAGCGCCGCCGGATCCGGTCCGGGGTGTTCGGCCCGGCCGACCGGTGGGGTGGCCGCGATCAGCGCCCGGACCGCGACCGCGTCGCCACCGCGGGCCACCGGCCGCCAGCGCGCCCGCGCCACGATCTCGTTCCGCACGAGCGTGGGAAGCACCCGGCCGCGGCGCACCAGGTCGTCCGCCAGCCGCACGACGGCGCGAAGGTGACGGACGGAGGTGCCGTAGCTGACCGTGTCGGCCAGGTCCCCCAGCTCGGACGGGTCGATCAGGAGCGCGGGCACCGACCAGGGTTCCAGCGTCAGTTCCCGCTGCGGACGGCCCCGCGCGCCCAATTCGGGCGAGGCGACCGGTCCGCCGCGCCGTGACGGCAGCAGCAGGACGGCCGACGCCGGCTTGCCGGGATGCAGGGCCGTCAGATCCGCGACCGACGCGGCGAACGGATGCGGCCGGGCCGCGCTCGACGGCCGCATCGACGTCGTCGCCGGGCGGTCGCCGTGCTCACCCCACAGCACGATCCCGCGGCCACGGGACCACAAGCCGTGCACGACGAGTGGCGACATGATCCCCCTTCCGCGGTCTGGTCCTCCCAGCATGCCCGGGACCGATCAGCGTCCGGTCAGCGCGTCGCCGATAGGATCCCTTCGATGGAGGCGACCGGTGTTCTCGACGCGATCGATCCGCGCGAGGCGCTGACCGTTCTCGGCCCTTCCAAGGCCAAGAACCGAGGCGGTGACCTGCCCGAGTCCAGCACTGTCTGGCCGGAGGCGATGCTTCGCGCGCGGGCCGATGTCCTGGCGAGGTCCAAGGTCGACGACGGCGGGTTGCGGCCCGCGTGGCTGCGCTACAACGGGAACTTCTACCGGAACGTCGGCGGCGCCCTGGGCGAGGCCGCCGCGTCCGGGCGGACGCTGATCCTCAGCGGCGGCTACGGGCTGCTGCGCGCCGACGAGCCGATCTCCTGCTACGACCGGAAACTCAAGCTCCGCGACTGGCCGTCCGGTGTGCTCGAAGACGCCGTCCTCGGGGAGGCACGCCGGATCGGGGCGGCGAAGGTGGTCACGTTCGTGTCAGCCAGCGCCGACTACGCGAAGTTGATCCGGCGGATCCCCTGGGGTTCCACGGAAATCGGCGGCGTTCTGGTGACGATCGACTTCCACGGAGGCGGCGCGCAGGTCGAGGTGCCACGGCGGCTGGCACAGGCTTTCGGCGCGTGGTGGCGCCGGTCGCCGTCGGACTATCCGGCGGGCATGGTCGTGGAGTCGCTCGGCTGACTCACGGCCACCGCGTCTCGGACAGCACACGCGCGGCGCGAAGGAAGGCTTCGCGATCGGCGGCGGAAAGCTGTCCGAGCAGCCGCTCCTCCTGCGCCTGGATCTCCGACTGGGCGGACCTTCGCGCGGCGCGGCCGGCTTCGGTGATCCCCAGCAGCCGGACCCGGCGGTCCTTCGGATCCGGCTCGCGGGTGATCAGCCCGTCCTCCTGGAGTTTGTCGAGGGTGCCGATGATCCGGGTCTTGTCCGCGCCGACCGCCTTCGCGAGGGCGGCCTGCGTGCGGACGGGGCCGTCGTCGAGCGCGCTCAGCACCACGTAGCCCCACATGGTCAACCCGTGCTCGGCCAGCACCGGCGTCTCGGCGTTCATCAGCCGTCGCATCAGCCCGCCGAGCATCGCCGCGAGATCCGGCCTCCCCTGCTCCGCCATGCGCAGACCATACCGACCCGGTTCGCGAAACCGGTTGACGAACTCGTATGCATATGTAGATGATATGCGTATGCCTATCGATGAACTCCGCATCCTCGACGCCATCGTGACCCGGGCCAGTCTGGATCTGGTCACCAAGATCACGCCCGCCGACCTGACCAAGCCGACGCCGTGCAGCGCCTGGACCCTGCACGGCCTGCTGGCGCACATGGCCACTCAGCACCACGGCTTCGCCGCCGCGGCCGAGGGCGAGACCGACCTCGGCCACTGGCGCCTGCTCCCACTGGGCGACGACCCCGTGGAGACCTACCGCGCCTCGGTCAAGCGAGTCCTGAACGCCTTCGTCCCCCACGACCTCGCCGACCGGAAGTTCGCTCTCCCCGAGTTCTCCACCGAAATCACCTTCACCGCGGAGCAGGCTCTGGGCTTCCATTTCGTTGACTACCTGGTGCACTCCTGGGACGTGGCCAAAACCCTCGGCCTGCCGCTCGAGTTCCAGCGAGAGGTGCTCGACGCCGGCCTACGGTTCGCCGAATCGATTCCGGACGGGAAGAACCGGAAGACACCCGGCGCCGCCTTCGCCCCGGCCGTCGACGAGAAGGGACCGTCCGACCTGGACACGATCGTCGCCTTGCTCGGCCGTTCGCCGTCGTGGTCGCGTCACGAAGCCGTACTGGCGTGATGCGCGGCCTCGAGAGTCCGGGCGGTGATCAGCACCGGTTTCTCCAGGGACAACCCATGTGCGGCCTTGGGCACGACCTCCACATCGATGTGCGGGTTCAGTGATCCGAGCCGGGTCGCCGGACGGGCACGTCGATCGCGGACAACTCGTCGTCGCTGAACAGGTGCATTTCAGGGAGGCGCTGTTTGTATTTGAGGGCACCGAAAAGCAGAGGTCGCACGGTACGCCGGACCGCGGGATCCCCGGACGACACCAACCGGAGCAGCCATTTCGGCAAGATCTCACGGAAGCTCCACCAGATGAAGCTCCGGCCGATCGCGCCGAACCCCGCGGCTTCGAAGGTGACGACGACGGCGATCCGGCCGGTCGCCCGGGTAGCGAGGTTCAAGGCGAGCCAGCCGCCTCGCGAAACGCCGGCAAGCAGACCTTCTTGTGGCCGGTTCCCGCGAGCACCCCATCGACGACTTCGGCAAGCCGATCCGCGCAGTCCTCCGTGGACCGATGGGCGCGGTCTGGCTCGATCGCCCCGGCTCGCCGATCATGTCGACGGCGTGGATCCGGTGCCGGACGGCGAGTTCGGCGATATGCGGACACCAGGACAGTGACGTTCCCATCCCGCCGGAGAGCAGCACGATCGGCGGACCGTCCCGCGGGCCGCAACGCCGGACACGGGTCGGGCCGAATCTCGTCTTGATGTCCAGTTGCGCGCCTACCCCACCTGACCCGCGCTCGCGCCGATGTCCGCCGGCTCGTGACCGGCTCGACGAGGTGTTCAGCGGCGATCGATGAGCGCTTCGATGCCGTCCAGGATGCGGCCGAGACCGAACTCGATGTCGGCTTCCTCCATACCTTCTTCGCCGTACGCCTCGCCGGAGATCACGGCGGCGACGCGCAGGTAGCCTCGGCCTTCGAGACGCGGCCCCAGGAACGCGCTCAAAGCCCGGACCTGATCCGAAGGGCTCGCGTTGACGTCTCGCAGCAGTGAGGCGGTGCTGCGGACCCAGCCGTCCACGAGGACGGCGCAGCCGGTCGCATCCTGGATGTTCAGACCCGAGCCGGCCATCCCCTCCAGGAAGTTTTCCAGCCACCCCAGCAGATTCGGCGTGCTCGGCGCCCTTCGCACCGGCAGGTCGATCAGCCACGGGTGGCGACGGCAGCGTGCGAGAAGCGCGCGAGCCCAGGCCGTCACCGCAGCGCGCCAGTCGCCGGACGACAGTTCCGGCGGCGGCCCCCAGGCCGCTTCGGCGACCAGGACGAGCAACTCCTCCTTGGAGCTCAGGTACCGGTAAAGCGCATTGGCGGTGATGCCGAGCCGTTTGGCGATCGACGGCATGGACAGTGCCTCGTAGCCCTCCGCGTCGGCCTGCGCGATGGCCGCGTCGACGATCTGCTCGAGGCTGTATCCCGGTTTCGGCCCGCGCCGGGGCGCCGGGGCGTGCCCCCAGGCCAGCGCGGTACCCGGCGGCAGCAACCCGATCTCGACGTCGTCCATCGGGGCATTGTTGCATCCAAAACAGGTAAAGGCATACACTGTTCATGGCATACACAGTTGTTTCCGAGTTGGGGGATCGACATGACCGAACCGAACAGGCGGAACGTGCTCCGCGGCGCGGCCGCGCTCGCCATCGGAGGAGCCGCCGCGACCTACGGGAGCACCGCGCCCGCGTTCGCCGCGACGAATCCGGCGAAACCGCGTTACCCGTTCGCCGAAGGCGCGTTCGCGCCGGTGAAGGAGGAGGTGACCGCGTTCGGCCTGCCGGTCACCGGCCGCATTCCGAACGACCTCTGCGGGCGGTACCTGCGCACCGGGCCGAACGCCCTCGGGCTCGAAGATCCGCGCGCTCACCACTGGATGCTGGGTGAGGGAATGGTGCACGGTGTCCGGCTGCGCGACGGGAAGGCCGAGTGGTACCGCAACCGATGGGTGCGTTCGTCCGGTGTCGCGGCGAAACTGGGCGAGCGGTACCCGTGGCCGGTGCCCACCGAGGATTTCGCGCCGAACACCCACGTGATCAGCCACCACGGCCGCATCCTCACCCTGCAGGAGTCCGGCGCCCCGCCATACGAACTCGACGGCGAGCTGAACACCTTGGGGCCCTTCGATTTCAGCGGCTCACTGGAGGGCTCCTACACCGCGCACACCAAGTTCGACGCGCGCGCCGACGAACTGCACGCCGTGACCTACCACCCGACCTGGGACCACGTACGGCATCTGATGATCGACCGGACCGGCCGCGTCGGGCGGACCACCCGGATCCCGGTCACTGACAGCCCGATGATGCACGACTTCGGGCTCACGGAGAACTATGTGGTCGTCTTCGACGTACCGGTCACCTTCGACCCGCAGCCGGGCAAAGTCGTGCCCTACAAGTGGAACACGGATCACCCGGCGAGGGTCGGGGTGATGAAACGCGGTGGTGGCCCCGTCCGCTGGTTCGGCGTGGATCCGGTGTTCTACTCGCACACGCTCAACGCCTACGACCACGGCTCCACGGTGGTGGTCGACCTGACGACGATGCCGGCACCGTTCGAGGTGGCAGGCAAGCAGGGCTTCGGCGGCCCGTCGGCGTCAGGGCCGCCGGTGCTGGAGCGCTGGACGATCGATCTCGCGCAGGGCCGTGTGCGGCGCCGTGTCCTCGACGACCGGCCACAGGAGTTCCCGCGGGTCAACGAAAGCCTGGTGTCACGACGGCACCGGTACGGCTACTCGGCCTCCCCCGGCGAACTGTTCGACGTCTACCTGGACAAGCCCGCCGATACCTTCGGCAACGCGCTGATCAAGCACGACCTGCGGAACGGACGCTCGGAGGTGCATCAATTCGGGCGGGGCGCCGACGCGAGCGAAGCGGTCTTCGTCCCGTCGTCCCGCGGCAAGTCCGAGGACGACGGTTATGCCATCGCCTACGTCAACAATCCCGACCGCAACGCCTCGGACCTGGTGATCCTCGCGGCACAGGACTTCACCGCGAAACCCTTGGCGCGCATCCATCTGCCGAGGCCGGTGCCGCTGGGCTTCCACGGAAGCTGGGTCGCCGACTGACCGATCGGGCGGTCGCCGGATGCCCGGCGACCGCCCTCGGGTTCACACCCCGGTGAGCACCTCCTCCAGTGCGGCGGCGGAGTCCGGGTACCGCTCTAGCAGCCTCAAGCCAGTGGGTGCGGCGCTCCCCCAAGGCTCGTCGCAGCCCAGCAGCCCCGCCACGGCGTCGCAGGCCGCCGGGTGCGCGGCCAGCAGCGCGAGCCCGCTCCCGCCCGATTTCCTCAATATGGCAAGCGGTTCCGACTGGTTTTTCCAGGGCGGCACCCATTCATCGAGCGCCGCCAGGCGACCGGGGAAGATCCGCCCCGCCTCACGCACGAGCAGCGGCACCAGGTCCGCGCCCCGGGACCGCAGCGTGGTGATCAACGTCGGCAACCACGGCAGCAGCACCCTGTCCGGGAGCTCGGAGAAGGCGTTCGACACCGCCTCGACGACGAAGTCGGCCAATCCCGGCGCCGGTTCCAACGCGTGGACGAACCCGCTCAGGTAGCGCGGATAAGCGGGCAGCACCAACGGGTTGGCCAGCAGTCCGGCGCACCGCTCGCGGAGTTCCGCGCGCGAGAGGCGTCCGAGCTGGACCTGCGCCGCCCACAGCAACGCCACCTTCGACGGCTCCTCCGGATGCGATCCGGAGATCGCCAGCTCCAGCTGCGTACGGTCGCACCCCAGCGACAAGGCGAGCGCCTCCATGCTGAACAGGAAGCCGAGCATCGCGGCGACCTGCTCGACACCGGCCTCCTCGTCGGCGAAGGCCGCCGGGAGCAGGGTGCAGTAATGCGCGTACCCCGTCCTGACGAAATCCTCGATCCATCGGGGCAGCACCGGCTCGCTGGTCCGGTAGTGGGCCAGCAGCCTCCGCACCCGCCGCAGCACTTCCGGCGCTCCGTCGACGGAGCGTTCGGTGGCCAGCACCTCCAGGGCACGCGTGCCCAGCTCCCCCGCCAGCCGGGCGCTGCGCAGGTAGAGCGTCGCGTCCTCGACCGCTCCGAGCACCTTCGCCGCGGTGGCCTGCGGATGGTAGGCGGCACGACGAAGCCGTTGCTCCAGCACCTGCTCGATGCTGACGCCCTCGTAGCCCAACTCGATGAGGGCCCGCTGGTGAGTGCCCAGCGCCAGATCCCACGACTCCTGGATCGGCCGTTCACCGAGCCGCCGCTCCCCCATGATCGGCCGGGCCGCGCCGTGCGGCATCAGGTACCGCAGCATCCACAGCAGATCGGAGCAGGGCTCCAGCTCCGGCCTCGAAGCGATGTCGAGCAGCGCCCGCTGCACACCTCGTTGCTGCAGCTTGAGGTTCAGGGGCTCGAGCCTGTCGTGCACGTCGCGTGCCAGCGGCGGCAACGCGTCGTAGCCGACTTGGCCGATCCGGTCGCCGCCCATCATGATCTCGACGAGGCGGCGCACGTCGCGTCTGCCGGGCACGACGTCCTTCTCGATACAGGTGACCGCCGCGTCCTGGAAGTCGTACGGCGTCGGCTTGGCCCTGTCACGCAAACCCGCCAGCAGGATCGAGGTCTCGAACACCGCGATGGCGTCGGCCGTCGAGGACAGGTACCCGTTGCGGCGCGCCGCCCGCACGATCTCGACCGACCAGCCGAGCAACTCGGCCTCGTCCAGCCGGTCGAGCACCGGAGGCCGTTGCAGGAAACCGGAAAGCTGATCCGACGACGCCGGATCCGGCGTCTGTGCCGGCAGCTCTGCGGCTTTCTTCCGCTTCGGGACGCCAACCTGCCCGTCCAGCTGGAACTGCTTCACCTTGGTGCGCTTGAGGTTCTTCGCCCACTCCGTCGCGGCGATCGACACCGATCCCCCGGCGAGCCCGAACTGCGCCTCGATCGAGGCGTGGCTCGACGGGATCAGCCCGTACTGCCAGGTGCTCGCGCTGCGCGGACTGATCACGAACCCGTCCGTGCCTTCGACGCCGAACTCCGCGACCCGGCTGGCCGCGTGGAACGCGCCGCAGATGTAGAGGCAGTCCGCGGGATCCGCACCCGAAGTGGCGAGGTGCTCGCGCATGCGGGTCCACATGTAGCGTTCGCGGTCTTCGTCCACCCGCACGCGCCGGGTGTCGCCCGGCGCGAGACGGCGGAACAGGCTGCCGATCAGGAACATGACCTGGCGGTAGGTGTCGTGGTCGCTGTCCCCGAGCGGCAGCTCGACGTACTGGTGCCACCACTCCGACCAGTGCCGCACCCGCCCGTGCCGCAGGAGGTGTTCCTCGAGTTCGGCGAACCGCGGCCGCAGGTCACCGATCTCGACGCCGACCGCGTCACCGTGCAGCGCGGCCTCTTCCTCCGCGGGCGGCGCGTCCGGATCCGGAGCGGATTCGCCTTCGCTCCACTGGAAGACGTGGTCGGCCGACCGGTCGACGAGGACGAGTTCGACACCCGGGGTGTCGAGGGCGTACGCGATCGCCTGGTACTCGGCCGAAGCCTCGGTGATCGGCGCGACAACGGACAAGGGCGCCCACTCGGCGGGGAAGCCCTTCACGTCCGTCGCGAAGGCCTGCACCGCCACGGGAAGACGGCAGTTGCGCAGCTCGGTCAGCAAGGGCGCCATGTCTTCGCACAGCTCGAGGTACACCACCTTCGGCTGCTTCTCCCGCAACCGCCGGGCCATCGCCACGGCCGAAGCCGGGGAATGGTGACAGACCGGGAAGACCTCCAACGGTTCCCGCACCGCGCGGTCGACGTCGTCGACCAGTCCGAGCAGGATGCCCTCCAGCGCGCCGGGCCCGTCGGCGAAGGCGGCCGCGGCCTCCTGCAACTGGCCGCGCAGCGCCTCGAAGGCGCCGCTCACGAGAGCGTGGCGATCGCGTCGCGGCCGCCGTCGAGGAACTCCGGCCAGTCTCCGCCCTCGTCCTTGCTGCGCGGCTCGACGACGCCGTGCAGGTACTTGTTGAGGATCGCCAGGTCTTCCGGCTCACGACGGGCGAGTGAGCCGACCAGCGACGACGCGAGCGTTCGGGCGGTCAGCGCCTGTTCGCCGAAGAAGTTGCTGTGCAGCACCGCGTCTTCGAGCACGCCGATCTGTTCGGCGGTGGACAACGCGGACTCCAGCTTCTCGTCGTCGCTGCCCGCCGACGCCGCCGCGGCACGCAGGTCACCGAAGCTGCGCAGCAGCACGTCGAGCAGGGTCGGCGGCACGTCCAGCTCGATCTGGTGGCGGCGCAGCAGTTCCTCGGTGCGGAAGCGGACGATCTCCGCCTCGCTCTTCTTGTTCGTCACCACCGGGATGCGGACGAAGTTGAAGCGGCGCTTGAGCGCGGAGGACAGGTCGTTGACGCCGCGGTCGCGGCTGTTGGCGGTGGCGATCACGGAGAAGCCGGGTTTGGCGAAGACGATGCCGTCACTGTCCAGTTCCGGTACCGAGATGTACTTCTCGGACAGGATCGAGATCAGCGCGTCCTGCACGTCGCTGGTGGACCGGGTCAGCTCCTCGAACCGGCCGATCGAGCCCGCCTCCATCGCGGTCATGATCGGCGACGGGATCATCGACTCCCGGGACTGGCCTTTGGCGATGACCATGGAGACGTTCCACGAGTACTTGATGTGATCCTCGGTGGTGCCGGCGGTCCCCTGCACGACGAGCGTCGAGTTGCGGGAGATCGCCGCGGCCAGCAGTTCCGCGAGCCAGCTCTTGCCGGTGCCGGGGTCGCCGATCAGCAGCAGCCCGCGGTCGGAGGCGAGCGTGACGATGGCGCGTTCGACGATGCTCCGGTCGCCGAACCATTTCTGCGAGATCTCACGGTCGAGGCCGTCGGCGCGCTCGGCGCCGAGGACGAACAGGCGCACCATCTTCGGGGACAGGCGCCAGGCGAACGGTTTGGGGCCGTCGTCGATCGACTCGAGCCAATCCAGCTCTTCGGCGTACTTGAGTTCGGCGGGGGCGCGCAGGACGTCGGACATGTCTTGCCTTTCGGGGAAGTTCAGGAGGTGAGGAAGGTCTTGAGTTCGTGGACGAGCTTGGTGATGTGGCCGGAGATCACCGGCGTGCCGAGATCCTTGAAGCGCTCGCGGAACCAGGGGTTGACGCTGCCCCGGCCGGCGCTGGTGACCGAACCGACCGGGATGAACTTCGCCCCGGACCGGTGGATCGCGGCCATGCTTTCGAAGAGCTGCTCGACGCGGGTCTCGTAGAAGTCGGAGATCCACACCACCACGGTGTTGGCGGGCTCGGCGATCTTCGGCTGGGTCAGCGCCATCGCGACCATGCCGTCGTTGCCGCCACCGAGATTGGTCCGCAGCAGGGTTTCGAACGGATCGTGCACCCACGGCGTGAGGTCGAGGGCCTGGGTGTCGTAGGCGATCAGGTGAACGTCCACTTTGGGCAGTCCGGCGAAGATCGAGGCCAGTACGGCGCAGTTGACCATCGAGTCCACCATCGAGCCGGACTGGTCGACGACCGCGATGAGCCGTTGCGGGGTCGTCTTCTTCGCGGTCTGCTTGTAGTAGAGGCGATCGACGTAGAGCCGTTCCTCGTCGGGGCTCCAGTTGGTGAGGTTCTTCCAGATGGTGCGATCGAGGTCGAGGTTGCGGAACACGCGCTTCGGCGGGACCGACCGGTCGACCTTGCCCGTCGAGGCCTTCTCGACCTGGGTCCGCAAGACCTCCGCGATCTCGTCGACGTAGCGGCGGATGAGCGACTTGGCGTTGGCCAGCGCCACTCCGGACAGATTGTCCTTGTCCCGCAACAGCTGTTCGATGAGTGACATGCTCGGGCTCAGCTTCGCCGCGAGCGCGGGATCGGCGAGGACCTCGCGCAGATGCATCCGCTTGACGAGGTCGGCCTCGATGGCACCGAGTTCCGGGCCGATCGACGGGAGCAGCGTGCTCAGATCGGGAGCCGGGCCCCCGCCGGTACCACCCAGCCCGGTCGGGGCGCCACCGGGACGACCGCCGCGGAGTTCGCCCGGACGGCACCCCAGTGCACGCTCGAACCAGCCCGCGTCGGCCTGCCAGCTGGACAGCTGCCCGGCCGTCACAGTGGAGGGCGCGGCGGCGAAGACGTTGAGCAGCACCTTCGACACCAGCGCCGCGCGCCGCACCTCCGCGGCCTTGTCCCGGCTGTCTTCGGCTTCGGGGACCATCAGCCCGTCGAACTCGGTGGCCAGTTCCGGATGACGCTGGACGACCGAGTCGACCGCGACGTTCGGATCGAGCAGAGCGGACGGCAGGCCGATGTCCTCGACCACGGCCACACTCGCCGCTTCGAGCGCGGCCTGCTCCTCGGTGTCGAAAAGCCGGGCGAGCAGCCGCCAGTACAGAACCTGGCGGCGGTTGTCCTCGGATTCGGTCATTTCCGCAACAGCCTTCCGGCGCGTTCGCGCAGCACGGCCGCGGCGTCGGTGGCCGCCTTCTCGGCCTTCACCCCGGCCTTGTCCGTGGTGCCCCCGGCCCAGGCTCCGGCGTGCACGGCGGTGGTCTTCTTGCGCACCGTCGTCTCCACCGCGAGCGGTTGGAGCCGGAAACCGCCGTCCCACCGGATCAGGCCGATGCACGCGCTGGAACTCGCGACCGCTTTCGGCGTCAGCGGACCGGCCGCCGGGATGCGGTCGGTCTCGACGGCGAGGTGGTTCCCCGCGAACGTGAACGTGAGCGCGTCTTCGTCGCCCTCGATGCCGTAACCCTCGAGGAAGACGGGGACGGCGATCCGCACCGGATGCCGATCCAGTGGTGCGACCGCCGGCGTGACAGCCTTCGGCAGCGCGACACGCGCGGTGGAGAAAGCGTCCGCAAGCTCACCGAGGCGGGCATGTCGGTCCTGCCAGAGCAGGTCGCCCTCGGCCGTGACCGGCATCTCGGCGAGGTCCATCGAGCGGCCCTCGCTGATCGCCGTGAGCAGGGAAAGATGCGGGCGCAGCAACTGCCAGATCCCGGCGCCGATGATCGTATCCGGCTTCGGCACCGTCACGCTGGCACGCACGAGACGCGGCGTGCTGCCGTCCTCGGGCTCGAACACGGCGTGGACCTGGGCTTGGGCGGCCGTCGAGTGTTCCAGCAGCTCGACCCCGAGCGGCAGCAGGCGGCCGGTGACCGTGCCGATCGCGGGCGTGGCCGCGGGCAAGGTCAGCAGTATCCCGCGCGACCACAGGTCACCCCAGCGTCGAACCGGAACACGTTCCAACGCCGCACCAGGACAGGACGCGGCGAGCTCCGCGGCAAAGCCGTCGAGCAGGACAGCCAGCCGACGCAGGCCCGGTTCCGCGAGCAGAGCGGAGATCACCTGCGACGAAGCCGAGATCAAATCGTGGTCGATACCCTGCCAGCCGGCGCGGGCCAGATCGGCCAGCCAGGAACGGGCCGCGGCCGGCAGATTCGGCATGTCCGTCTCGGACACTTGCCGGATGGACTCCTCTTCCGACCGCCGGCCGGTCGCCTCGGCAAGGCGTGCGAGGACGGCGTCGTGCACGGAACCGAACACGGCGATCCTCGCCGCCGCAAGGGAAACGAAGTGTTCCTCCCCCGCGGCACCGGCTGCCGTCTTCTCGGCCGCCTCGGCGACTCTCGACGCCAACGGCGACCCCGCGACGGCCTCTGCCAGCTCGGTCAACCCGGCGATCTTCTGTGGACGAAGTAATCCGGCGACGAGTACGTCATCGAAGGCGTCGACGACCGCCAGCGCCTCGTCGAGACCGTCGATGGGGTCGGTGAGCAGATCGGTGCGCATCACACCACCGCCCTGGTCGGCGGGAACCAGTGCAGTTCCGGCAGCGGCGCCGTCGACGCTTCGAATTCCAGATAGGCCAAGTGCCGCAAGAACTGGCTGAACACGGACGCGGCGGCGGTGTTGTCGCCCTGCGACGGCCGCGTCGCGCTCATGGTCTGCGAAATGGCCTGCGCGGTCGGCTCCGGAACTTCGACGCGCAAGTACCGCGCGACCCGCTCGGCGCCGTACTGAAGAGTGGATTCGTTGATCAGGGCGAGGATGTGGTTGCAGAACATGCCCCGCGCCCCGCCGCAAGGCCGATTGTTGTTGGTACTACAGGCGAACTCGTACGTGCTCGCCGCGACCGACGAGACGTACACGCGCCCGATGTCCGATCCGCTGGACACCACGCCCTGCACCCGTCCGTCGGCCAGTTCGACGAACGGGACCTTCGCGAGCTTGCGCGGGCGGGCAGGTGGCAACACCCGGGCCGTGCTCGCTCTTTCCCAGTCTGACAACGCATCTTCTCCTTGCGGGGTGCCTCGGTGGGGACTGGGATGAACCTAGCGGGAGGCACCGACAGTTTTGATCAGGTTCGATGTTTTGCGAGCTGACCGGCCAGATCGGCGAGGTCGTCGGCATGGAAGTCGAAGCGATCCGCCACCGAAGGCGGGTCCCCGACAGGCCTCGCGACGTAAGCCGTCCGGAGACCGACGCTCTGCGCTCCCCTCAGGTCCCACGCGTGGGTGGCGACCATCAGCAGCCGCTCCGGCGGTGCACCTGAGGCCTCGACGGCCAGTTCGTAGACGGCCGGGTCCGGTTTGTAGGTCTGGGCGTCCTCGGCGGACAGCGCTACGTGCCAGCGGAGGCCGGCGTGGGCATTGATCCGCAGCAGGCTCGTCCGGCCGGCGTTGGAGAGCCCGATCATCCGGTGGCTCTCGGCGAGCCTGGCCAGCCCTTCGACGGAGTCGGGCCACGGCGAAAGCTTCGGCACCACGTCTGTCTTGGTGACCAACTGAGCTGCTTCGCGGTCGAGAACGTCACTTGGGGCGTACGGCCGCTCCCCCTCGACGATGCGCCGCTGCTCGGTCTCGACGTGGCCCTGCCACAGCTCGACCAGCTCGTCCGCGTCGGCATCCGGCACGGCTTGCCGGATGGCCGCGCGAATCCCGGCGGGCTCGTCGACGAGCGTACCGAGTATGTCGAACACCAAGGCGTCGATCTCCACGGACAACCTCCTGGTAAGGGTTAAAGTAGCAGTTAACCGTGAACGTACGAGAGGTCGGTAAGGGATGCAAGTAGCATTAGACGATTACGTCTGGGCGGCGGGCGTCACTACCGACCTGGTCAACACCGCCGCGGAGGTCTGGCACGGCGAGGACAAGCTGCCCGACCTGGCATCTCTCGCTGCCTTCGCCGAACTTCACTCACTACCTGAGCCCACCCGACGCAGTGATCTGCGTGCCGTTCACCGGCTACGCGTCACAGCGCGGGACCTGATCGACCACCCGGACCAGGCGTGCCTCATCACTGCCGCCACCGCGCTCACCGCTTCGATCGGTGGCGTCACCCTCGACACCTCGCGCGACCGCGCTCGATGGGCCGTCTCACTCCGGCCGGACGCGACCGTCGTCGACGCGCTTTCACTGATCTGTGGCGTCGGAATACTCGGCGTCGTCCAGTCTCTCGGCGTGGAACGGTTCCGCGCCTGTGCCGCACCTACATGCCGAGGTGCGTTCATCGATACGACGCGACCCGGACGACGTCGCTATTGCATGCCGGGATTATGCGGAAATCGCGTCAACGTGGCCAACCATCGGGCGCGTAGGGCATCCACACAGGCGCCCGAACCCCAGTCCGCCGCGAATGCCGCAGCAGCGGTTCGAGAGCTTGGCCCATAAAAGAATGCCGCCCACTTCGAAGTATGATGCGCGAGAGTGAACTTTCTCGACAGCGGACGAGTGATGACGGACAATCGAATGCGCGCGACACATTGCGGCAAACCCTTGTCGCGCTCAGTTCCCTTGCTCCCCTCATTCGGCGAAAAGGAAACCCATGCATGACGATGATGAGCCCGTAGGCCGGGTACTCGGCAGGCGGCAGGCGCTGATTCTCCTCGGCGCCGCCGGCGCGACACTCACTGTCGCCGGATCCGCCACCGCGAGTGCCACCACCTCCAGCGCAGGCACACCCGAGGTCTGCACGCTGGACTGCGTGGTCAAGCCAGAGCAAATGGAAGGTCCGTACTTCGTCGACGAACGGCTCAACCGATCCGATATCCGCAGTGAGCCATCCACCGGACATCTGGTCGCCGGCACCGCGCTGGCAATCAATTTCACCGTTCAGCAAATTCGCCAGCAGGTGTGCACCCCACTACCGGGCGCCATGGTCGACCTCTGGCAGTGCGACGCGTTCGGGCTGTACTCCGACATTCCGTCCCAGGGAAGTCGCGGCCGCCGTTTCCTGCGCGGCTACCAGAACACCGACCAAGCGGGAGCGGCCAGGTTCACGACCATTCTTCCGGGCTGGTATACGGGACGCACGCTGCATATCCACATCAAAATACGCACCGTCGGAACCAACGGCCGTCCGTACGAGTTCACCTCGCAGCTTTACTTCACACCCGAGTTCGGCGCGGCCTATCTGCGGACCGAGCCGTACCGGCGCAAAGGCCCGGCCGATACGACCAACAGCCGGGACTCGATCTACCGCAGCGGCGGAGCCCAGATGCTGCTGCGTCCACAGCAGGCCGGAAGCGGCTACACGGCGGACTTCGCGATCGGTCTCGACCTGTCGAACACCCAGGTCGGCCGTCCCGACTAGAACAAGCACAGGGCCCTCCCCGGCAACCGCCGGGGAGGGCCCTGCCACATCCAGACGTCAGACGCCGGCGATCTGCTGAATCCAGGGCCGGTACCGCGTGATGTTCGTGTACGCGGTCGTGGTCTGCCGGTCACTCGTCGACGCGACGCCGACCTGACGGCCGGAGGCGAACATCGGGCCGCCCGAGTCGCCGCCGGCGGTGATGCCGTCGCCGCGCCGCGCGCACACCGCGATGCCGCCGTTGTAGTCACGGCAGGAGACCGACGTGACCGAGACGTTGGCGACCTTCAGGTAGCGCGACTGGCAGTTGATCTCCGAGCCGCACTGGCTGGTCGCGCCCCAGCCGTAGACCTGGACGGTCTGCCCGACGGAGACGTTGGCGGTGGTGCCCAGCGGCGAGTACGTGGCGTTCACCGGGGCGGTGAGGCGCACGATCGCGAGGTCCGCGCTCGCGTGGCGGGTGACCGTGGAGCCGGTGGCCATGGTGCCGCCGCTCTGCTGGTCGAGGCTGCCGATCCGGAAGGTGAACGTGCCACTGCTGGCGACGCAGTGCTTCGCGGTCAGGATGTACTGCGGCGCGATGATCGTCGAGGTACAGGTCTGCCTGCCGTTGGCGAAGAGCCTGGCCGCCCAGGGGCCGCTCGACGCGTTCTGGCCGCCGATGATCATCGGCTGGACATCGGAGGACGGTTCCGCGGCGGACGCCACGGGGGCGGTGACGCCGAGCAGCGCCGCGAAGGCGGTGCCGGCGATCAGGGCGAAGGAGCGCAGTCGCATGGTTCCGACTCATTTCTGCGACCCGGGTTCGGCCGCGCGATGGGGACGGGTGTGCTGATTCTGGGGCGCGGCAAGAGAAACCTGACACCGACGAAAGTCGTGCAGTAGATACCTATTCCTACGCCGCGGCCACCGCTAAGTGGCCGTCTAGGTACTGGAACGGCCCGCCGGTTACGACGACCGGCGTCCGTCCACTTGAGACGGATGGCGGCATAACCCCAGGGACATAACCTGGCTCCGGGGCTTCCCGAAAACCAGGTCCGCCACCACAATCGAGACCATGACCGCAGCACAGTGGACCCCGACCTACGGCGACCCCTTCGAGCCGGTGCCCTACCGTCCGGCGCGCATGTCCGCGGAAGAATCGCTGGCCACCGCCGCCGATCTGCGCCGCCGCATGGACACCCGCCGCACCGTGCGGATGTTCTCGACCGACCCGGTACCCGAGCAAGCGGTGGTGGACGCCATCGCGGTGGCCTCCACCGCACCCAGTGGCGCGCATCAGCAACCGTGGACCTTCGTGCTCATCAAGGACGCCGCGACCAAACAGCGGATTCGGGAGGCGGCCGAAGAAGAGGAGCGCGTTTCGTACGAGGGCAGGCTCGGCGACGAATGGCTGTCCGCCTTGCGTCCGCTGGGCACCGACGCCGTGAAGACCCACCTCACCGACGCCCCGTACCTCATCGTGGTCTTCCAGCAGCGCTACTTCCTCGACGAGGACGGCACCAAGCACAAGCACTACTACGTCGACGAGTCGGTGGGCATCGCGGTCGGCATGCTGATCACGGCGTTGCATCTGTCCGGGCTGGCCGCGTTGACGCATACGCCGTCGCCGATGCGGTTCCTCGGCGAGCTGCTCGAGCGGCCTCAGAACGAGAAGGCGTTCGCCGTCATCCCGGTCGGCTATCCGGCGGACGACTGCGTGGTGCCGAACCTGGTGCGCAAGTCGATCGATCAGGTGCTGATCCGCCGTTGAGCGCGAGCGTGACCCGGGTGTGCGCGCACCCGGGTTGCGCGAAGCGCCCGCAAACAAGCAGTCAAACTGCGCATTAGTGCAGTTTTCTGCTCACTTTGATGCATCTCTTGACATATCCGGCGGCGATTGGACAAGGTCTGGGCACCGAAGGCGACACGAAGGAGTGTTCTTCATGGCCGACCTGCCCTCTGTCTCCCGGCGGACACTGTTCGGCGGCGCGCTCGCCGCCGGGGCGCTCGCCGCGATCCCGACGAGTGCGACCGCAGCCGAAGAGGCGGAAAGCGCGCCTCGCCGTCCTGGTCAGCGCAGCATGATCGGGGTGCCGTTCGAGCGGCACCAAACCGTCCGGATCGGGATGATCGGTCTCGGCAATCGTGGCATGTCCATGATCGGCGGGTGGAGCGCCGTACCGGGCGCCGCGGTCACCGCGGTCTGCGACATCCGCGCCGAGCGCGCGAAGGCCGCCGCGGACAAGCTCGCCGCCGACGGGCGTCCACGCCCGGCCGAGTACGGCGGGTCCGCTGACGCCTACAAGAAAATGCTCGCCCGCGACGACATCGACCTCGTCTACATCGCCACCCCGTGGGAGTTCCACTACCCGCAGGGCAAGGCCGCGCTGCTGGCCGGCAAGCACGTCGGCGTCGAACTGCCCATCGCCACCGAGCTCGACCAGCTGTGGGACCTCGTCAACACCAGCGAACAGACCCGCAAACACCTGTTCCTGGCGGAGAACTGCAGCTACGGCCGCAACGAGCTGGCCATCCTCAAGATGGCGCACGAGGGCGTCTTCGGCGAGGTCACCAACGGGCACGGCGGCTATCTGCACGACCTGCGCGCACTGCTGTTCTCCGACACGTATTACACCGACGCGTGGCGCCGGAAATGGCATACCCGCAGCACCGCGAGCTTCTATCCGATGCACGGCCTCGCGCCGATCGCCGCCTGCATGGACGTCAACCGCGGCGACCGGTTCGCCACCTTGCGCGCCACGGCGACCGAGCCGAAGGGGCTCGCCGACTACCGGAAACGCCACATGCCGCCGGGCCATCCGTCGTGGGAAGAGACCTACGTCAACGGCGACCTGGTGACCTGCCTGATCGAGACCGAGCAGGGGCGGATCATCCGCGCCGAGCACGACGTCAGCTCGCCGCGGCCGTACAGCCGCATCAACAGTCTCGCCGGCAGCCGCGGCATCGTGGAGGACTACCCCGCCCGCATCTACCTGGAGCCCGATCACAGCGGGCACGCGTGGAAGGACTTCGGGCCGTACCGCGAGCGCCACGACCACTGGCTGTGGAAGAAGCTCAAGGACGACCCGAACCTCGGCGGGCACGGCGGCATGGACTACGTGCTGCAGTGGCGGATCGTGCAGCAGATGCGCGCCGGGATGGTGCCGGACATCGACGTCTACGACTCGGCTGCCTGGTGCTCCCCCGTGCCGTTGAGCGTGGTTTCACTCGCCCACGGCGGGAAACCGGTCGCGGTGCCGGACTTCACCCGCGGCGGCTGGTCGAAGCCCCGGGCGGGGCTGGACTCGCAGCCCTCGGAGATGCCCGGCTAGGGCTTGCGGCTCGACACTGGCGTCCTTGCCTTGCCGAGTACATGAAGGACCCCTTCCTTGCGCCTGTCGCAGTGAAGGGGTCCTTCATGTACTTGGCCGCTGTGACCGCTGGTGCACCTGAGCCTTTCTCCTCTTGCCACTTACGAGGAGTAGCGAGGCACGACGCGGTAGACACGGAGGTCCTTCGGAGTCCCCTTGGCGCGGAAACTCCGGCGCGGGCGCACGATCACCGCGCCGGGGTCCAGCTCGTCGACGACACTTCCGCTTGCCAGCACCTCGTCGCCGTCGGCGGCGGCCATGATGCGGGCGGCGATGTTCACGTCGACGCCGAGGTAGTCGTTGCCGACGCGGCTCGGGTTGCCGCGATGAAGCCCCGCGCGCAGATGGGGCAGATAGCCCTCGGCCTTGATCACGCTGACGGCGGAGCACGTCTCGTACGCGGCTTTCACCGCCTCGCCCGGGTCGGCGAACACGGCCATCACGCCGTCGCCGAGCCCTTTCACGACGCTGCCGCGGTGCCCGGTGACGACCGATTCGGTCACCTCGGCGACCGAACGCAGCAACTCCAGCACGCGCTCGTCACCCGCCTGCAACGCCCAGGTCGAGAAGCCGACCAGGTCGGTGAACAGCACCGTGATCCCGTCCGCCGACATCGGCGGCGCCCCGGTCCGGCGGACGGCCTGCCAGGCCTGCACGGCGGCAAGTCCCAGCTCACGGGTGGCGCTGGGCCGGTCCGCGCCCGCCTCGGCGAGCAGGCGGGCCAGCCGGTCGGACGAACGGCCCGTCGACGGCGCCAGCGGGTCGCCGGGCGTGCCGTCCCCCGGGACGAGCCTGCGGAGGAACCGCGCCCCGCGCACCAGTTCGCCGCGCTGGTCCGTCGCGCGCAGGAACCTGCGGGTCCGGCGATGCCACGGCTCGGGTCGTTCGGTCACGATCAAGACCTTAGTCCGCGCACGGTAGGTCCGGAGCACCTGTCACCGGGATGACAAGAATGCGGCGCGCATTTCCCCTTTCCGCCTTCGCATGACAACTCACGAACACGCTATTCCACATAGGCGTGACAAGATCGACACGTAAAGAAAACGCGAGAGATCTTTTCCTTTCCTCGTTGGTGACTTTCCACCTAGATTCGGCGTCGATCCCATTCAACGACGAAAGGACCTGACATGACGGAAACCCTCGTACGGAAGGGTGTTCGGCGGTTCTGCGCGGCCGGGATCGCGGCCGCGGTCGCCGGTACGGTCATGTTCGCCGCGGCGGGAACCGCTGCCGCCGTCGAAAAGAATCTCACGTACAAGGGCGGCTTCCCCATCATCGGCGACCAGAAGGTGGCGGTGGTCGTGAAGGCGGAAATCCCGGCGGCGGCGAAGGCCGGAGAGCCGGTTTCGGTGCCGTTCACCCTCGACGTCGACGCCGGCCAGGCCGCGGGCGACGGGCTCCGGCTCGTCGGTGCCAAGAAGCTCTCCGGCACGATCAGCTCGAAGGTGAACATCGCGCTCGGCGAGCAGAAGATCGCGATCCCCATCGAACTGCCGATCCCCGACACCGAGGTGCCCGCCGAAGGACCGCTGAAGTTCACCGCGGAGGGCAAGGTCGACTTCACCATCCCCGCTGGCACCCCAGCCGGTGAGGCGACCAGCAGCGTGGACGCCGCGGCGACCTCGCATATCGTCACCGACAGCTCCCTCGGCGAGTTCGACGTCCAGCTCGCGCTCGACCCGCCCGACCAGGACACCGTCCTCGGCAAGACGACCGTCAGCTGAACCCCCGTCTTCCCCCGGCTCGACGAGCCGGGGGAAGACGGGTCTTGACCTCCAGCGCACTGGAGGTCGCAAGCTGTCGATCATGTGGATTTGCGACAGGTGCGGTATCGAACATCCCGCCACTCCCGAACCTCCCCGGTGCGTTCTCGACCGCGGCGAGGTCGGCATCGAGGAAGCAGGCGACCTCGGCGCGCACACCGGACGCTGGTGGACGCACGAAGAACTGATCTCCGCGCCGCACAAGACCTTGCACCGCGATCACGGCCGCGGCCTGCACAGCATCAAACGGGAACCGAACTTCGCGATCGGCCATTGGTCGTTCATCGCGGTGACCGCGGCAGGCACCATGCTCTGGGATCCGCCGTCCTGGTTGGACACCGAGGTGCTCGACGTCGTGCGCGGCCTCGGCGACGTCTCCGTGATCGCCACCAGCCATCCGCACATGTTCGGCGCCCAGCTCGGCTGGAGCCGCGCGCTCGGCGGGGTTCCGGTGCTCGTCAACGAACGCAACCGCGAATGGCTGCCCGCCCCCGATCCGGCGTTCGAGTTCTGGGACGAGTACGCGGAACCCTTGCCGGGCCTCGAACTCGTGCGGCTGGGCGGGCATATGCGCGGCAGCGCCGTGGCCAGGACGCCGGACGGCAGCATCCTGGCCGGGGACACGATCACGGGCGGGCTCGCGCCGGACTGGGTGTCGTTCCAGCGCAACTTCCCCAAGCACATCCCGCTTTCGGGCGCCGTGGTCCGCCGCATCGTCGACCGGCTCGACGACTTCGCCTACGACCGGCTCTACACCCTCGGCGGCGACACCATCGATCGTGACGCCAAGGCTGTGGTTCGCCGAAGCGCCGAAACCCACATCCGGTGGGTGAACGGCGACTTCGACCATCTCACTTGATCGCGTTCTTTTCCTTGTTGCGGAAGGTCAACGCGATGGCCCCCGCCATCGCCATGAAGAACGCGACGGCCCACATCCCGGCGCGGAAGCTTCCGGTCACCCCCTGCAACCAGCCGGTGAGGTAGGGACCGACGAAGCCGGACAAGTTACCGAAGGAGTTGATCAAGCCGATCCCGGCGGCGGCACCGACTCCGGTCAGGAAGGCGTTGGGCAGCTGCCAGAACACCGGGATCGCGGTGAACACGCCGATCGCACAGAGGGTCACCGCGATCATCACCAGCAGTGGTGAACCCAGGTACAGCGCGACGGCGATCGAGACCGCGCCGACGAACGCGGCGATGGCGACGTGCCCCGCCCGTTCGCCGGTGCGGTCCGAATGGCGTGCCCACAGCACCATGGCCACGGCGGCCACCGCGTACGGGATCGCCGTGATGAGCCCGATCTCCACGATGCTGTAGTTGGTCTGGAACTGTTGCTGGAAGCCCTTGATCACCTGCGGCAGGAAGAACGCGAGGACGTAGAGGCCGAAGATGATCCCGAAGTAGACGGCGCTCAGCGCGAGCACGCGCGGATCGGTCAGCGCCGATCGGGTGCTCACCTCCTTACCGACCTCGCGGGAGTCTTCCGCGTCGATGGCCGACTGCAACGCCGTGCGCTCCCCCGGGGAGAGCCACTTCGCGTCCTTCGGTTTGCTCGGCAGCAGGAAGAACACCGCCACCCCGAGCAGGATCGAAGGCACCCCTTCGGCGAAGAACATGAAGCGCCAGCCGGCGTCGAAGCCGAGGACGCCGTCGCCGTGCTTGATGAGCAGAGACGAAACCGGGCTCCCGATGACCGACGACAGCGGCACCGCGAGGAAGAACAGCGCGACGATCTTGGCTCGCTGCTTACGCGGGAACCAATAGGTCAGGTACAGGATGATGCCGGGGAAGAACCCGGCCTCGGCGATCCCGAGCAGCACGCGGACGATGTAGAAGCTGACCTCGCCCTGGATGAACGCGGTGGCCGAGGCGACGATGCCCCAGGTGACCATGATCCGCGCGATCCAGATCCGGGCGCCGACCTTGTGCAGGATGACGTTGCTGGGCACCTCGAAGAAGAAATACCCGACGAAGAACAGGCCCGCGCCGAGCCCGTAGGCGGCCGAGCTGATGCCGAGGTCGGCGTTCATGGTGAGCGCCGCGAACCCGACGTTGACCCGGTCGAGATAGTTGAGCAGATAGAGCAGCCCGAGTAACGGGACCAGCCGGATCATCGCCTTGCGCACCGCTGACGCGGTGGACACCTCTGCCGTCTGTTCGTCCATCCGCGCGAGTGTAGAGGGCGATCAGAACAGCGGAGGCAGGAACGCACCGAAGTTTCCGCCGGCGGCCCGATCGGCCGGATCCGGATCCACCTGGACCGAGTCGGGGTTCAGCGGGTCGTAGGTGACCTTCACCGTCGAACCTCGGGAAGGGGCCCGCATCGGCGAGGTGATCATCGTCGTGATGACGGTCCGCTCGCCGCCGTCCGTGGGGAACCGGACCTGCACGCTGAACCGCGGATTCCCCATCACCCAGACGTTCGTGAACTCGACGCCGAGCACGTGGCCGATCACCTGACGGCCGGTCCGGGCCAGCGCCTGCGCGCGGTCGTCCGCCTCGGCCCTGGTGACGAAAGCCCGCCCCAGCACCATGATCATCACCAGCGCGCTCACCCCGGCCACCGCCGGTACGAGATACGGCTCGTAGTAGACGATCCAGTCCACATCGGTCCAGGGGTCGGACGGCAGCCGCTGCCCCACCGACTCGGGCGGCGTCCAGGACGGGATCGCGACGCCGCTGCCCAGCGCGATGCCGAGGGACGCGGCGAGGCTGCTCGCCCGGAAGCCGACGCCCATCCCGCGCAACGACATCCCGCCGCCCCACAGCATCGCGAACCCGAGCGACGAAGCCACCGTGATCGAGACGCTGAAGAACAGGACGAGCGAGACCGCCGGACCCGCGTCGGGCCCCCACGCGTCGACACGGTTCAGCGACATCAGCCGGAAGCCGTCCAGCAGCCCGAGGGCGCCCGACCAGCCGACGGCCGCCCACGCGAGTGTCGTCGGCACGCCGAGCAACCACAGGCGCGGACCCGGGCGGCGGGCCTGCCGGGGGTCTCCTGGCAGGCCGAACTCGAAGGACCCGAACATCACCGCCGCCTAACTTTCGTGAGTGAACCCGCGACCGCGATCGACGTCGGCAGGGCGCGGTATGGCAAAAAGGTCATGTCGAGCGAGCAAGGCGCCCTGCCACCGCGATTGCGGGGCCTTCGGCCGGGCGGGTTCACGCATATGGTCACTTCTCTGGACCTATCGCAGCTCCGCCTACCAGCGCTAAGAGATCGGCCCGAACACGGCGACCTTCGCCGGGTCGGCGGGGTCGACGCGGGCCTCGTGACGGGTGCCGGGCGCGTACTGCTGGATCGTCGCCAGCGGCGCGATCAGCTGCGACACCGTCCGATAGGTGGCGCCGTCGGCGCGGGTGACTTCGAGCGTCGCGGTGTACTGCGCCTGCCCGGCGATCTTCCGGCCGGTCGGCTCCAGTTCGCGGATCACCAGGGTGGCGGGCTCGCAGGTGTCGTAGAGCCGTCGCAGTTCGGTGCCGTAGGCCTGCAGTTCCTGCTGCTGGCGCAACTGCTCGTCCGTCGGCAGCGCCAGGAACGCCGCCATGTCCGGGTCGGCGTTGAGGTTCCGGAACGCCTGCGCGGCCAGCTGCGGCGTGGGCAGCTGCGGGGTGATGTCGTGCCCCTGCGCGGCGGCGGCCTGCCGGAACTGTTCCGCGTGACGGTGGAAGTCCTGCTCGCCTCGCGCCATGCCCTGCTGCGTCGCGTCGTTGATCTTGTCGCGGATCTTCTTGAACATCGGGTGCCGCCTTTCGCCGTGTCGTTCGTGCTGGACACAGCTTCGGCGGACCGGCCTGCTACCGAACCCAGGTTTTCCCGTCGTCGGTCGCGTCGAGGCAGGTCAGCGGCGCCCAGAAGACCGGCGAGCCCGCCGGTTCGGGCTTCTCGCGCCAGCGGGCGAGCCGTGACCGCTGCCAGGCGCACAGTTCGGTGACCGGATCCTCGCCGGCGAGCGCGGCGTCGACGGCGATGACCAGTTCGGACATCGGGTCCGAACCGGGCACGGCGGCCGAAGTCGGCAAGGCCCAGACCGTGGCGGCGACCAGTCCCGCGCCGGCCGCGACGGCGGCGAGCAGCACACCGAACGGTTCGGCCAGGCCGAAATCGCTCGCGCTGGCGCAGCCGATCAGCGCCACCCTGGCGGGCATACCGTCCAATTCGGACAGTGCGAGGTCGGCGGCGGTGAACGGCCGGTGTGTTCCGATCGGGGTGGCCGTGCCGGGGAGATCGGCCGAACAGGACAGATGGAGCGCGGTCTGCGCGCCGTACTCGTCGTGGACCCGGCTGACGTGTCCCACGAACACCAGCCGCGAACAGGGCCGCGAGAGGAGTTCGGCGAGCAGACGCCGATCGGTGTCGGTGCGGCGGACCAGATCGAGCCCGCGTCCGGCGGCGGGCAGGACCGGGCCTTCGGCGAGCCGCGCGTCCAGATGGCGGATCAGCGGCGACGTCGCGTCCTGCTTGCCGAGCACGGAACCCAGCTCGCCGAACGCACTCTGGCCGGGGATGCGCGGGTCGAGCAGGTAGACGGGCGGGCCGTCGGCGGCGGGCCGACGGCGTGGGATCGCGGCCGGGGCGAGCAGAGAGACGTCGGCGACGTCGAGAACGCGCTCGTCACTGTCGAAACAGCCGCCGATCTCGTCGATCTCGAGCACGTGATCGGCCCGTCTGTCGGGCAGGGCGAGCAGTCCCCACGGGACACCGGCGAGGCTCGGGGAAGGCTGGATCCGCAGGAGCGGGCGGGCTCCGCCGGCGGCGGCACGCCGGAGCCGCTCGACGAGGTCTGCCGGCAGGAGATTGAGGGCGAGGACGCGGGCAAGGCGTTGTTCGCCTTCGAAGCTGCCGAACGCGTCTTCACCGAGCGAGCGACGGACGGCGTCGGCCACGCTCTCGCCTTCGCGTGGTGTGGGGGAAGCGGCGTCCAGGAACTGGCGAGCGGTCGCGACCAGGGCGAATTCGATGGGATGGGTGTGGACGGTGTCGAGGTCCTCGGTGGTCCGCCAGGTGAGGAAGGTGTGGCCGGCGTCGGCGTAGCGCAGCAGGAAAGTCTCGCGTCCGGGCTTCGCGGCAGGCCAGGTCTCGACGGTTTCGGCGACCGGACGGGGAAGTCGATATCGCTCGGCGGCGAGGCGGAGCCACGGGTCCAGCTCCATGGGCGACGACGGCGACCAGCGCAGCGCGGGCGACGGGGCGAGCCGCAGCGGAAGCGACGACGTGACGGAACCCAGTGCCGCCAACGGAAGTCCCTCGGCGATCGGGCCGACTTCGAGGGTGGGCAGCGCGCCGGTGAGGTCCAGCGAACGGCCCTCGACGCCCGTGTACGCCCCGACGGCGCAGGTGCGCTCGATCAGTTCGGCCGCCAACCTAGGCTCCTGGAGCCTGGCCAGCAGCGCCATCAGCATTTCCGTCGCCGGACCGGCGACGTCACGGGCCCAGGCCGTGCGTGCCTGCGGCGAGGTGAACTCGAACCGGTATTCCGCCGCCGCGAGGGCCAGCGGGAGCAGCACATCCAGCACCGAGCGCAGGTCCTCGCCGTGGGCGAAGCCGATCGTGGCCGCCACGAAATCCGTGTGCAGGCGGTCCGACCAGTCCCCCGACGTCCGCGCCGACTCCCGGGCGCGGGTCACGTGCTCCCCCGCCGTCGCCCAGTCGCCTCCGGCCATGGCGCAACGGGCCAGCGCCACGTCGAGCCGCCGCAGGCCCGGGACGTCGGCGTTGGCCGTCCAGATCTTTCCCGCGTGCTCGAACTGATCCCTGGCCTGCGCGGCGTCACCCGCCAACAGCAGCAGGGTGCCCAGCGCGTGGCTCGCCTCCGCGACATCGCCGTTCAGGCCGGCGTCCGCGAGTTCGTCACGGGCGGCGACGATCGCGGCGACCGCTCCGGGGAGGTCGCCGCCGAAGGCCCGATCGGCAGCCAGCTCGATGCTCGCCCTGGCGGCCAAGGGACGGCCTTCGTGCTGGGCGCTCAGCCGCAGCAGATCCGCGCGCGCGTCGGCGTCTTCGCCGCCCGCCTGGCGGACGCGGGCACGTTCGGCGCGCGCCATCGCCTGCAGCGCCACCACTTGCTCGCGGACCTCGTCGATCTCCGCGATGGCGTCCAACGCCGTCAGGATCTCCTCGATCGCGGCCCGCGCGCCCGCCATGTCCCCGGCGGCGATCTGGACGCGCACGTCGAAGATCCGCAGTTCCAGCTCGTCCGCGCCGTGCACGTCGAGAAGCTCGGGCGGGTACTGTTCCGGGCCCTCTTCCTTGCGCAGCGCCGCCCGGCGCCGTTGCCCGGCGATCAGCTCACGCGCCTTGACGACGTCCCCTTCCTCCGTGCTCAAGGAGATGAGCACGCGTTCGGCGACCTCCCGGGAGCCTTCGATCATCCGGATCTCGGCGTACTGTCCGAAGTGGACGATGGCGGCGGTGCTCACCCTGAACGCTTGAAGCACGGCCTCGGCGCATTGTCTCGCGTTGCGCAGGTCGCCCGCGGAATAGCAGACGGTGGCCAGATCGCTGACCGCGGCGAGGTCCAGATCCGTCCGGTCCAGCCGTTGCGCGATCTCCCGCATCTTCCCGTACGTGCGGTGCGCGCCGGCGACGTCCCGGGTGACGGCGAGCCGTTTGGCCTTGTCCTGGAGTTTGGCCGCGTCGACGAGCAGCTTCCGATACTGGCGTTCGGACAGCGAGCACGCCGGCAGTTCTCCGTACGGTGCCGGATCGAGGCCGAAATGCCGCGCGACACAACGACAGTTGTAACCGTGCGAAGTGGCCGGACTCAGTTCGGGCGGGAGCGGCCGGTCCGGCGGATTCCGGGGCGGTGGCATGCCGACGAGCACGTCAGAACTCCTCATCGGCGGAAGCGGCCGCCGCCCGTTCGGCGAGCGTCCTGGCCTCCGGCGGGCGTGCCCGCACGAGCGCGACCACCTCCGCCCGGTCTTCCACCGTGGTCCCGGCGACGCCCTCGTCCGCCACGCCGACGACGAGGGCGATCTGTCCACTGTCGACAGCCGCGAGCCTGGTCGCGTTCTCGCCCAGATCCGCCGTGCCGGAGAACCGCCCGGCGCCCAGCTCCAGCGGCACCTCCGCGAACGGCTCGCCCGTGTGACTCGCGAACGCGGTGACGGCCGCGTCGGCGAACGCGCCCGCGACGACGACTTCGAGCCTGGTGGCGGCCGCGGCGGCGACGATCCGCCAGGTCACCGTGTCCTCGCCGGCGTCCAGGATCCCGGACGGCACCCGGGCCCAGTCGACGCTCGCGCGTCCGCTCGCCAGCACCCCTTCGCCGGGTGCGAGCGGATCGAGTCCCGCGGCCAGCGCGTACGCACGTTGGCCGGGCGTCACCGTTTCCAGCCGCGCCGACATTTCCGCCGCGGCCTCGGCGCGCACGACGTCGTCCTCGTCGTCGAACCAGGCGGCGAGCCGGGCGCACAGTCCCCGGACCTCCTCCGCGACCGGCGGGGCCGCCGCCAGGAGGGCGCCGTCCACGATCGCCGCGTCGAACAGTTCGGCCGGGGAAGCTTCGAACCCGCCGAGAAGACCTTCGGCCAGACTCTCGACGTCGGCCGTCGCGACCGCCGTTTCGAGATCCAGCAACGCCGGGTCCAGCGAAGGAATCCCGAGCGACGGGCCGGCGGGCCACCAGCGACGGAGCCACAGCAGCAAGGCGAGCCTGCCGAGTTCCGGGACGGCGGCGACTTCCGCTTGGCCTCGGCCGAGTGCGGCGAGAGTGGCCTCCGCGCCGACGAGCCGGGTCAGCCACAGTTCGGCCGCCCCGGCGTCGGTGAGTTCGATGTGCATCGTGGCGGTCCGGCCGGCGAGGAGATCCGCCAGGGCGAAGCGGATGAGCGCTCCGTCGGCCGCGATGACGGGTGTGTGCACCGGATGCGTCACGACACGGCCTCCAGATCCGGCAGACGCGCCATGAGCGCGCGCCGCACCTTCGTCCGCAGATCCAGCGAGGTGGAACGGACCGCGCCGGTAACAAGGTCGCGTACGTCGGCGGCATCGGCGGGCAGGTCACCGCGGACGTCGAAACCGTGCAGCCGGACCCACAGCCTGCCGAGGAAGTGTTTGGCGAACTCGCGAAGATCGTGCAGGAGTTCGGCGTCGGGCCGCGGAGTGAGCGGCGTGGCACCGGCCAGGGCTCGACGAGCGTGCAGGACGTAACCCTCCCGGGCGACTTGCGCGTTGAGCTGCCGCGCGAATTCGGGAACACCGGCGGGAGCCGCGCCGTCGAGTGGCCGCAACGCGGGCGCGAGGACCACACCGAGCGCGAAACACGCGGCCAGCGCGGGAAGACCGAGCCCGAATCCGGCGGCGACCCTGGTGAGTTCGTCGTCGACGAGGTCTTCGACGGAAGCCCGCTCGTCCGGCGGAATACGGCGCAGGGTCGCGCGTACCCGCCGTTCGACACTGCGCTCCAGGAGTTCGGTGCCGGTTTCGTCGCTCCGGCTCAGCGGCGGGACGGCGGTGCGATCCCCGCGCTGCAGACCGAGATCCGGTGCGCGCAGCCCTGAAATCCCTTGGACGACTTCGCTCAAGCCGCGGGCTCCGCCCGGCTGCCGCAGCATCAGCCCGAGAGCGTGCCCGGCGGCCGAATCGGTGAGAGCACGCCAAGCGGAGTCCGAAAGCCCGTCGACGAACGCCCGGAGCGCGGCGATGTCCTGCGGTACGGCGGTTTCGGCGTGCCAGCGGCGCCGAAGTTCCGCGGTCAGCCCGGCCGAGTGCCGCGGATCCGCGAGGTACGCGGTGAGCTGATCGACGCCCACCGCGCTGCCCTCACCGTGCAGGTCCCGCAACGCCGCCGCGGCCGTCTCCCCCGCGTCCGGCCCCGGTGACCCGAACCCCGTCGCCAATTCGTACGCCAGCGGGAAGCACACGTCCTGGACGTTGCCCGCCGTGATGCGCAGGGCGCGGCGCTGCCGCTTGAGGTGGGTGAACCACGCGGCCGTCGCGCGCAGCCTGTCCGCGTCGGCCAGCAGCGTTTCCGTCAACTCGGCCGCCGTGACCGTGTCCAGCACAGGACGGCCGAGCCGGGGGCGCGCCGCGGTGCGGATCACCAGCGGGTCGATGATCTTCTTGATCGTCCGGGTCAGCGGACCGCCGTCGGCCGACGACAGGACCTCCACACCGGGGATGCTCGCCCATGCCCGCGCGAGGACGGCCGACCGCAGCCGGGACTCGCCCGATCCCGTCGTCACTCGCCCTCCCCACGCTCCGGCCGCAACTCTATCCGAGCCGGGCAGGCTCGCCGTGGGGCTTCCGCCGCTTTCGTCAGGCCAGGTGCAGCTCCGCCATAGCGTCCGCCAACTGCTCAGGAGTGTCCCCCGCGGCCCATACGTGCCCGTCCGGGCGGATCAGCACGGCGGCCGTGGGCCAGGGCAGCTCGGACTCGTAAAGCCGGAGGTCCGCGCTCGTGGCCAGGTCCTTCAACGCCGGGCCGGCTTCCTGGGCCAGCAGCACAGGGCGGCCCTCGCGCAGCAGGTGCAGCTGCTCGCGGGTGGCCGGGAGGCGCCTGCCTGCCAGGGGATGCGTGCCCGGATAGCGCACGTCCAGCGCGGTCAGCGTGTTGGCCAGCGTGGTCGCCACGTCGGGATGAGTACGCAGCAGATCCGCCATGAACCGGCGCAAGGACAGCCCTTCCTCGGTGGTGGCGGTGATCAGGGCGGTCTGGGCCTTGGTGTGTTCGCCCAGGGCCGCACCGACGGGGTGGCGTTCCGGGTGGTAGGTGTCCAGCAGGGCCGGGGCCGCCCGGCCCTGCTGGACCGCGGCGAGCTTCCAGCCAAGATTCATCGCGTCCTGCAGGCCCACGTTCAGCCCGACACCGCCCGCCGGGAAATGCATGTGCGCGGCGTCGCCAGCCAGAAACACCCGGCCCTTGCGGTACTCCGCCGCGAGCCGGGTGGCGTTGCCGAAGCGGGACAGCCACACCGGGGAGTGCATGCCGAAGTCCGTGCCCGCGATCCGTTTCGTCGTCTCCCGCAGGGATTCGAGGGTCAGGGTGGGCGCGGACGGGGCGTACCCGGTGACGCGGCAGCGCCCGTCGGGCATCGGGGCCACGATCAGCGCGCCGTGTTCGTTGTGCCAGAAACCCGGCCGCTCGGGCGGGTCGGCCAGCTCGACGTCGCCGAGGAAGCCGAAGACGGTCGAGTCGGTGCCGGGGAAGTCGATGCCCGCCGCCTGGCGCACGGAGCTGCCCGCGCCGTCCGCACCGACCACGTGGCCCGCGGTGATCTCGTAGTCGCCGTCCGGACCGCTGACCCGCAACGTCACGCCCTGGTCGTCCTGGCTCAGCCCGGACACCCGGTGCCCGCGCCGGATCACCACCCCGAGTGCCATGGCGTGCTGTTCGAGCAGTTCTTCGGTGCGCAGCTGCGGGTGCGCGAGCATGAACGGGAACGGCGTGGCCAGCCCGCGGAAGTCCAGGCGGGCGGGCAGCATGCCGAAATGCCCGTCCGGCACGGGCAGCCCGCCGTCGAGGAAGGCCTCTTCCTGCCCGCGCATCGCCAGTACCTCGATGGTGCGGGGGTGGATGGCCAGCGCCTTCGAGTGCGGGCTGCGCTGCTCGGCCCGCTCCAGGACCAGCGGTCGCCCGCCGCCCAGGGCCAGCTCCGCCGCCGTCCACAGCCCGACCGGACCCGCGCCGACCACGATGGTGTCGTATGCGTTCAAGGTGATCATTTCCCTCGGATCGAATGGACATTTCAGAATGGTGTGAGTGCGTGGTCGCCCAGGGGGCACTACATACTGGTAGTGCGGTTGCATCCGGATGATGAGGTGATCGAGATGGCGTCAGCGCGGCAGATCGTCGGTCCGTGCCGGGCATGGCCGGAGGACAGTGCCTTCATCCGCGAGGTGCTCGACCGCATCGGAGACAAGTGGACGGTGCTGACCATCGGCACCCTGCGCGCCGGCTCGCTGCGCTACTCCGCCTTGCAGGCGAGCATCCCCGGGATCTCCCAGCGGATGCTGACCCAGACGCTCAAGCATCTCGAGCGCGACGGCCTCATCACCCGGACCGCGTACGCCGAAGTCCCGCCGCGGGTGGAGTACGACCTGACGGACCTAGGCCGGTCGCTGATCGACGCGGTGACGGCGATGGCCGAGTGGGCCGCCACCCACCACAGCGAGATCGCCGGCAACCGGGCAGCCAGCGAGCTGACCGGAGTCGGCCGGGCGAAGGCCGTGGCCGGCGCTTCGTAACGCCGGGCAAATCGACTTGGTCATGACACGCGCTCACTCGGCACGGGCCCGGCCACCTGCTCCAGCAACCGGGCATAGACGTCGGCCTTCTGTGCGCCTGGAGCGGCCACCCGGCGGCCGAAGACGACGAACGGGACACCGGTCGCGCCCAGCTCCACACCCTCGCGGCGGTCGGCGCGCACACGGTCGGCGTACTCGTCGCCCGTGAGGATCTCGCGTACTCGCCGCCCGTCCAGCCCGGCCGACTCCGCGACGCCTGCCAGAGCGTCCGGGTCGTAGGGAGCGAGGGTGCCCGCGAAGAAGCCGTCCTGTACGTCGGAGAAGAACTCGAACCCGCGGCCTTGATCGTTGGCGTACTGCACCACGCGGTGCAAGCCGAACGTGTTGGTGTTCAAGCGATCCAGAGAGTATTCGAGCCCCTCCTCGCGAGCCATGGCTTGCATCCGGCGCTCCGCCTCGAAGACGTGGGCGGCGGTGCCGCCGTGGGTCCGGATGAAGCTCTCCTCGTTCTTCTCCGGCTCCTGCGGCGCGTCCGGGTCCAGGTCGAAGGATCGCATCAGGATCTCGAACCGTTCCGGGTCCGGACGCCGCGAGATCGCGGCCCGGAGCCGGTGCTTTCCGACGTAACACCAAGGGCAGCCCAGGTCGGCCCACACCTCGATGACGACCCGCGACCCGTCGGATCGTGCCGCCCGCTCGAGCAATTTCCTCACCTCACTAGTAGTGCGTAACCCCATCATGGGTGAGTGAGAACGGGCTTACAAAAGGCACTTTCAAGTGCGTGTGCCTCCCGAGGAGACCGTTCGGCCTAACTTTCGTCCGTTCTGTACATACTTTCGTTGACTTCGACCGAAAGTCCTCTTAGGTTCAGCGTCGTCACAGAGGTGCTCCGCCGCCGACCCGAGGAGCGACGATGCTTCCGTCTGTCCGCAAGCGCTTCAACCGGTCCATCGTCGCTTCCTTGGCGCTGGTCACGGCAGTGTCCGGGCTGGTGACAGCCCCGGCCGAAGCGGCCATCCCACCCCAGCAACCGGGAGTCACGCTCCGCACGTACGACCTCCAGCGCGAGATCACCAAGCTCTGCACGATCAAATCCGGCCAGACGCCGAACGTCGACAAGCTGATGCCGACGATCGACTGGACCACCACGGCCGACTTCGGGCTCGGTGAACAGTTCGTCTCCGAGGTCATCGGCAACATCAACATCGCTTCCGCCGGTCAGTACGAATTCCGGCTCACGAGCGACGACGGGTCGCGGCTCCGGATCGACGGCCAGACGGTGATCAACCACGACGGTCTGCACGGGGCGACCCCGGCGACCGGCTCGGTCCAACTGGGCACCGGGTACCACGCGCTGCGGATCGACCATTTCGACAACCTCCACGACCAGCAGGTCACCCTCGAATGGCGGCCGCCGGGCGCGGCCGACTTCGCGCTCGTGCCGACTTCGGTGCTCAGCACCGACGCCGACGTCGTCCGGGTGACCGCGCCGGGACGCAAGGAATGCGAGGGCGCCGCGGACTCGCCGGGTGACGGCCTGCCACTCAACGGCGTCCACCCCGGGTTCACGCTGACGAACCTGCGTCCCGACGGTTTCCAGCCGCAGGTCACCGGCATGGACTGGCTGCCGGACGGGCGGCTCGCCATCGCCACCTGGGGCGGATCCGACAAGGTCCTCGGCGAGGTCCACCTGCTGAGCAACGTCAGCGGGAACACCGACCCGAGCAAGGTCCGGACCCAGCGCGTCGCCAGCGGGCTCAAGGAACCCATGGGCGTCAAGTACGTCGACGGCAAGCTGTACGTGTCGGAGAAGACGCGGCTCGTCGAACTGAACGACACCAACGGCGACGGCGTGACCGACGACTACCGTACCGTCGCCACCTGGCCGTTCGGCGGCAACTTCCACGAGTTCGCCTTCGGCCTGCTGTACAAGGACGGCTTCTTCTACGCCAACCTTTCGGTGTCCATCAACTACGGCGGCGCCACGACCGACCCGCAGCCCGCGCCGAACCGCGGCACGACGATCAAGGTCGACAAGGCCACCGGTCAGGTCTCCTACATCGCCGGTGGGCTGCGCACGCCACACGGCATCGGCTGGGGCCCCGAAGGCGACGTGTTCGTCACCGACAACCAGGGCGGCTGGCTGCCGGCGAACAAGCTCGTGCGGGTCAAGCAGGACCGCTTCTTCAACCACTACACCAATCCCTCGGGCCCGTTCGACTCGAAACCGGTGACCGCGCCGGTGTTGTGGTTGCCGCACAACGAGATCGCGAACTCGCCGAGCAACATGGTCATGTTGTCGCAGGGCCCGTTCGCCGGGCAGATGGTGTACGGCGACGTGACCTACGGCGGGCTCCAGCGCGCCTTCCTGGAGAAGGTCAACGGCGAGTACCAGGGCGCCGTTTTCCGCATGACGCAAGGACTGGAGTCGGGCGTCAGCCGGATCAGCCTCGGTCCCGACGGCGCGATCTACACCGGCGGCATCGACGGCGGAGGCAACTGGGGCCAGCCCGGCAAGCTCGCCTACGGCCTGCAGAAGGTGACACCCAACGGCACGAACGCCTTCGACATCAAGGCGATGCGGGCGGTCGCGGGCGGATTCGAGCTCGAGTACACCCAGCCGCTGTCGGCCGAGACCGCGCAGAACCTGGCGGCGAAGTACCAGGCGCAGCAGTGGCGCTACCAGCCCACCCCGGCGTACGGCGGGCCCAAGATCGACGAGACGACGCTGTCCGTCACCTCCGCGAGCCTTTCTGCCGACCGCAAGAAGGTCACGCTGCAGATGGCGGGGCTGAAGGCCGGGCACGTGGTCCACGTGCGGTCGCCGCGTCCGTTCGCCGCGGAGTCCGGTGCGGCGCTGTGGAGCACCGAGGCGTGGTACACGCTCAACTCGCTGGTCGGCGGCACGCCGGCGAGCACGACCTATGAGGCGGAGCGGGCCGCGCTCAGCGGTGGCGCCGGGACGAACACGAACCACGCGGGCTACACGGGCACCGGTTTCGTCGACGGCTACTGGAACCAGGGCGCCGCGACGACGTTCACCGTCAACGCGCCGAAGACGGGTGCCTACAACGCGGCACTGCGCTACTCCAACGGCCCGGATCCGGCTCCCGGCACCAAATCCGTGACCGTCTACGTCAACGGCGCCAAGGTGAAACAGGTCAGGCTCGCCAGTACCGGAAACTGGGACACCTGGAACACCCAGCCGGAAACGCTGAACCTGAAAGCCGGAGCGAACACGATCTCCTATCGCTACGACACGGGCGACGCGGGCAACGTCAACCTCGACAGCCTCACCGTCACCGAATCCCAGCGCATCCAGTTGTTCAAGGGCACCGACCTGGACGCCTGGGAGAAACGCGCGGGCGGCGCCGCGACGTGGCCGGTCTCGGGCGGCGCGATGGAGTCGAACGGCGGGGACATCCGCACGAAACAGCAGTTCGGCGATTTCCGGCTGCACGTGGAGTGGAACGAGCCGAACTATCCGCCCGAGGTCACCGGACAGGCCAGGGGCAACAGCGGGGTCTACCTCCAGGAACGCTACGAACTCCAGGTACTGGAATCGTTCGGGGACACCACGCTCGCCAACAACGAAGCGGGCTCGATCTACTCGAAGCGGGCGCCCGACCGGAACATGGCGACGGCTCCCGGAACCTGGCAGACCTATGACGTCACCTTCCGGGCCGCACGGTTCGACGGTGCCGGGAACAAGACCGACAACGCCCGCGTGACCGTGGTCTGGAACGGTGTCGTGGTCCACAACGACGTGGCGATCGACGGCGGCACGGGCGACAACAACCCGGAGAACGCCGGACCGGGCGCGATCCGCCTCCAGGATCACGGGGATCCCGGTGAGAATCCGCGGTTCCGCAACATCTGGATCGAGCCCATCGGCTAGGACGCCGTTGCGCGTGAAGGCCTCCTTCCCTCGGCGGAGCCGAGGGAAGGAGGCCTTCACGCGCGATCACACCCCTCAGCGGCGGCAGGGGCCGAGGTCCACTCCGCCGGTGGTCAGCCCGGCGGTGACCGGAATCGGTGTGGCGGAAGCGAAATCGGCTGCTTCGCGGTACCAGCATTCGGTATTGGTGTAGTACCTGATCTTGACCTTCTCCGTGGTGAGGCCGTTGACGGTGTACTGCCCGTTCGAGTCCGGCGTGGTCCAGTCGACGATGTCTCCGGTGCGCGCGTTGTAGGTGTACACGTACCCGAAGGTCGGCTTGCCGTCCGAACCGAGGATCCGTCCGGTGACCGAGCCGTTCGGCACGAGCGCGGCGTTCTCGGTCATCGTCGCGCCGGGCCGCACCCGCACCGGACGGGCGGCGAACCGGTCCGCGGCTCCTCCCGACCACTCCCACGCGTAGTCGCCTCGGGACGAGGCGAACTCGAGCGGCCACTTGTACGGTCCGAGGCCCTTGATCGTGTAGGTGCCGTCGTTCCGGCTGCAGTTCACGTCGAAGCGGAAGCCGATCCGGGGATCGACCGCGTACGGGTAGACGCAGACGCCGCCCAGCGCGGCCGCCGTGGCGCGATCGGTTACCTTGCCGGTGATCGTCCCGGCGGGATCCATCTTGATGTCCGGCGTCGTGACCACCTTGCCGAGTTCGGCGGTGACCGTGCGGGCCTGCCCGACGTCACCGGTGCCGCCGTCCGTCCCTGCCCACTGCATGCCGTAACGCTCGTCCAGCGACTTGACCAGCAGCTTGTACGCGCCGGGCTCGATCGGCCCGATCACCAGTTTCCCGCTCTCGTCACTGCAGTGGTACAGATAGTCGGCGTCGAGGACACCGACGACCGGAAGGGCGTAGGTGTCGACGCAGACCCGCGCCAGCGGTGCTTTGGTCTTCGCGTCCCGCACGGTGGTCACGATCGACGCGGCGGGTTTCATCGACGCCCGGATTTCGGTGGTTTCTCCGGGAGCCAGGTGAACACGCTCCCAGCTCACCGGTCGGTAGGAACCATCCGGTCCCCAGACGCTCAGCGTGTAGTAACCGAACGGCGGCATGTCCTCGTAGAGCATGACGCCGTCCGCGCCGGCGCATTTCCGCAGCTGCGGCGGATGCCCTTGTTCGACCTGCGAGCACGCACCCGCGACGGGCGCGCCGGTCTTCTCGTCCGTCGCGACCACTCGGAGCTTCCCGTACGGTGCGATGGCCTCGTCGACGACGGCGACCTGATCATCGGCGACGGCGAAGGTCTCCGCCTCCGGGAAGCTCGCCTTCTGCCGGATCCATTGCGTGCGATCCCCATAGGTGATCGCCATCGTGTAGGTGTCGGCTTTCACGCCGCTGAACGAGTACGTGCCGTCCGCCGCGGTGAGCACCGTCGACCACCACCGCTGGTTCTGGTCGGTGAGGCTCACCGACGCTCCCGCGGCGGGCTTTCCCTGATCGGTGATCTGGCCGCGGACGGTGGCCGTGCCTTGCCGCAACCCGAAGTCCAGTCCGTGCGGCAGGTCCAGCACTTCCGCGGCGAGCGCGCTTCCCTTGTTGTACGCCCAAAGCTCGGCGTATCCGGCGGCGGTCGCGCGTGCCTTGTACTTGCCGGGAACGACGCCGGTGATCTCGTAGCGGCCGTCCGTACCCGCGCACCCCGAGCCCGTCTCTTTCAGGTCGAGATCGAATAGTGTCACGCACGCGCCGGCGATCGGCTCTCCGGAGCCCGCGGCTTTGACCACCCCGGACACGATTCCCTCGTCGGCGACCGCCGGTCCGGTCGTCAGCAGGGCTGCGATCGGTATGGCGGCGGCCAGGAACAGTGCTCTCTTCATCGGAAGCTCCCCTCAGTGTCCGCCAACGATGGCGCCGGGGAGCCGCCGTGTCTGCGTCATCTGACACAGACATCGACCTGCCGGCCCTTGGCAATATCACCCGCCTCAAGATAATCTGCTCAACAGATGATCTGGTTCACAGATTAATACTTCGAGGGGAACCGGCCAATGTTCGAAGATCGCGGTACGAGCGGCCGATCGCAGTGGCACGCACTCGTCGTGCTGTGCCTGGCGTCGCTGATGGTGGTGCTCGACGGCACGATCGTGGTGGTGGCACTGCCGTCCATCCAGACTGATCTCGGCTTCACGCAAACGAATTCGACTTGGATCGTGAACGCCTATCTCGTCCCCTTCGGCGGGCTGCTCCTGTTCTCGGGCAGGCTCGGTGACCTGATCGGTAGGCGTCGGGTGTTCCTGATCGGCTTGAGCGTCTTCACCGTCGCGTCCCTGCTCTGCGGTTCGGCGGGCGACCAGGCGACACTCATCGCCTTCCGCTGTTTGCAGGGCGTCGGCGGAGCACTCACCACGTCGGTCGTGCTCGGCATGATCGTCACGCTCTTCCCCGGTCAACCCGAACAGGGCAAGGCGCTCGGACTCTTCGGTTTCGTGCAGGCGGGCGGGGCATCACTCGGCATGATCCTGGGAGGTGTGCTCACGCAGGGCCTCGGCTGGCACTGGACCATGCTGGTGAACGTGCCGATCGGCCTCGTCGTCGTCCTGGCCACGTTCGCGGCCATCGAACGAGACCGCGGCGCCGGCCTGCGGGCAGGCATCGACGCGTTCGGTGCGGTGCTGGCGACATCCGGCGTGATGCTGCTGGTCTATGTCATCGTCGACAGCGGTCAGCCTGTCCGGCGCTGGCTCCTGCTCGCGCTCGCGGTGTTCCTCCTGACCGGATTCCTCGTTCGCCAGACGAAAGCACCCGTTCCGCTGATGCCACTGGGCCTGTTCCGTTCCCGCGCGGTGACCGGCGGGAATATCGTCATGCTTCTCATGGTGGCCGGCATGATGGGGTTCCAGTTCCTCACCGCCCTTTACCTACAGCGGGTTCTCGCGCTCGACGCACTCACCACCGGATTCGCTTTCCTGCCGACGCCGGTCATGAACGCCCTCGTCGCACTCTGGCTCGGGCCACGGCTGATCGGCCGGTTCGGCACCCGCCCGGTATTGACCACGGGGCTCCTCGTCGCGGCGACAGGGCTGGCGCTGCTGACCAGGGTCCCTGTCGACGGCGCTTACTTCACTGACGTGCTCCCACCGCTTCTCCTGGCCGGAATCGGGATGGGCATCGCGGTACCAGCCGTCATCGGTACCGCGATGTCGGCAGGGTCACCGGAAAACACCGGGGTCGCGTCGGGACTGGTGAACACGACCCTGCAGATCGGTTCCGCGATGGGCACCGCCGTACTGGCGGCGGTCGCCGCTTCCCGCACCGCGTCACCGGCCGAAACCGTCCTGGGGCAGCGGGAAGCCCTCACCTCCGGTTTCAGGCTTGCCTACTCGGGCAGCGCGGCCTTCGTCGTACTGGCCCTTTTCAGCGCGCTCGTCGTCATCCCGGCGCGCGAGGAACTCTCACGTGCGTGAACTTTCTCTTTCAGCCACCGCTTACGGCGAGCAGGTTGTGCGCGACGACGGCTCGCAGCATCTCGCGGAACCGGTCCTGATCCTTTCCCGGCAACGGTGCCAGCACCTCGGCCTCCGCTTCCATGATCGCGGCCTTGGTCGTTTCCAGCAGTTTCCGCCCGGCCTCGGTCCCCTGGATCAGTTTGTTCCGCCTGTCGTCCGGATCCACCGCGCGTTCCACCAAGCCGGCGGCCACCAGGTCGTCGACCAGGTACACCATCACGGTGCGGTCGATGTCCAGCTGCCTGCCCAGCTGCGCCTGATTCCGCGCGCTCCCGTGCACCGCGCCGCACAGAGCCTGGAAGCCACGCAGACCGTGCGGGATATCGGAGACCGCACGCTCCAGAACGGATCCGTGTGCCCGGCACACCTGCCCGAGGAGCCAGCCGAGGTTGTCGTCCAGCCCTTGCGGGAGCGCGCCGATCTCCGAACCTGTCACCCTGCCCATGCTAGCGGCAGATCATTCATGATCCAGATCATCTTCACCACAGAGTTCCCTTGGAGGCGAACGTGCGCGTCGAAGTCTGGTCCGATGTCGGTTGCCCGTGGTGCTACTTGGGTAAACGCCGCTTGGAGAAGGCCATCGAGTTGTTCGAGCACAGCGACGACGTCGAGGTCGTCTGGAGGAGTTTCCAGCTGGCCCCGCACTATCCGCGCGGTGCCGCTCGGCCGCTCTACGGAGCCCTCATGGAACAGACGGGCAGAACACTCGCCGATGTCCGCTCGCTGGTCGGCAGGGTCACCGAACCCGCGGCGGCGGAAGGCCTGACCTACGACTTCGACAGCGCCTTCCTCTGCAACACGTTCGACGCCCATCGTGTCGCGCAATTCGCGCAATTCGCGCGACCGCACGGACTGGGGCCGGATGCCCATGAACGGCTGATGCACGCCCTACTGGCGGAGGGCGAAGTCCTCGACGACACCGAAACCCTCGTCCGCCTGGCGACCGAGATCGGCTTGGACGCCGACGAGACGCGTCTGGTCCTGGCCGGAGACGACTACGCGGACGCCGTCCGGGAAGACGCCCTCGAAGCGAGACGCCTAGGTGCGAAGGGGGTGCCGTTCTTCGTCGTCGACCGCGCTTTCGCCATCTCCGGCGCGGAGCCGGTCGATGTCCTCCTCGGTATCCTTCGAGAAGCTCACGCCGCGCGGTGAAGCTGATCGGCCGCGTCCGCCGCGAGGACCTCGCGGGCGACGAGCACACCACCGACGAAGCCCACCGGCATCACGATCAGCGCGGCGAACGGGATCAGGCACAGCAGCGACACGGGAAGCCCCAGCCCGAGGGCGAGCGCGCGGTGACGGCGCAGCAGCGGCCGACGCTGCTTCAAACCCATCCCCCGCCGATAGAACGGCACGGCGATCAGTTCCAGCGCCAGGAACCACGCCGTCACCAAAGCCAGCAGGACCGGCACGACCGTCTGCCCCACCACGGGGATGAAGCCCGCGATCAGCAGCGGGATCGTGAACATCAGCGAACGGAGCACGAGAGCGAGACCGTCTTTCAGGCCAAGCACCAGCAACCGCCCCCACGAGAGGTCCACCGCGCCGGGCACGCCACCGAGGTCGTCCTCGACCTTCTCCGCGATGTGCTCGTAGAACGGCCCGCCGACGGCGAGGGTGATCGCCGTGAACCCGATCATCGCGATGGCCAGCGCGACCCCGAACATCGCGACGCCGACCGCCACCCGGATCGTCGTCTGCCAGCCCGGCGACCAGTCGTCGGCGAACGGGGTGAGCAGCAGCGAGAGATCATCGATCCAGAACGCCAGCGCGACGACACCGCCGATCAGCAACAGCGTGGTCAGCAACGCGGGCAGCGCGCCGATCAGCAGCAGTCTCGGCGACCGCAGAAGGATGCCCAGGCCTTGCCCGAACATCCGGAAACCCTTGAAGAAATCCCGCATCGGACATTTCTACCAGTGTCCGGGATGTCCGGTCGTGGCCGCGGTCCTCAAGGCGACCGGAGCCGCTGTCCCGGATTGAGCAGGTTTCCCGGCGCGTACCGGGCCTTCGCCTCGGCGAGCTTCGGCCAAGCGGGGCCGAAGTGCGCGCGCCAGTCCTCTGTGGACATCGGCAGCGCGTTGGTCGGGTATGCCTTACCGCCCAGGCCCCGTGCCTTCCGGTAGAGGTCCACGTTGAGCTCCAGCAAACGCGCGTTGTGCAGCGGGTCGTCGGGGGAACCGGCGCGCAGCGGGCAGAACAGCCAGGAGAGCTCACCCGGGGGCACACTGAACAACGGCGTCTTCAACCGGTCGTTCCGCACCGGATAGAGCAGGAGCAGTCCCGTGGCACCCAGTTCGGGTTCGCCGGTGGCGGCGAGGGTTTCGGCCACGAAGTGCTCGACCGTGTCGTCGGGGAGGAACAGGTTCAGCCATGGGTGGGGATGGAACCAGCTTCCCTCCGCACGTAAGGCAGCCTCGCCGTCGGCCATCCGGTTCAGGAAGTCGAAATACATCGTGTCCTCGTCTTCGGACTCGCCGAAGTCGAGCGAGCCCAGCAACGCGTCCTCGTCCGGCGCGTCGGGCGGCGTGTAGTAGGCGACCGCCTCCAGCATGTACCGCCAGCCGTCGTCGACGGGAATCAGCTGGCCTTCCACGTAGTCGAAACGACCATCGCGGACGACGGTGCGCTGATCCGCCAGGAACGCCGGAAGGGAGTCGTAGTAGAGCTTCCACCGCCGGGCCCGCGCCGGGGCCGGGATCAGGCGCAGGGTCGCGCGAGTGATCACCCCGCATTGCCCGAGGCCACCGAGGACGGCGTCGAACAGGTCCTTGTCGCTGTCGCGGGAGCAGGTCAGCACCTCGCCGGCGCCGGTGACCACTTCCAGTTCCACCACGCTGTCGGTCTGCGTGCCGTGGTGGTGGGCGGCGCCGCCGATCCCGCCGACCACCAGGGTGCCGCCGACGGTCAGCTCGAGATAGTCGGTGAGTACCGGAGGCACCAGCCCGTACGGCAAGGTCGTCTCCAGCACTTCCCGCCAGCGGGCGCCCGCGTCCACCGACACCAGATCACCCCTGACCACCCTGCGCGGCGGCAGCGAGGTCATGTCCAGCAGGATGCCGCCCTCGACCTGTCCCTGGCCGTACGGCGAATGCCCGGCACCGCGGGCGGCGACCGGCAGCCCGCGCGCGGCGGCGAACCTGAGCACCACGGCCACGTCGGTCACCGAAGCCGGCCTCACCACCAGGCCCGGCCTGGTGTGGACGAGGTTTCCCCAGTCGCTGCTCGCGACGGAAAGGTCCGCTTCTCCGGTGAGGATCTCTCCGGCGATGGCGGGCAAGATCTCGGCGGTCATGCCCGCACGCTACCGACTTCGGGCGCGCCTAGGCGATTTTCACCGACGCGAACCCCGGCCTCCCGCTGCGAGATTGGTGGAATGACGAACCGAGCGGACGCCCTGACGCCGACGCGCCTGGCGCGCGGCACCGTGCTCGCCGCGGCGCCGCTGACCATCATGGCCGCGGCGATCATCGCGCCCAGCCTGCCCGCGATGCGCGAGGTCTTCGCCGGAACGCCCGGCTCCGATCTGCTCGTACGGCTGGCGCTGACCGTGACCTCGCTCGCGATCGCGATCAGCGCGCCCCTGTCCGGGATCGTCGCCGACCGCGTGGGACGCCGTCCGCTGCTGTTGGCAGGCCTTGGGCTCTACGCGATCTCCGGGACGGCCGGATTCTTCGTGAGCGACCTTCCCCAGCTGCTGGCCACCCGGGCAGGGCTCGGACTCGCCGTCGGCGCGATCATGACGGCGGTCAGCACCCTGATCACCGACTGGTACACCGGCGATCGGCGTGCCTCGTTCCTCGGGTTGCAGCAGGCGTTCGCGAGTCTGGGCGGCGTCGTCTTCCTGCCTCTGGCGGGGTTGCTGGCCACAGTGGACTGGAAGGCACCGTTCTGGATCTATTCGGCCTCGGCGATCGTGGCCCTCTTCGCGATCGTCTCCCTGAGCGAACCGGCCCGAAGCAGCCCCGCGGTCAGTGAAAGCGAGCGGACCCGGCTGCCCGCCCGCGTCCTCGGCGTCTACGTCCTCGCGTTGGTGGTGACGCTGGCCTTCTACATGGCGCCGACGCAGTTGCCGTTCCTGCTGGAAGGATTCGGCAGCGGCCCCGCCGTCATCGGCGCCGTGGTCGCCGGGAGCACGGTGACCGGCGTCGCCGGTGCGCTGGCATTCCCTCGCCTGCGCGAACGGCTGAGCTCCACGGCGATCACCACGTTCAGCGTCGCGCTCATGGGCGCGGGCTGGCTGGTGATCGGCACGGCGGGCACCGTCGCCCAAGTGGTGGCGGGGCTGCTCGTCGGCGGGCTCGGGGTCGGCCTCGTCGTCCCGAACCTCAACCTGCGCCTGGCCGAGTTCGCCCACCCCGCGCAGCGCGGCCGGGTCCTCAGCGGCCTGGTGACCGGGATCTTCCTGGGGCAGTTCCTGTCCCCGCTCGTCGTCCAGCCACTCGTCCAGGGCATCGGCATCTCCGACGCCTTCATCTGGACCGGTATCGCCATGGCAGCCGGAGCGGCACTCGCCGCTCTTCTCACGAACCGGAACAACGGAAAGGAAAAACGATGATCTACCACGGCAACCGTTTCACCCTGCGGCCCGACGCCGCCCCCGAGCAGATCGAAGAAGCACTGGAGAGCCTTCGCAATCAAGGCCGGGTCATCCCGTCGGTGAAGTCCTTCGTCGTCGGCCGTGATTTCGGCGGCGAGTACGAATGGGGCGCCGTCTTCGTGCTCGAAGACCTCGAAGGCTACTGGGAGTACCTCATCCACCCGGCGCACCGGAACACCGACCAGGTCGGACTTCCGCTGGTCGACAAGTTCGCCTCCTTCGACGTCACCGACGATCCGGACCCGGAGATGGGCACGAAGATCGCCGAACTGCACCAGCGCCGCTACGACGACGACGCCGAGCTGACCGCGCTGATCTCCGATCTCGGCGAGTACTCCGGCAGCGCCGCGCCGGGAAAGCACGGAACGGCTTCAGCCACCGTCGGCGAGTGAGCCGCTGCCGTCGGGTCCGGTCACGATCACCCGGGTGCTCACAGCGGTGCCGAACGGGACGGTCGTGACCTGCCACGTCTGCGGTTCCCCGACTTCGACGGTCGCCTTCGCCCGCCGTACCAGGGCAGGGACGCGGTCGACCTCCAGTGCGCGGAGGTCGAACCGCGGCACCTGGGCGCCCGACGGCGCGAAGACCACGGTCAGCCGCCGGTCCTCGACGACCACGGTGATCACCTGCGAAACGTCCGTCGCCTGCGCCAGTGAGTCGATCGCCCGGCGCAACTCCCCTTCGCCCAGCAAGGATCTGTCGACGTCGACGGTCGCGGATCCCGAGGAGGACGTGGTCACGCCGGACTGGGTTTCTTCCGTCCGGGCAGGCGTTTCCGGCGCGAACAGCTCGGCGCGGAACAGGAACAGCACGAGCCCCGCGCCGAGCAGGAACCCGAGGACGGCGAGCGCGGCGAACCCGCAGCCCTCCGGCGGTTCCTGCACCAGGCTGGACTCCGGAGCGGATTCGATCGTGGCTTCGGCCGCGCGGCGTTCCCACGACGGCGGCGGCCGGTCCACGACCTCCGCCTTCCACGGCCGGTCCGGCAGGTACCGGACGACGAGGACGTCGCCCGGCCGGTAGTTCGGGATGTCGACCAGGTTGATGTGGTGGACGGCCTTCAGCCGGAACGTGGCCATACCGTCGGGGGCGACGGTGAAGACGAGGTCGACCGGGATGTCCCCCGTCTCGGTGCCCCCGGCACGAAGGCTTTCGATCTTGGCGAGCGCGATCACCGGAACGACCTTCTCCTCGCGAGCGCGTCGCGGTGCCCCGGCGAGGTGGAGCAGAATCCCATAGACGACGGGAAGTCCGACTCCCGTGATGATCAGCGGGACGTACTCGATGACGACGCCGACGATGAACGCGCACAAGGTCGTCCCGCTGATGATCCCGGTCAGGAATCCGCGGACAAGGGTGAGCGGCATGGACACTCCAGAGCTCAGTTCGCGGACAGCCAGTCGCTGAGGGCGGGATGGCGCCGCAGCGCCACGAAGATCTTCTTGTCATCGGCGGGTGAAGCCGGGTCGAACAGCACTTCCGCGCCGGCGATCGTGGTGTCGCCGGTGCGGCGGGTCACCCAGTGCCGGACGCCCGAGAGATCGACGAAGGACACCGTCACGTCCGCGCCGACGACCCGGGTGCCCGACTCGTCCCCTCCCATGCGCAGCTTCACTTCGACGACCTCGGCCGGCACCCGGCGGCCGTGCCGCAACAGCCGTTCCCTGGTGCGCGCCAGTTCGGCTTGGTGCCGCGAAACCTGGACGGCGTACCACAGGGCCAGCAACGTCAGGAGGAGCAGGAACGCCGGCATCCACAGGTCGGCGTAGTACATCAGCCACGCCCAGAACCCCCACTTTTCGTCCGTGTGGAAGACGGGATCGACCGCGGTGCCGACGGCGAGCGGCGGAAGCCATCCTCGTGACGATTCCCAGAGGCCGAGCGTACTGGCCGCGAAAGCCAGTACGACCGGGAACGCCGGCCCCGACCGCCGTCCTTGGTAGCGCCGCATCGCGGCTCGCGCGAGGTTGCCCGCGGCGAGACAACCGAGGAGGCCGAAAGTCCCCCAGATCGAGCCATACGGCGGCTCGCCGTCGCCGCGGTCGTCGAAGACGCTGTCGATCGCCATCGTCCGGAACTGTTCGAGGAGCGCGCCGAATCCGTGTCCGGTCAGGAAGCCGCAGACCAGGGTGACCGCGGAGGCCAGGATCGCGCCCACGAGCAGGCGGCGGTCACCTCGCAGGCGCTCGATGCGCTCGTACCGGGCACGAGCCGGGTCCACTGTGTTCATCACGCTCACCTCCGTTCGGTAGTGCCCAGCCTCCGTCGAACCGGGCGCTACCGAACCCAGGTTTTGCTTCCTAAGCCTCTTAGGCAAATCCCAAATGGACTATGGTAGAGTCGTCGGCATGGCAAGAGCGGGACTGACCACGGAACGCGTGGTCCGGGCGGGCGCGGACATGGCCGACGAGATCGGCTTCGAACTCGTGACGCCGACAGAGCTCGCGAAACGGTGCGGCGTCACGACGGCGAGCCTGTATTCGCACGTGAAGAACGCCCATGAACTGAAGACCGAGATCGCCTTGCTGGCCTTGGCCGAACTCGCCGACCTCGCCTCCACCGCGGTGGCGGGCCTGGCGGGCAAGGACGCGCTGGTCGCCTTGGCGAACGTCCACCGCGACTACGCCCTCGAACATCCCGGCAGGTTCACCGCCGCGAGGTTCCGGCTCGCCCCGGAGCAGGCGGCCACCAGCGCCGGCGTCCGGCACGCCGAACTGATGCGGGCGATCCTGCGCGGCTACGACCTCGCCGAGCCGCATCAGACGCACGCGGTCCGGCTCCTGGGCAGCGTTTTCAGCGGCTACGTCGGCCTGGAGGCCGCCGGAGGCTTCAGCCACAGCACCCCCGGCTCGCAGGAGAGCTGGACCGAGATCCTCGACGCGCTCGACGTCCTGCTGCGCGCCTGGCCCCGAACGAAATGAACGGAAGAATGCTCACGATCCCGATCACCGCCGACCTCGTCCGCGGCGCGCTCGACCTCGAGTCCACCGAACGCGGCGTGGTCCCCCACCGGCTGCCCGCGCGCGCCAGGCAGCAGATCCCCGACGATCAGCTGGCCATGGCCGAATCGCAGCCGTCTGGCGTGCGGCTCGCCTTCCGCACCGCGGCCACACTCGTCGAACTGGACGTCATCGCCACCAAACGGTTCCTCGTCGGCGTGCCACCCCGGCCCGACGGCGTCTACGAACTACTCGTCGACGGCAGGCTCGCGGGACAGGCGAGTGTGACCGAGGGCGACACGATCAGCGTCGACATGGTCACCGGCGCCAGAACTCACCAGCCCGGACCTGTGCGCACCCTGCGCTTCACCGGCCTGCCCGCCGACGTGAAGGACGTCGAAATCTGGCTGCCGCATAACGAAACGACCCGACTGGTCGCCCTGCGCACCGACGCGTCCGTCCACAATGTACCGTCGAGCGGCGGCAAGGTCTGGCTGCACCACGGCAGTTCCATCAGCCAAGGCTCCAACGCGGCCACCCCGACCGGGATCTGGCCCGCCACGGCCGCGGTGCTCGCCGGTGTGGAGCTGGTCAATCTGGGCTTCGGCGGCAGCGCGCTGCTCGACCCGTTCACCGCCCGCGCCATGCGGGACACGGCCGCGGATCTGATCAGCGTCAAGATCGGCATCAACGTCGTCAACGCCGACCTGATGCGGCTGCGCGCGTTCGGCCCGGCGGTGCACGGTTTCCTCGACACCATCCGGGAAGGGCATCCCCGCACGCCGTTGCTGGTCGTCTCGCCGATCCATTGCCCCATCCACGAGCACACCCCTGGACCCGGCCAGTTCGACCCCGATGGCCTACGGGAAGGAAAAGTGCGATTCAGGGCCACCGGGGACCCCGCGGAAACCGCCGCGGGGAAACTGACGCTCACCGTGATCCGCGGGGAACTCGCCCGGATCGTCAAGGAGCGGAGCACGACCGATCCGCACCTGCGCTACGTCGACGGCCTGGAACTGTACGGCGAGGCCGACCATGCCGAGCTGCCGTTGCCCGACGCCCTCCACCCGGACGCGGCCACACACCGGCTCATCGGAGAGCGCTTCGCGAAACACCTCGTCATCGACGGGTCGTGAGGTGCAGGGCTCTGAAGTACGAGAGGTCGGGTGAGCGGGCGGCTTCTTCAGCGCTTCCGATGGGCCCGGCGTCGAACTCTTATGTCGTGAAGGCGCCCTTTGAGACCTTCATCGTCTCAAAGGGCCCCTTCACGACATACCCACGACCGCGCCGCCGCGGGTACCTGAAACACCGTTGGCCCGGACGACCCAGAACACTCACGACCTGCCGCCGCGTTTACTGTGCGCGTATACGTCGGTAGCCCCCTTTCGCGATACCTATTTTTCTTCCTGTCCAACGAAAGTCGGTATCCGCCACCGGAGCGGCGGATCACCATGATCGGCACCGGATCACCGGTGCCGGGTCGCCTTGGCCGCACCCGGCTACCCACCGTGTCCAGTGCACCACCCCTCGCGCTGGATGTCCCCTCGCGAAAGTGAGTCACCGGTATGCGCACAAACCCCTTAGCCCGTACCGCCACGACACTGGTGGCCGCGGCCGCGGTCATCGGCTTCCTCGCCCCGTCCACGGCCACCGCCACCACCATCGCGGGCTACTCCCCGACGGTGCAGCACGAAGCCGTGACGTCCCTCGCCTCGGAAGCCGGGATCAGCACGGCGGCCGCCGTCGAGTTCCTCCGGACGCAGACGGCCAGTGTCGAAACACTGCAGAAGGTCACCGCGTCGCTCGGCGCCCGTGCCGCCGACGGCTACGTCGACGACGCCGCCAAGCCGGTGGTCAACGTGCTCGACCAGGCCGCCGCGGACCAGGTGACCGCGGCCGGAGCCCAGGCCCGCGTGGTCAAGCACTCCAGCGCGGCACTGGCGGGGGCACAGAACGCCTTGCAGGCGTTGCCCGCCGTCGCGCATACGTCGATCGGTCTCGACCCGAAGACCAACCAGGTAGTGCTGACCCTCTCCGACGCGGCGAAGGGCACCGAAGCCCTCGTGAAGGCCGCCGAAGCGCTCGGTGACCGGGTCCGGGTGGAGCGGACCACCGGCGAGATGCACACCGCGATCTACAACGGCGAGGCCATCACCGGTGGCGGCACCCGCTGCTCGGTCGGGTTCAACACCAACCGCGGCGGCCAGAACTACATCCTCGACGCCGGCCACTGCACCCGCGCGGTGTCGCAGTGGAACGTCGGACCGTCGCAGGGCGCCAGCTTCCCGACCAACGACTACGGCCTGATCCGCAACACCACCGGCAGCGCGCCCGGCGCCGTCACCCTGTGGAACGGTTCCACCCAGCGGATCGCCTCCGCCGGTTCCGCCACCGTCGGCCAGCGGATCAGCAAGAGCGGCAGCACCACCCGCCTCACTTCTGGTTCGGTGCAGCGGCTCAACGTCACGGTGAACTACGCCGAAGGCTCGGTGCACCAGCTGATCCAGACCAACGCGCTGGTCAACCCCGGTGACTCGGGCGGCTGCCTGTTCTCCGGCAGCGTCGGCCTCGGCATCACCTCCGGCAAGGGCGGCGGAAGCTCCTACTTCCAGCCCATCGGCGAAGCGATGAGCGCCTACAGCGTCACGCTCAACCCGTAAGCACGTCGCGAGGCCGGGCGCTGGTCACCGCGACCGGGGCCCGGCCTGTGCGTGGAAATATTCGACGGTGTGGTCACGAAAGCGCTGGGCGGCAACGGAAAGATAGGTGTCCTCGCGCCACGCGACGCTGAGCACGCGGCGACAGTCGGGATCGTCGACGTCGAGCCAGACCACCGTCGGGCTGGTGACCGACCGCAGTCCCAGGGAGGGCACCAACGCGATGCCGAGTCCCGCGTCGACGAGCTGGAAGAGCACCGCGGCCTCGTCTCCCTCGCAGACGACGTGCAGTGCGAGACCGGCCTTCGCGAAAAGACGATCGACGAGCGCACGCTGCCAGTAACCGGGCCGTGTGGTGAGGAACGGCTCGCCTTCGAGATCCGCGAGCCCGACGCGACCGCGTCCGGCGAGCCGGTGACCGGCGGGCACGCAGAGCATCACCTTTTCGTCGAGCAGCACGCGACTGCGGATGTCGTTGCCCGTCAAGGGTTGTGACGTGACGCACAGGTCGACGTCGCCGGATCGCAGCTTCTGCGCCATCCCCTCCCCCGACCCCTGGGACAGCCGCACGTCCACCAGCGGATGGCCGGGGACGAAGGTACGCAGCGGTTCGGTGAGCACGAGCAGGCTTTCGGCCGCGACGGTGACCGCGCCGCGTTCCAGTCCGGCGGCGTCGTCGAGTTCCTGCCTGGCGTCGTCGAGTTCGGCCAGTGCCCGGTCGACGCGGCGGAGGAACGCGGTGCCGAACCGGTTGAGCCGGATCCGGCGGCCGTGCCGGTCGAACAGCGGCACCCCCAGGTCGTTTTCCAGCCTGGCCAAGGTCCGGCTGAGCGAGGGCTGCGCGACACGCAGCTTCTCGGCGGCGCGGCCGACGTGTTCGAGCCGGGCGACCGTCTGGAAGTACCGGAGCGCCAGAAGATCCACTGCTGATACCTCACCTGTTATGAACACATAACTGATCTTGTCTTGGACAGCATAAGCCGTGGTCTCTTACGTTCGAGCACGTGAGTGAAACCCTGACCGGCCCGAGCCGGAAGGCGAACGGCACGCTGGTGGTGAACCGGGTGCTGGTGACCGCCCACGCCGTCGCGATCATCGGCCAGCCGGTGTTCGCCGGCGGCTATCTCGGCGGCGACTACGACATGCTCTGGCTACACCGCTGGGGCGCCGACGCGGTGTCCTACCTGGCGTACGCGCAGATCCTGGCCGCGCTGGTCCTGTGGCTGGTGCGCGGGCCGCGCTGGTTGTTCTGGGTCAGCCTGCTGCTCGCGCTGGGCGAGACCGGGCAGTATCTCGCCGGGATGAAGGGCGCGCTCGATCTGCACGTCCCGCTCGGCGTCGCCCTGGTCACCGGAACCGTGCTGACCACGATCGCCGTCTGGCGGCCGCAGACCTGGCGGGCGAGCCGATGAGCCGCCGTCTTCCCCGCCGGACCTTCCTCGGGCTCGCCGGCGGGGCCGGTGTCCTCGTCGCCGCGGGGATCACCGCTCCCCGCCTGATCGCACAGGGCGCGCCCGGGACGGGCGAGTTGCTGCGCAGCGCGCTCCCGCTGCCGGAACCGTTCCGGGTACCGTTGCCGATCCCGCCGGTCCTGCGTCCACAAAGGACCACCGACGCCGATCACTACACGATCACCCAGCGGGCGGCGACGGCCGAGATCCTGCCCGGTGTCCGGACGCCGATCTGGGGCTACGACGGGATCTTCCCGGGACCGACGATCGAATCGCGGCGGGACCGCACGGTGGTGGCGCACCACCGCAACGAACTCCCCGTCCCGACCGTGGTCCACCTGCACGGCGGGCACACACCCGCCGAGTCCGACGGCTATCCGACCGATCTCGTCCTGCCGCGGTCCGGCTGGACCACCGGGCACACCGGGCACGGCATGGCCGACTCGCGCGCCCGGATCTCGAATGGGGAGCGCGACTACGTCTTCCCGCTGCGGCAACGGGCCGCGACCCTGTGGTACCACGACCATCGCATGGACTTCACCGGTCCGGCCGTGTACCGGGGCCTCGCCGGTTTCCATCTGATCCGCGACGACGAGGAAGACTCGCTGGGGCTCCCGTCCGGGGACCGTGAGCTCCCGCTGATGATCGCCGACCGCTCTTTCGACGAGCACGGCGCCTTCGCGTACCCGTCTCTCGACCGGACACTGCGGACCACGCCGGGCGTGGAAAGTGCTTACGTGGAAGGCGTTTTCGGTGACGTCGTCCTGGTCAACGGCGCGCCGTGGCCGGTGCACGAAGTGGCGGCCGTCAAATACCGCCTGCGTGTCCTCAACGGCTCCAACGCCCGGCGCTACGACCTGGCACTGGACCCACCGCCACCCGGCGGAGGCGGTTTCGTCCAGATCGGCGGCGACCAGGGCCTCCTCGACGCGCCGCGCGAACACGACCACCTTCCCCTCGCACCGGCGGAACGGTACGACCTCGTGGTCGACTTCGGCCGGTATCCGGTCGGCACCGAGGTCACCCTGGTGAACCGGCTCGGCACCGGCTCGACCGCCAAGGTCATGCGGTTCGTCGTCGTGCGCCACGCGGCGGACGACAGCCGGATTCCGGCGAAGCTCAGCGAAATCCCCCCACTCACTCGCGAACAGGCCACGACCACACGGGACTTCTCGTTCCGCGCCGGCACCGTCCACGGCCGCGCGGGCTGGGTGATCGGCGGGGAACCGTTCTCACCGGACCTGATGTCGGCGAGCCCTCACCTCGGTGACGTCGAGATCTGGCGGTTCGTCGCCGACATCCACCACCCCGTGCACCTGCACCTGGTGGGTTTCCGGATCCTCTCACGCGGCGGACGTCCGCCGGGACCGTTCGACGGCGGTATCAAGGACACCGTGGACCTGAGTCCCGGCGAGTCGGTCGAGGTCATCGCCCGCTTCGACGGCTACCGCGGCCGCTACGTCTTCCATTGCCACAACGCCGAACACGAGGACATGGCGATGATGGCGAACTTCGAGGTGGTCTGAGCGATGTCAGGAAAGGGTCGTTCAGGACTAAAACGTCCCAAATGACCCTTTCCTGACACATCCGGCCAGGCTCAGCCCACGCCGGGCAGGGTTGGTCAGTTCGCCCACGCCCTCGACGGCGACGGTCACCTCGTCCCCCGGCCGGACTGCCGGTGAGCACGACGTCGCCGGGACACAGGGCGTCGCGGTCGCGCAGGTTTCTCGGTCACCGAGGGCGCGTCGACGATCTTGCGTGAGCGGTACGTCACTCGATACTCGCTTGGACTATTTGTCCAACGCTTATACAGTCAGTCTCGTGACCAATGAGCATCCGTACCCGCCGGCCTTCCGCAGCGGCGACCTGGTTTCCGTGTCCGGACGGCTCGGCGTGACCGAGACGGGAGAACTGGCGCCCGGCGGATTCGACGCCGAATGCCCGCAGGCCTTCGCCAATCTCGACGTCGCGCTGCGTTCGGTCGGCGCGACCCGGGCCGACGTGGTGAAGGTCGTCGTGTACCTGACCGACATCGCCGACCGCGACGGCCTCAACCGTGTCTACGAAGAGTTCTTCGCCGAGCCTCGGCCCGCTCGGACCTGTGTCGGCGTCGCGTCTCTGCCCTACGGCGGCAGCGTCGAAGTCGAGGCCCTCGCCCGAGTACGCGATGTCTGAGCAGGACGCGATCCTCGACGCGCTCGCCCCGGTGGCCGACGGCATCGCGGCGACGCTCGGCTCGTTCTGCGAGGTCGTGGTGCACGACTTCCGCCGTCCGGAGCGATCGGTGGTCGCGATCGCCGGCTCGGTCACCGGCCGCGGCGTGGGCGGCTCGATGAGCGAGATCGGCATGGGCCTGCTCGCCCGCGGCGACGACGCCGAAGACCAACTGAACTACGTCACCCGGACGGCGTCCGGGAAGCTGGTGAAGTCTTCGACCATGCTGTTGCGCGACAGCGGCGGCTCGGTGTTCGGCGCGCTGTGCGTGAACCTCGACGTCACCGCACTGGGCCAGCTCAAGACCCTGGTCGGTGAACTCGCCGACGTCGGTGCCGCCACCGAAACGCCGACCACCACCTTCGGCGACGACGTCGACGCGGTGGTGGACGCGATCGTCGACGAACACCAGCTCCGGCTGAACAAACCCTGGGCCGCGCTCAGCCGCGAAGCACGGCTCGACCTGTTCCGCAGCCTCCACGCGCGCGGTGTCTTCGCCGTGCGGCGGGCCGTGCCCCAGGTCGCCGCCCGCATCGGGATCTCCCGCGCCTCCGCTTACAACTATCTCGCCGAAATCCGTGATCAAGGAGCATCATGACCGCCCCCGTGACCATCGACGACATCCGTGACGCCGCCGCCCGCCTGGCCGGTGTCGCGCACCGGACCCCGGTCGTGCGTTCCCGGACCCTCGACGACCTCGTCGGCGCCGAGGTCTTCATCAAGTGCGAAAACCTCCAGCGCGTCGGGGCCTTCAAGTTCCGTGGCGCGTACAACGCCGCCTCCCGGCTCTCGCCGGAGCAGCTGGCCAAGGGCATCGCCGCCTACTCCTCGGGCAACCACGCCCAGGCCGTCGCGCTCGCCGCGCGGGAACTCGGGAGCAGCGCGGTCATCCTGATCCCGGAGGACACCCCGAAGTCCAAAAAGGACGCCACCGCGGGCTACGGCGCCGAGATCGTCACCTACGACCGGTACACCGGCGACCGCGTCGCGATCGGTGAAGCGCTGGCGGCCGAACGAGGCCTCGCGCTCATCCCGCCGTACGAACACCCGCACGTCATCGCCGGACAGGGCACGGCGGCGCTGGAACTACTGGAAGACACCGATTCCCTCGACACCCTCGTCGTCCCGGTCGGTGGTGGCGGCCTGATCGCGGGCAGCTCGACCGCCGCGAAGGCCGTGCGGCCCGGCATCCGGGTCGTCGGCGTCGAACCCGCCGCGGGCGACGACACCAAACGTTCGCTGGACGCCGGGGAGCGCGTGTCGATTCCGGTGCCGCGGACCATCGCCGACGGCCAGGCCGCCGAGATCCCCGGCGAACTGACCTTCTCCATCAACCGGAAGCTCGTCGACGACATCGCGCTGGTCACCGACGACCAGGTCCGCGACGCCATGCGGTTCGCCTTCGAACGGCTGAAGCTCGTCATCGAGCCGAGCGGGGCCACCGGTCTCGCGGCGCTGCTCAGCGGGCGGATTCCCGTTTCCGGCCGGGTCGGGGTGATCATCAGCGGCGGGAACGTCAGCCCGGAACGCTTCGCCGAACTGATCGCGTCCGAGTAACACCCGCAATTCGTCACCTACTTGCGATGGCGCGCTCACAGGCCGAGCCCTCCTGCCAGCACCGGCCAGGAGTTGCGCAGGGCGCGCTGCCAGTACGGCCAGCTGTGCGTGCCATCGCCGTAGTAGTCGACGGTCGCCGGGATGCCCTTGGCCTTCAACCGATCCGTGAAGCTCACCGAGGAGGCCAGCGCCTGGGATTCGAAGATGTCGGACTGGCCCGGCGGATCGAGCGGGCCGGTCTTGCCGTTCCCGCACGAGATGTAGAGCGCGGTGCCGCGCAGATCGTCGACGTGGTCGAACGGGTTGTTCGCCGTCCAGAGCGGCCGCATCCCCCAGCTGTCGCCCCAGAGCTGGAGGTAGTTGAAGACCCCCGCGCGGGCGAGGATCCCCTGGATGAACAACGGAGCTCCCTGATTGAGCGTGTTCGGCACGCCGCTGTACGACGCCGCCGCGGCGAACATCCCCTTGTGCTTGTAGGAATACGCGAGCGCGCCGTATCCGCCGATCGACAGTCCGGCGATCACCCGGCGCGTGCCCGCGCGGTAACCGCGTTCGACGATCTGCCGCACTTCGAGGGTGTGGAAGGTGTCCCAGTCCGGCGTGCTCTTGAGCCCGAAGTTCCACCACTTCGTGTACATCCCGGCGGGCCCGCCGGTCGGCATGACCACGAGGGCGTCCTTGTCCGCGGTGAACGCCTTGACGTCGGTGAACTGGTCCCAAGAGCGGTAGTCCACCGGTTCGCAGCAACCGTGCAGCAGGTACAGCGTCGGCCAGGTCCGGGTGGGTTGCGCGGCCCAGCCGGTGGGGACGAGCAGGCGGACCATGCCGGTGGTGCCGAGCGAGGGCGAACTGATCTTGAGATCGACGGTGCGCGGGTCCAGCCACGTCTCCTCGACGACCTTCGCGCCGTTGTCCGCGGTGACCGGTGTGGGCGCAGCGCTCGCGGGGACCGAACTTCCGAGCAGTGCGGCCAAGCACAGCGCCAGCGCACCCCACCGCCACGTTCGCTTCATCGTTTCTCCTCGCTCACAATGGGATGTTTCCGTGTTTTCTGGCCGGGGTGGTCTGCCGTTTCGTCCGCAGCGTGTGCAGGGCCCGCGCCACTTGCAGGCGGGTCTGCGACGGCGCGATGACCTGGTCGACGTAGCCGCGTTCCGCTGCCAGGTAAGGATTCGAATGCCGTTCGCGGTACGCCTCGGTGAGCCGCCTTCGTTCGGCGGAGCGCTGTTCCGGCGGCAGCGCGGCCAGTTCGTGCCGGTGCAGCACCCGCACCGCGCCCTCGGCGCCCATCACCGCGATCTCCGCGGTGGGCCAGGCCAGATTGACGTCCGCGCCGAGATGCTTCGACCCCATGACCGCGTAGCCGCCGCCGTAGGCCTTGCGGATCACCACGGTCACCATCGGCACGGTCGCCTCGGCGTAGGCGTAGATCAGTTTGGCGCCGCGGCGGATGATCCCGTTCCGTTCCTGCGCCTCGCCGGGAAGGTAGCCGGGGACGTCGGCGAGGGTGAGGATCGGGATGCCGAAGGCGTCGCAGAACCGCACGAACCGCGCGGCCTTCTCCGAGGCGTCGATGTCGATCACGCCGGCCTGATGCCGCGGCTGGTTGGCGACGATGCCCACGGTGCGGCCCCGCACCCGCCCGAACGCGCAGATCATGTTCGGCGCGAAGCCGCTGTGCACCTCCATGAAGTCGCCGTCGTCGACGAGCCGGACGATCACCTCGGTCATGTCGTAGACCTGGTTCAGCGAATCCGGCACCAGCCGGTCGAGTTCGAGGTCTGCGGCGGTGAGGTCGGGATCGGTTTCGTCGGCGTACTCGGGGACGGCGTCGAGGTTGTTGGACGGCAGGTAGCCGAGCAGCGTCCGTACCCAGTCGATCGCGTCCTGTTCGTCGGCCGCCCGATGATGGGCGTTCCCGGAGACCTCGCTGTTCACCGAGGCGCCGCCGAGCTGCTGGGCGGTGATCCGTTCACCGCTGACGGCGTGCACGACGTCCGGCCCGGTGACGAACATGTGCGCGGTCTCGTCGACCATCACGGTGAAGTCGGTGATCGCCGGCGAGTAGACCGCCCCGCCGGCGCAGGGACCCATGATCAGCGAGATCTGCGGGATGACGCCGGAGGCCAGCGCGTTGCGCCTGCCGAGTTCGGCGTAAAAGGCCAGCGAGACGACGCCTTCCTGGATCCGGGCGCCGCCGGAGTCGTTGATCCCGACGACAGGGCAGCCCAGCGTCATCGCCAGATCCATCACCTTGAGGACCTTCTCGCCGAAGACTTCGCCCATGCTGCCGCCGAAGACCGTGAAGTCCTGGGAGAACACACAGATCTGCCTGCCGTCGACGGTGCCGTGGCCGGTCACCACGCCGTCGCCGTACGGGCGGTTGGCGTCCATCCCGAACTCGGTGCACCTGTGCCGGGCGAACTGGTCGAGTTCGACGAAGGAACCCGGGTCCAGCAACAGCTCGACGCGTTCGCGCGCGGTCAGCTTTCCCTTGGTGTGCTGCCGGTCGACGGCCCGCTTCTCGGCGATCCGGACGGCTTCGTCCTGGCGGGCGGCGAGATCGGCGATCCGGAACGCCGTCGTCGGCGCGAACGGGGCATCGGTCACGGTCTCGCCGCCCTCGGTGCCCCGAGCCGGGCGGAGAGTTCGGCGGCGACCACTTCGACGTGCGGGGGGTCGATCATCGACAGGTGATCGCCGGGCACCCGCACCACTTCCAGATTCGTGCAGAAGACGTCCCAGCCGAGGGCGTCGTCGGTACGCAGGTACCGCGGATCGAGGGTGGTCGTCAGCGGATGCGGCTCCTGCGCACGCACCAGGAGCACCGGCCCCGCATAGGGTCCCGGCTGGTAGCGTTCGGCGACCCGGGCGTCCACATAGGACTCGTACTGGTGCCGTAGCACGCCCTGTCCCAGCTCCGGGACCTGTGCGGCCAGCCTGCTGATCACGAGCCGGATCTGCTCGTCGTCGCCGAGCCGGACGAGGTCCTCGCGCGGGATGTCCAGCGGGACACCGTAGGTCCGTTCGACGTGCTCGGCGAACCGGTCGAACCTGTCCAGCAGGATCTCGTCCGCCGGTTTTCCACGTGCGGGCAGGGGCAGGATGCTGTCGATCATGAACACGAGATCGACCCGCTCCCCCGCCGCGGTCAGTCGCCGGGCGGTCTCGTAGGCGAGGCAGCCGCCGAACGACCAGCCGCCCAGCCGATAGGGGCCCTGTGGCTGGATCTCCCTGATCAGCTCGAGATAGCACTCGGCCTTGTCCTCGACGGTGTCCTCTTCGTCGATCCGTTCGAGCCCGTAGACGGGCCTGCCCTCCGGCAACAGGCGGACGAGTCCCTCGTACACGCTCGTCGGACCACCCGCCGGATGGAACAGGAACACCGGATCCGCGCCGCCTTCACGCAGCGGCCGGACCGGACAACCCCCGCGTCCCTCGATCCGGTCGCGCAGCAGATCGGCCATCGCGGCGATCGTCGGCGTGGCGAAGAGCAGGTCGACGTCCGGGACCGCGCCGAGCTGGCCGGCGAACACCGCACGCAGTCGCTTCGCCGCATCATGATCGCCTCCTGCGGCGAAGAAGTCGTCGTGGACGCCGGGTTCCGCACCGTCGAGTTCGGTCTGCCAGTGCCGGGCGATCCAGCGTTCGGCCGGATCACGCGGTCCGACGGTCACGTTCGGCCGGGCGGGCCGCGGGCCTCCCTCGCCGAAGCCTGCCTGTTCGGCGAGGTGATCGGCGAGTTCGCCGAGGCTGGCGCCGCGCAACAGCAACGGAATCGGCAACGACAGGCCGAAATCGCGTTCCACCACACCCCTCGCGCGCATGGCGGTGAGGGAGTCCAGGCCGAGCCTGGTGAGCGGGACGTGCCTGTCGATCTCGTCCGCGGCGAGGCCGAGCATCCCGGCGACGAGACCGGCGAGGTAGTCGGCCAGCATCTCGCGGGCCGCTTCCGGCAGGACCGCCCGCAGTGCGTCCAACCCGTCCCAAGTGGACGGTCCGGCATCCGGTTCTTCCTTCGGCACAAGAATCTCGAAGAACGGTCGTCCGGCCAGACGCGGGAACAGGGCCAGTACCGTCCCGGCGTCGACGCGGGCGATGCCGGTCGATCCGCGATCACGGTTCAGCACGGCTTCCATCGCCGCCAGTGCCTCGTCCGTGCCGAGCGGTTCGAGCACCGGGTTGCGGCTTCCGACGGCCGATCCCGCCTCGCCCCAGGCTCCCCAGCCGATGGTCGCCGCCGGCAACCCGCCTGCCCGACGCCACTCGACGAGCGCGTCCACCCAGGCGTTCGCGGTCGCGTAGGCGGCCTGCCCCGGCGATCCGAACAACGCGGCCGCCGACGAGTACGTCAGCCACCAGTCGAGTTCGTGTCCGGCCGTGGCCTCGTGCAATCGCCACGCTCCCAGCGCTTTCGCGCGCCAGACGGCCTCGACGGCATCCTCGTCGACGGCGATGGCGGCACCGTCGGCCAGCACGCCGGCCGCGTGCAGCACGCCACGCAACGGCATACCGCCTTCCGTGGCGGCCGCGACCAGCGCTTCCGCGGTCCCCGGCTCGGCGATGTCGCCCGTCACCACGCGGACGTCCGCGTCCAGTTCACGCAGGTCCGCCAAGACGGCCGGGCTCGCGCCGCGACGCCCGGAGAGGATCAACCTGGTCGCGCCACGACCGGCCAGCCAGTCCGCCGCGACCAGGCCGAGTCCGCCGAGACCACCAGTGATCACGTAGGCGCCTTCGCGCACAACGGTTTCGTGGCCCGCTTCCCCGAGATCCGGGCGGGCCAGCAACCGCGTGTACCGGACGCCCTCACGCCAGGCGATTTCGTCGTCCGGCGCGTCAGCGTGGAGCTCCGCCGCCAGCCTGGCGACCCACAGCTGTGCCGGATCCGGCTCGGCATCGAAGTCGACCTGGCTCGCTCGCAGCTCGGGGTGTTCGAAGGCGAGGACACGGACCAGCCCGCGAAGCCAGGCCTGTCCGGGATCACCGCGTTCACCGGGCTCGATGGCCGAGGCGCCGGCGCTGACGAGCCACAACCGTGGTGCGGACGCCGCCTCGGCCAGCTCGGCGACGACGCCGGAGAGCGTGGCGACACTCCGTGCGGCCCGCATCGGGTCGGGTGCGTCCGAAGTGGCCACCCACGCGAGGACTCCCGTCACTTCGCGGGTACGCAGGATCTCCGCCAGCGCGGCCCGATCCCCGAGCGGAACCGTCACCAGTTCGTCTCCGGCGAGTCGTTCGCGCAACGCCGGCGGCCACGGTGACTCGTCCTCCAGAACCACCCAGCTGTGCGGACCCGGTTTCGCCGCCGGATGCCCGGCCTGCCGCCAGACCGTCTCGAACAGCAGATCCGCCATCGGTACCGGCAGAGCCGAACGCTGGAACCGGCGGCAGTAGACGTCGCGGAACTCGACCAGGACGACGCCGTCGGCGTCGACCAGCTGGACGCCGCCGACCAGGCCGTCACCGGCCGGGTCGAGTGAGTCGAGTACGGCGTCGACCCGGACACCGCGCCGAGGATCACCGGCGAGGACGATCTCGCCGAGGGTCAGCGGCAGAAAGACGCCGTCGGCCTCGCGCAGCGTGTCCCCGGCGGCCGCGGCCAGCGCGTGCAGACAGACGTCGGCGATCACCGGATGCAGGACGTACGCGGGATGGTCGGCGGGCAGCGTGATCCGCGCCGAGGCCCGGCCGGGCGCCGCCAGAACCTCTCGCAGTCCGCGGAAAGCGGGACCGTAGCTCTGCCCGGCCGCGGCCAGCACCTGGTAGAGGTCGACCGGCCGGGCGTCGCCGCCGACCGGGCCGAACGGCACGACCGCGGTGTTCCCGTCGCGGACGCGGGCAGTCGCGTGCCGGACCCAGCCACCATCCGCGGCCCGCGCGTAGACGTCCACTTCGGACGGTCCGGAGCCGGTGCCCAGACTGGTCGTCACCTCGGTGTGCGCGGCGAGCGGGAGCACACGGCGCAGTTCGAGACCGCTGATGCGCAGGTGCCCGCCGGGCCGCAGGACGGTCTTCACCGCCGCCAGCGCCAGTTCCAGGAAACCGGCGGCGGGGAACAGCGGGACCCCCATCGCCGCATGGTCGGCCAGCCACGGCTGCACCGCCGTCCCGACGTCCGCGTGCCACAGGTGCCCACCGCCGGTCGGCTGTTCGATGTGGACACCCAGCAATGGATGCGCGCCACCGGATCCGAGCCGGGAGGCCGGGCGCCGCGGCCAGAACCGTTCGTGCCGCCAGCGTGGTCCGGGCAGCTCGACCGGAAGCGGGCGGGGCCCACCGCCGTCGAGCACCACGGGCAGTCCGAGGGTGTGGAGCCGGGCGAGCGAGGTCAGGAACGCCGTCCGCTCGTCGATCCGACGGCTCGCCGAAGGCAGCGCGAGCGCGCCGGTGCTCTGCTCGATCGCGGCCAGCGCGACCGGATGCGGCGAGATCTCGACGAACACGCCGTACCCGTCCGCGGTCGCCGCCGCCAGCGCCTGGCTGAACCGCACCGGACGGCGCAGATTCGCCGCCCAGTAGTCGACGTCGAACACCGGTGACCACTGTGGATCGTCGAGAACACTGCTGTAGCAGGGGATCTCCGCCGGTCGCGGGGAAAGCCCGTCGAGCTCGGCGCGGAACCGGCCGAGGACGGCGTCGACGGCTTCCGAATGGCCGGCACCTCCGACCGGCAACCGCTTCGCCAGCCTTCCGAGGCCCTCCACATGCGACACCAGGGCCTCGACCTGCTCGGCGCCGCCACTCACGGTGCACTGGACCGGCGAGGCGTAGACCGCGACGGTGATCCCGGGGAACTCCGCTTCCAGATCGGCGAGCTCGGCCGGGGACAGTTCGACCACCGCCATCGCTCCGTCGCCGGACGCGTCGACCTCGGCGAGCAGCCGGGCGCGCGTGGCCATCACGCGGAGGCCGTCGGTGACGTCCAGCGCTCCCGCGACGACGGCGGCCGCGACCTCGCCCATCGAATGTCCGGCCACCGCGGCCGGGACGACGCCGTGCGCACACCAGAGCCCGGCGAGGGCGAGGTGCATGCCGAACAACGCGAGCTGGGTCGCGGCGAGGTCCGGCAGGTCGCGCTCGCCGGAGAAGACCGCGCGAAGGGAAAACCCCGCTTCGGCCAGGAACACCGGGTCGAGCGCCTCCACCTCGGCACGGAACGCGGGTTCGGAGCGAAGCAGGAGGCGGCCCATGCCGGGCCACTGGGAGCCGTAGCCGGAGAAGACGAACACGACGTCGGGCATGGGATCGGCCTCGCCGACGACGACGTCACCGCCGTCGCGACCGGCGGCCAGTTCCCGCAGCGCGGCGGCGGCCCGGTCGCGTTCCTCGGCCACCACCGCACCGCGGATCGGCAGGTGGTCCCGGCTCCTGGCCAGCGTCGTGGCGACCGCGTCGAGCGGAACCGCGCGATGGGCGGGTTCTTCGAGCCAGTCGGCCAGATCGGCGGCACGCGCCCGAAGCACCTCGGGCGATCGGGCCGACAGCGCCAGCACGCGCGGGCCATCGGCGTCCGCCCCACGAGCGGGGAACGACGCGGCGGGCCACTCTTCGAGGACGACGTGGGCATTGGTGCCACCGAAGCCGAACGCCGAGACCCCGGCCCGCACGACGTCGGAGTACCGCGGCCAGTCCGTCCCGGCGCCGACCATACGGAGGCCGAGACCGGGGAAATCGATATGCGGACTGGGTGCGCGATGATGCGGGGTCGGCGGCAGCCGCCGGTGGACCATCGCGAGGACCACCTTGATCAGCCCGGCCATCCCAGCCGCGCCTTCGAGGTGGCCCAGGTTTCCCTTCACCGACCCGATCAGGAGCGGCCTGCCGGATTCGCGGCCGGCTCCGAGCACCTCGCCGAGCGCGACGGCCTCGATCGGATCTCCCACCGCCGTCCCGGTCCCGTGCGCCTCCACATAGTCCACAGAGGACGGTTCGACACCCGCCGCCGCGTACGCGTCACGCAACAGGTCGGCCTGCGCGCCGGGGCTCGGCGCGACGAGACCGTTGGACCGGCCGTCGGAGTTGACCGCACTGCCGCGGATCACCGCGAGCACCCGGTCCCCCGCGCGGCGAGCGGCCTTCAGCGGCCTGAGCACGATCACGCCGCAGCCCTCACCGCGGGCGATGCCGTCGGCGTCGGCGTCGAACGGTTTGCAGTGCCCGTCCGGGGCCAGCACCCCGGCACGCCGGAAGGACGCGGTGACAGCGGGTGAGAGCAGGAGATTCACCCCGGCGACGAGCGCCGTCCCGCATTCACCGCGGCGAAGGCTCTGCACCGCCTGATGCACCGCCACCAGCGAAGACGAGCAGGCGGTGTCAAGGGTGAGGCTGGGCCCGCGCAGGTCGAACAGGTACGAAAGCCGGTTGGCGGCGATGCTCGTCGCGGCCCCGGTAGCGGACCAGACGTCGACTGTGGCGGGATCGGCCATCGTCAGGTGGCCGTACTCGCCGGCCGAGAGCCCGACGAACACACCGGTCCGGGTGCCCCGCAAGGTGGACGGCGGGATCCCGGCGTGTTCCAGCGCCGCCCAGGCGACTTCGAGCAGCATCCGCTGCTGGGGATCCATCGTTTCGGCCTCACCCGGGGTGATGTCGAAGAACGCGGCGTCGAAACCGGCGATGTCACCGAGGAATCCGCCACGGCCGAAGTCCTCCTCGAACGCGTCCCAGCGGCCTTCGGGGACGTCGCGGATGCCGTCACGGCCGTCGTCCAGGAGCCGCCAATACCGCTCCGGCGAGTCCGCGCCGCCCGGCAGGCGGCAGCCGACACCGACGATCGCGATCGGCTCTCCCTCGCGGCCTTCACCGCTCACGATCGCCGAGTCCTCCACTGTGGACAGACGCGCGGCGAGAGCGGCGATCGTCGGGTACTGCCATACCAGTGTCGGCGGTAGCGGACGGCCGAGGTACCGGCCCAGCTCCGCCGCCAGCTCCATCGACTCCCGGGACGAAAGGCCGCTCTCGTGCAGCGGGCGGTCCGGGTCGATCTGAGCCGCGGGCAGCCCTGTCCGCTCCGCCACCCGCGCGACGAGCCAGGCGCGGATCTCCGCGGTCACGCGAGCCGCCGCGCGGTCAGCGAACCGTCCAGAAAGGACTTCCGGCACAGCGCGCGGCTGATCTTGCCGCTGGAGGTGCGCGGAACCTCGCCGGGGGCGAGGAAGACGACGTCGTGCGGCCGCAGACCGTGCGCGGCCGAGACCGCCCTCCGGATCTCCCCGGTCGCCACGGTGGTGTCGACCTCGGCACCCTTGGCCCGTTCCACCACCACGACCGCCGCTTCGCCGTCTTCGTGCTCGATCGCGAACGCCGCGGCGGAATGCGGCCGGACCGCGGGATGCGTCTCCACGGTCTGTTCGATGTCCTGCGGATAGTGGTTGCGGCCGTCGACGATGACGAGATCCTTGAGCCTGCCGGTCATGAACAGCTCGCCCTCGTAACGCACGCCGAGGTCCCCGGTCGCGAGCCAGCCCGCGCCGGACTCCGGGTCGATCGGTGGCAGGCCGAAGACACCGTCGGATACGGCGGGCCGTCCCCAGTAGCCCACGCCGACGTTCGGGCCGTTGACCTGGATCTCCCCCACCCGCCCCGGTTCGACGAGCGCGCCGGTGACCGGGTCGGCGATGCGGACCCGTTGCCCAGCTGGAAATCCGCAGGAGACGAGCGTGGTGGACACCGCCCCCGGGATGGCGGGCGTCGCCAGTCCGACGGCGAGCCGCTCGCGGTCGAAGGCGACCTGGCGCGGAGCCTTGCCCGCTTCGGTGACGGAGACGAGCACGGTGGCCTCGGCCAGCCCGTAGGAGGAACGATGCACCTCGGGCCGCAGCCCGCAGTCCTCGAAGGCACCGTGGAACTTCGCGATGGTCGCGGGCAGGACCGGCTCGCTACCGTTGATCAACGAGACGACCCGGCTCAGTTCGAGGTAGCTCTTCTCGTCCTCGGTCACCCGGGAAGCGCTGTAGGCGTAGGCGAAATTGGGTGCCGCGCTGATCGCGCCGGGGCTGGCGGAGAGGGCACGCAACCAGCGTGACGGCCGTTCGAGGAACGCGAGCGGATCCATCAGGACCGTTGCCGCACCCGCCGCCATCGGCGCGCCGATCCCGAGGATCAGGCCCATGTCGTGGAAGAGCGGAAGCCAGCTGACCGTGGATGTCGTCCCGGTTTCGACCGAGTAGGCGTCGCAGGCCTGGCGGGCGTTGGTGAGCGCGTTGCGGTGGGTCAGCATCACGCCCGCCGGCGTCCGCGTGGAACCGGACGTGTACTGCAGGTACGCCAGTCCGTCTGGTTCCGGTCGCGGCCAGGAACGATCACCGGCCGCGACCGGAGTCGGGGTGTCGACGGCGAGCACGGCGGGGCGCTCGATATCCGTCGAGGAAAGGAAACCGGCGGTGGCGTCGAGCCCGTCGGCGGTGGTGAGCACGACCCGCGGCGCGCAGTCGGCGAGCACGGCGGCCAGCCTGCCCGCGTGCCCAGGAAGGTCCGGGGCGAACAGCGGGACCGCGACCAGCCCGGCGCGGATCGCGCCGAGGAAGGCGACGACGTAGTCGACGGACTGCCGCGCCAGGATCGCCGCCCTGTCCCCCGGGGCGGTGAAAGACGTCAGCCGGGTGGCGAGGACGTCGACCCGGTCGTCGAGTTCGCGCCAGGACAGGGTGACCGCCCGGCCGTCCGCTCCGGCGCGATGGTCGAGATAGGTCACGGCGACCTCGTCACCGAGCCGCCACGCCCAGTACCTCAGCAGTGTCGCGAACGACTCACCGCCGCGCGCGTCGCCCGGCTCGTAGGCGGCGACGACCGATTCCGAAATGGTTTCCATGGCCCCTCGTTTGACGACGTGAGCAGGAGCGGGTGAATTCGGAACGGCACCGTTGCCGAAAGCGGATTCCATTCCGGAGACCGTTCTTTATCTGCCCGGAACTGTATGGATACCGCGGGAAGAGTGTCAATGAAAGGACGGTGAAACGCCGACGGCGATGCCGACGTGCTCACCGGGAAGTGAGAAAGGGGGCACCCTGCTTGTCACTTCGGGACGAACTTCGGCCCGGCCGGGGGTTCAGCAACCGGAGCGCGAGGAGCGCGCCGGCCAGTTCCAGTCCCGCCGCCGTCAGCAGGCCCGCCGTGTAACCACTCGCCAGCGCGGACGCGGCGCCCTCGTCGAGCCGGGCCGTGCGGACCACCGCCAGCACGGCCCCGATCAGCGCGACTCCCAGCGCGCTCGACAGTTCACGCGACGCGGTGAGCAGCCCGGACGCCGTGCCCGCGTGCCGCTCCGCCACGATTTCCAGCGCGTACGAGGTCAACGGTGTGGTCAGGGCCGATCCGGCACCGATCAGCACCAACCCGGGAATCCGCGGAAGCACTTCCGGCACGTGGTTGACCGCGGCGATCGCCAGCAGTCCCGCGGCCACCGTCGCCAGCCCGGCCGCGACGGTCCGATGTGGACCGAATCGCGGTACGGCCCACGGCATCAGCGGCGTCGCGGCGACGACCGCCACCGCCACCACGACCAGCGGCAATCCGGCGTGCAGCGGCCCGAGTCCGAGGGATTCCTGGTGCAGCAACGGCGTGAAGAAGAAGACGCCCGAAACGCCCAATCCCCACAGCAACTGCACGGTGAGGGCGCCGGCGAAGACCCGCTGGCCGGTCAGCCCCACCGGGACCAGCCGCACGCGCGCGCGTCTCTCCCGGAACACGAACCAGATCGCGAACCCCGTCCCCGCGACGCCGAACACCGCGGACAGCAGCGCGCCGCCCTCGCCCAGCTCCACCACGGCGGCGGTGATCAGGATCATCCCCGCGGTCACCACGAGCATGGACAGCACGGCGGGCCGCCCGGCCGCCGGATCGCGATCCGCGAGGGCGACCGTACGCGACAGCAGCAGCATCGCCGCCACGAACGGGAGATTGACGAAGAAGATCCAGCCCCAGCCCCAATATTCGCTCAGTACCCCGCCGAGCGTCGGACCGAGCGCGAGCGCGGCCGCGAGACAGGCGGTCCACACCGTCGCCCCGACCGCCCGCCCTCGCGCGTCGAGATTGGTGCGCAGCAAGCTGAGCAGGGCCGGGACCAGGAACGCCGCGGCGGCGCCCTGCAGTACCCGCGCGGAGATGACGAGCCACGCCGTCGTGGCCAGCCCGCCGGCCGCCGCGCCGACCCCGAACGCGAGCAGCCCGGCCCGCAGCGTCGCGGCCTGGCCCCAGCGGTCCACCACCGTGCCCGCCACCGGGAGCAGGCCGGCGAACGAGAGCATGTAGCCGATGCTCACCCATTGCAGCGTGGGCAGATCGAGGCCGAGTTCCCGGGCGATCGACGGCGCGCCCGCCGCGACGATCGTGTTGTCGAGGGTGGTGACGAACGCCCCTAACGCGATCATGAGGAGCGTCGGGCCCATGTTTCCTCCTCGTGAGCGGTAAGGACGGCTCTCACGCGGGGTGTGTCGCGAGGGTCGTGCGTGTTCCGGCTCGTCAGAGCCATGAGGGCTTCAGGCACCCAAGCTCAGCTGACCTTCAACCCTCCTGGCGTCGTGAGTGTTTTGGGTCGTTAGAGCGAACCCTCTCTTGGATACCTGCGCGTGGCCTGTGGCTTTGCTCGCGTGAGGTACGTGATGGCCCCCTTGCTTGCGCCTGGCGCAAGGATGGGGTCCTTCATGCACTGGGGAAGGTGTGAAGCTCGAGTTTCCTCGGCTGAGCCGAGGCAAGGAGTCCTTCACGGACCGGCCGCTACCCGGCTCACCCCAGCAGGTACCTAAACACCCTTGGCCAGAACGATCATTGCCACTCACGACCCCTCCGCAAAACGCCCGAATCGGGCACTGTCACCCCGAAAGTGTCCCCTGTGGACAGCCGAGAAGGCGTCAGGCCACCGTGACGAGCCCACCTCCACCACTCCAACCCCGCTTGACCAGCGGTTATGCGACTTTGCCGGGCCCCTGGTGCCGCCGGGACAACCGTGCCAGACCACCGACACGACACTTTTTGCCTTTCAGCTCAACAGTTCTCATGACCACCTGTACCGAACTGGCGGTTTCGCGTGACCGGATGGACGACACGGGTGATCCGACGGACGACTCTCGTGACTGAATGGACGACACGGTCGGCTCTACTTACCCCTACCACTCGTGAGAAGCGGCCCCTTTCTCACGTGACAATTTCCACCGCCGGCCTTGGTGCCCACGCCACAGAAACGCGATTCAGAGCCAGCCTTGGCGCGACGCCTGTACTCCCAGCTGGAATCGCGTCTGCGCGCCCAGCAATTGCTGCAGGCGGCTGATCCGCCGGAGCACCGTGCGTTCGCTGATGCCGAGCTCGCGCGCGATCGCCTCGTCCGTCAGGCCTCCGCTCAACAGCGCGAGCAGTCGACGAGTGGCGACTGTCGGTTCCTGGGCGGCTTCGGCGTCGTCCGGACCACCCGCCCGCACCGGCACACCCATCCGCCAGAACGACGCGAACAACTCGATCAGCGCGCTCAGCATCATCGACGGATGGATCAGCAGGGCCAGCACGTCACCCGCGTCGGAGTTCGGGACGGCGATCAGCGCCCGCTTGCTGTCGGCGATCACCAGCTTCAAGGGCAGTCTCGGGAACACCCTGGCCTGCTCCCCCAGCGCGATACTCGACTGCACCTGGGCGAATCCGTCATCGTGCTGCAGTACGGACGAGTCGTAGACGACGCGGTACGCGATGCCCCGCGCCATCGAACCCGGCTGCACCGTGCTCACCTCGGCTTTCGGGCTCATGTACGACCCGGGGTCCAAGGCGACGATGTCCACGCTCGCCTGCGTCTGCATGGCCTCGAAGGTGGCGATCACCTCGTCGCGGCTGCGCAGCACCTCGACGAAATCCGCGTCCCGGCCGGTCCGCAGGGAGTAAGCGGCGCCCAGCACCTCGGCCGCTTCCCGCGCGCGGACGGCGGCGGCCTCGTGCTGCGCCGCGAACGCCGACAGTGCCGCACGCGGCGGTCGCACCTCGACCCCGGACGCGCCCGCCCGGACCAGACCGAACCGCTCCAGCTCCGCCAGCTCGGCGCCGGGCGTGATCGGGCGCCCGTCCAGCAAAGCCCGGTACAGCTGCTCGGCCTCCATCGACAGGCCCCGCGACTCGGCGAGCATGACGCTTCTCCTCCCCCACCCCCGGGATCGAACGGCGTGACATCGATGTCACGCCTCGCGGAATCGCTGCTTCCACTCACTGCTCTTGAGGGGGAAAGCGCCGGAATCGTGCGGCTGGACCGATAACGAAAGGATCACAGATCCCGGTGGAGGCACGCCGAAGAGGCTCCCGCGAACCGGATCGGGCTCGCGGGAGCCTCTGTTCAACGCTTTCGGGGACTAGGCGTTGGCGGGCATCCCCTTCTCGTCGGCCGCCGGGGTCGCGGCGCCTTCGAGCAGCTCACGGACGATCTCGTTCGCCTTGCGCACCTGGGGCGTGATCATCTTGATCTTGATCTTCCCGTCGTGCCCGAGGTGACCGCCGACCTCGGCCGTCTTGTCCTCACCCGGCAGGGGCAGCCCCTGGCAGCCGGTGAACTTCTTCTTCGGCGTGAGACCGGTCTGGAAGTAGGCGACGATCGGGTCGTCGACGCAGTCGGTGTTGTACGGGAAGATCCCGTGGCTGCCTTCGTTGTCGACACTGATCATCTTGGCGCCCGGCAGGCCGTTCGCGGTGGCGAGCGCGCCCTCGTACGGCGTGGCCGCGTCGAGTTCGGTCTGCGCGATCAGCAGCTTCGGGAACGTCTTCTGATCCGGCGCCGGCTTGGCGTTGGTGGTCGGCCAGAACGCGCACAGCGGCGCACCCGAGAGGGCCATGATCGGCGCGATGAACGGCGCGTTCACGGTCAGGTCGGCCTGCCAGTAGTTCCAGTAGTGCAGGTTCTGGTTCCACTGACCGTCCTGGCACCGGATCGCCTCGAACGCCGCGTCCCAGGTCTCGACCTCGGCGCCGCCCTGGTAGGAAGCCTTGCGCTCGACCGAGTCCTTCTTCGCGATGGCCTCCAGAGCGTTGCCCTTCGCCTTGTTCAGGAACGCCTTGTTCGCGTCGGTCAGACCGGGCGTGGTCAGTGCCTTCGCGACGACCTGCTCGAGCTTCTCGGCGTCGGTCCCGGTGGGCGCCGGCCCCTTCGCCAGCGCGGCCACCATCGAGGCCGCGGACGGGTACTGGGAGGTGTCGTACATCGCCGGGATGATGAACCACGCGGCGTAGAGCATGCCCGCGAACTCCCGGGTGCCGCCCGCCTTCTCCCAGTCGCGGCGGATCTCGAGCGGGTCGGTGCCCGTCTTGTACTTGGCGTCGTTGCGCGCCATGTAGGGCAGCAGCGCTTCCTGGAACTGGCGGTCACGGCTGCGCGGCTGGAGGTCCCAGGTCTTCTCCAGCGTCGAGCGGCTCGCGTCGGTCGAGGAGTCGAGCAGGAACCGGTGCGCCCTGCTCGGGAACGTCGTGGCGTACCAGGTGCCCAGCCACGTGCCGTACGAGTAACCGATGTAGCTGGTCTTCTTCTCCCCGAGCAGCACCCGGATGAAGTCCATGTCGTACGCGGTCTGCTCGGTGGTGATGAATTTCGTCAGCGGGTTCTTCAGGCAGCCTTCGACCTTCGCCCGGCTGATCACGTTCTGATCGGTGCTGTCCGGGACGGTGTAGCTACAGGTCAGCGGAGTGCTCTGGCCGACACCGCGGGGATCGAAACCGACGAAGTCGTACTGCGAGGCCAGCACGGGGCTGCGCATCGCCATCGCGGCGCCCCACGGCAGGCCCTCGCCGCCGGGTCCACCCGGGTTGACCAGCGCGATGCCCTGCCTGCCGGTGCCGGGGTAGGCGGTCGCGGTCTTGGACACGCGGACGCCGATCGTGTTGCCGTCCTGCGGGTCGTGCCAGTCGCGCGGCACCTGGATGGTGGCGCAGGCGAGGCCCTTGACCTTCTTGAGTTCGGCTTCCGTCGCCGGCGCGACGGACGGGAACGAGCACTCGCCCCAGGCCACGGCCTGCTTGGTCAGCGCGCCGGCGAGCGCCGCGGTGTCCGGGTCGGCCTTGGCCGCGGGAGCCGCACCCGCGGCGGGAGCCGGCACCAGGCCCGAGGCCAGGAACGCACCGGCGACCACGGCCACCGCGCCTCTCCGCGTCTTTCTCGTACTACCGATCACCATGATCCCTTTCGACAAGAGCCCCCGACGTCCGTACGTGAAGTAAAGACGGGTGATCAGGTTTCCCACACGGCCCGGAGCTGGCGGATACCCGACATGGCAGGATCTCGACACTCGCGTGATCAGACCCGTAACTCGCGTGATCAGAGGCGTAACTCGCGTGTTCCGCCTTCAAGCACGCGAGTTACGTCCCTGATCACGCGAGTTACGCCTTCCGTCACGGATGCAGGCCGGGTCCGTGATCGGGCTCCTGCGACGGCGCGATCGGGGTCGGGCTGAGCGACGCGTCGTCCTCCCCCTCCTCCAGCAGGGTCGCCGCGGCACCGACCACTTTCAGATCCGGCTCGCCGACGGCGTCCTCGTCCTTGTCCGCGTAGTCCACGCGAGCGAGGACGCTGCGCATCGCCTCGACGCGCGCTCGTTTCTTGTCGTTGCTCTTGACCACCGTCCACGGCGCGACCTCCGTGTCGGTGGACCGGAACATCGCGACCTTCGCTTCGGTGTAGGCGTCCCAGCGGTCGAGCGACCTGATGTCGTTGGGACTCAGTTTCCATTGGCGCACCGGGTCGACCTGCCGGATGAGGAACCGGGTGCGCTGCTCGGATTTCGACACCGAGAACCAGAGTTTGACCAGGATGATCCCGTCTTCGACGAGCATCTGCTCTAACGTCGGCGCCTGCCGCATGAAGCGCTCGTACTGTTCGTCCGTGCAGTACCCCATCACCCGTTCCACGCCGGCGCGGTTGTACCAGGATCGGTCGAACAGCACGATCTCGCCCTCGGTGGGCAGGTGGTCGACGTAGCGCTGGAAGTACCACTCCCCCTGTTCTCGCTCGGTGGGTTTGCTCAGCGCCACCACCCTCGCGCCGCGCGGGTTGAGGTGCTCGGTGAACCGTTTGATGGTTCCACCCTTGCCCGCCGCGTCGCGTCCTTCGAACAGGATCACCATGCGGCCGCCGGTGTCCTTGATCCAGTACTGCATTTTCAGCAGTTCGATCTGCAGCGACCGTTTCACGACGTCGTATTCCTCGCGCGACATTCGCGTCGTGTACGGGTAGTTCTCCCGCCAGGTGTCGATCGGCGATCCGTCGGGGCGGAGCAGGACCGGATCGTCGGCATCGTCGTAGTCGACGACGAGACGCTGGTCCCTCAGTTCCGGGAAGTACGAGTGGCCTGGCACGCGCCGCTGATACCCACGCCGGACGGCGCGCAAACGCGGCGCGTCAACCGCCGAGCCCTTCGGCGAACCGTCGCGCCGCTTCGAGATCGGCCGTGCCGGGCCGGTTCTTGCCGATACCGCCGACGAGCTTGAACGGCAGCCAGGTGTCGAAACCCCGGCACGAGAACGTGCCAACCACCTCGAATCCCTTGCGGCCGAGCAACCGCGCCAGACGACGGGTGTAGCGCCGGAATCGCGGTTCGGGCAACCCGCTCGTGGTGAACACGAACGCCTTCCGCCGCTGCTTCGACGGCAGTTCCTCGACGAACCGCCGCAGGCGCGGATGGAAGTCCATGCCGAAGATCCCCGAGCCGAAACCCACGAGGTCACAGGAATCAAGGTCGGCCGGATCGATCTCGTCGGGGCTGACGACGCGGGCGCCGAGCACCCCCGCCAGCACCTCCGCGATCCGTGCCGTGTTGCCGTGGGACACCGAAACGCACACGATGACGACCTTCATGCCGATCCTCCACTTCGCCGGTTCTTTCTCCTCAGAACCGGGCAGCGGGGAGAACTGTGACAACGGGTGCTGTGTCATCCCTCACGCAGGTGATCGCGCAACGCCCGCGCAACGCGGGCCATCAGCACTTCGGCCTCCGGCTGGATCGCCGCCGGAACCCGGGATCCGGTCAGCGCGGCGATCGCGTACATCCCGCCGTCGGCGTGTTCGACCACCCCGACTTCGTGCCGCAGGTTCAGTACGGTGCCCGTCTTCGACGACCATTTCGTGGCGTCGGAGACGAAATCGGGGCTCAGCCGCTGACGCAGCAGGTTGAGTCCCATGAGCTCGCGCACCCGCGCCGCCACCTCTCCGTCCACTTTGGACGGCTTCCAGAGCGCTTCGAGCAGGTCCACGAACGCACGGGCCGAACCGGAACTGGCACGCGTGACGTCGAGCTGCGGAACGGGATGGCCTTGCCCGGCGGTGCCCGCGTTGATCGCGAGCGCGTGCGCGAGGTGGACGTCGGTGGGGTCGAACCGTTCGGCGGGGGTGTCGCTGAGGTCCGCGGCCGGATGCCGGGCGGTGATCCCGGAAACGCCCCATTCGCGCGTCATCCGGGTGACCTCGGCGGGCGGTGTCAGCGCGAAGAGCGTGTCCGCCGCGGTCTCGTCACTGATGGCCATGCACAGATAGAGCAGGTCGTCGATCGCCACCCTGGCCGGATGCCGGAACCGGGTCAGCCCGGTCGGTCCCGGCGCGGTGGCCCGCCCCGGCTGGACGTCGATCCGCACCGAACCGTCCAGTTCGCCCCGGCGGATCCGCTCCAGGGTCGCCGCGGCGAGCGGGATCTTCACCAGCGACGCGCTCGGGAACTCCAGGTCGGGGTCGATGCCGATCTCGTATCCTGTCCGCAGATCCCGCACCAGAAAGGAACCGCGCAGGCCGCCATCGTCCAGTTCGGCGCGCAGCGTTTCGGTGTTCATGTCGTCTCCTCCGCGCCGAGACATCGAGCGATGTCCGGCCACAATCGTGCCCGGAGCCGCTGCGCGTCCTCGCCGAGCCCCGCCGAGACCTCGAATCCGCGCGCGAGCCGGATCTCGCCGAGCGGCCGCCAGGCCAAGCCGAGTTCGGCCGCCTGTGCGGGCGAGCACAACAACAGATCGTCCGAACCGAACACGGCCGCCGCGGCCGCGGTGAGCGAATCGGCGACGGACACCTGCGCCGGCCGCAGTCCCACCGAGTCGCGGATCCGGAACAGGCGGTCGCGGATATGCGGCACGTCGTCCTCTGGCTGGATCCAGACCCGGCGTGGTGTGCGGCCGGAGCGGCCGACCCGAAGCGTTTCCAGATGCAGGGCGCCCACCCGTGGCTTCCCTCTGCCCGCCAGGCCGAGCGGCACCTTCCACCCGCCCTCTTCGGCGGGGACGACCGTGAGCGCCGCGCGGACCTCCTGCGTGCGCACGAGTTCCGCCCGCTCCCTCGGCGGGGCCTGCCGGAATTCCAGGAAGACGTCGAGCGTTCGCGCCGCCGCGTCGAGTTCGGCGAGCTCGCGGACGGTGCAGGTTTCCGGCATCGCCAGCCGAAGCGGCCGCAGTTTGGCGCGTTGCGCGTCGTGTTCCATGGCGTCGGCCAGCGTGACCAGTCGTTTCGCCGACGGGAGCATGTCACGGCCGAACGGGGTGAGCCGGGCGCGCCGGGTGGAGCGGTCGAACAGCCGCTCGCCGAAATGCCGCTCCAGCGCGGCGATCCGGCGGCTCGCCACCGGTTGGGGAATGCGGGCGATCGCCGCTCCCGCGGTGAAGGTGCCGGCCTCACTCACGCTCACGAACGCCCGGCAACTGCCGATCAGGTCCACGACCACATACTATGCGGATTACGCATGGAAGTGGTCATTTGTGTCTTGGACAGCATGACCGGCGCTGGACAGACTGCGGACATCGAACGATCTTGAAAGGAATCACCGTGTCCGTCACTTCTCGCCGCTGGGCCGCCCTGCTGGCGCTCTCGGTCGTGCCACTCGCCGCGTGCTCCACCCCCGCTCCCGCGCAGCCGCCCGCCGCCACTCCGGCCGTTTCGGTCGACCGAGCCGACTTCGAACAGCTCGAACGTGCTTTCGGCGCCCGTCTCGGGGTGTACGCGGTGGACACCGCGAACGGCCGCGAAGTCGCCTTCCGCGCCGACGAACGGTTCGCCTACGCCTCGACGCACAAGGTGTTCAGTGCCGGCGGCGTTCTGCAGCGGACGTCAATCGCCGACCTGGACCGCACGGTGACCTACGGCCAAAAGGACGTGGTCGTCAATTCGCCGGTCACGGAGAAGCACGTCGGCACGGGCTTGCCGCTGCGCGCCGTCATGGACGCGACCCTCCGGTACAGCGACAACACCGGCGGCAACCTGCTCTTCCGTGAACTCGGCGGCCCCGAAGGACTCAACGCGGTGCTGCGCGGCATCGGCGACACCACGAGCCACGCCGACCGGATCGAACCCGAACTCAACGACACCGCGCCCGGCGACCCTCGGGACACCAGCACGCCCCGCGCGCTCGCGGTGAGCCTGCGCGCCTTCGCCCTCGGCGACGCCCTCCCCGAGGACAAACGCAAGATCCTGGTCGACATGATGCGCGCCAGCACCACCGGCGACCAGAACATCCGGGCAGGCGTCCCCGGCTGGCCGGTCGCCGACAAGACCGGAACGGCGTCCTACGGGACGCGCAACGACATCGGGGTCGTGTGGCCGCCGAACCGGGCGCCGATCGTCATCTCGATCCTGACCGACCGGTCCGGCAAGGACGCGAAGATCGACAACAAACTCCTCGCGCAAGCCACCGCGGCCGTGGTCAAAGCCCTCCCCTGACCGAGCCCGCCGGGACGGACGAGGATCCGTCCGTCCCGGCGGGACTCACCGGCTCAGCGACGGCAGGGGTTGCCCGCCGGATGCGCCGAGGTTCCGTGCACGTCGGCCTGGGACTCCGCGAGCACGATCTTCGCGAGGGCGGTGTCCAGTGCCACGGCCTGCTGCTTCACCACGCCGTTCGCCACGGTCTGGCCGTTGAGCTTCAGCGAGCCGATGACCAGCGGAATGGTCAGCGGCGCCGAGCCCACCGTGATCGACTCACCGTTGATCTTCAACGAGGCGACGTTCGAACTGCCCGCCAGCACCGGGGCGAGCCCGCCCGGCGACGGCTGGCAGGTCGCGGTCGCCTGCGACTGGATCACGCCGAGTTCGACGGTCAGCCCGAGCGTGCTGATCACCGTCTTGTCGATCCTGGCCGACGCCAGCGCGCGATCGCCCGCGGCCGGGGCCGCCGACTGGTCGTCCGGCGTGAGATCGGTCGACGCGGTCAGCACCTTGGTGTCGACCTTGATCAGGCCGGCGTTGAGCGTCGCGGCGGCGACGGTGCTGCTGTCGTCGGCACAAGGCAGGTTCGCCGGGTTGGCCCGCGCCGCGGTCACCCCGAGGACGTTGGCCGCGGTGCCGGTGCAGGAGAAGACGCCGTCACGGTCGTCGTCGACGATCGTGCCGACCCCGGTCGCGTCGATGAGACCGGCGCCCGACGGGGCCGACAGGTTCACCGTGAACGTCTCGTTCAGCTCGTCGACGGTGTCCGGGTTGACCAGGACCGTCACCGGTCTGGTCGTCTGTCCCGGTGCGAACGTGACAGTCCCGTTCGCCGCCGCGTAGTCGGCGGGCGCCGTCGCGGTGCCGTTCGCTGTCGCGTACTGGACCGTCACCGGATTCGGGCTGGGACCGCCGAGCAGCGACACCGTGAACGTCGCCGGTACCTGCGCTCCCCCGGAGCCTTCGTTGACCGTCACGTCGTCGATGCTCAACCCGAGCACGCGCACGGTCGTGGTCTCGATGTACCCGCGCGACACACCGTCGACCTGGTAGTCGACGACGCACTGGTAGGTGCCGGGAGCGGCCCCTGCCGACGCCGTGATCGTCTCGGTGAACGTGGCGACGTCGCCGCTGGCCACCTTGACGCTGCCCGGGTCGTTGGTGACCGTGAGCTGCGGGTCGCAGCTGGTCACCTTCGGGGTCACGGTGACCTCGATGGACTTGATGCCGTCCAGGATGGCCTGGGAGACCTGACCGGCCGGGACGTTGTTCAGCAGTACACCGCCCGTGGCCGAGGTGATGGCGGTGGCCTGTCCCGTGGCGTCGAGGTTGCCGACGTTGACGGCGACCACGCGGATCTTCGCCGCCTGCAACGCCGCGATGGTCTGGGCCAGCGTGTGTCCGCCGCTCGGATCGTGCGAGGGCGCGTCACCGAACCAGGCGATGATGCGGGTGCCATCCGGCCGGAAGGCGACCGCGCCGGAGGCCAGCTGATAGAGAGCGTTCAGGTTCGCCTCCGGCGTGTCCCCGCCGCCCGATGCCGCCCACTGGTTGATCCCCGCCTGCACCGCGGCCGTGTCCCCGGTGATGCCCTGGTTGACCTTGAACGGCACCGAATCGGTGAAGTCCTTGTACTCGGCGACGCCGAACTGCGCGGTCGGCTGGGCGGCGAGCACGTCACCGGTGATGGCGCCGGCGTTCGACCGTACGTTGCCGATCGGCCCGCCCATACTGCCCGTGGTGTCCGCGAGCAGGACGAGGTCGGGATTCGGCGGCACCGCCGAGGTCGTCACGTTCTTGGTCACGGTCGTGCTCTGCCCCGCGTCGAGGGTGAGGTCGACCGTGGCGGGGTCGACTCCCGGCGGGGCCGCGGCGGCGACCGCGGTGGACGCGAGCACCGCCGTGACGGCGGTCAGAACGACGAACAATGGTCTTCGCGACATGGACTTCCCTTTCGAGACCCGGCCGGAGCCGGAATTCCTGTGGGCTTCCTGGAACGACGGAAAGATCCGCATTTCGTTAACGCGAGCCCCGAACGCTCCATGTCAAGACGCTCAACGGGCTGTTACCGCGAATCCGGCCTACGCGGACAATGCCCGCGTTACGCCGACAAGCTGAAACTTTCCGGCTTCTCTCACTCTTCCGCATGAGAGAAGCCGGAAAGTCAAGTGTCTTCCGTGATCACGTCGCCGGACGAAAGCCGATTCCGCCCGGATTTCACGACGGAACAATCACCGAATGTCGTAACGTCGCCTGCTGATCGATACCCCGCCGAGACCTGAGGTTTCAGTACGAACACCGGATCTCCGCGTCATCGAGGCCGACGGTCGCCCCACCGTTGACCGGATCGGCGTAAATGGCGGCGGAGCAGTTCGATCGGTTCGACGGGAAACTGCTGAACGATTCGGCGATCCGCATCGTGGAACAGCCGTGGCAGGCGAAGAGCAGGCCGTTGTTTCCGTACGGATTCGATTCGTAACCGTCGGCCCAATGGGGCGTCACTGGCATGCGCCTTCTTGAACACGAGAGTTCCCCCCTTCGTGTTCGCGCGCACCATCGACCGCCTCGAAGTGAGACCTAGGCGAGATCGACCGGCCGTGTCCGCAATTTGGCGGCGATGCGGGCCAGCGCCTGCTGATCTTCCGCGGTCAAGGGGTCGAGGACGAGATCCCGCACCGAACGGACGTGCGTGGGCGCCGCCGCGGCCACGACTTCGTAGCCGTCGTCCGTGAGCACGGCGAGGGTGTACCGGCCGTCACTCGGGTCAGGGGTCCGCTCCACCCACCCTCGCTGCTCGAAGCGTTTGACCACATTGGACAGGCGCGAGAGCGAGCCGTTCGCGAGGTAGGCCAGTTCGCTCATCCGCAGTCGTCGCTCCGGGGCTTCGGAAATGTGACTGAGGGTCAGATATTCGAACAGCGTCAGCCCGGCGTCATGCTGTAACGGCGACTCCAGCCGCCCTGGCAGCAGGAGGACCAAAGAGACCAGCCCGGTCCAGGCCTCCTTTTCGGCAGGGGTCAGCCACAGTGCTTCGTCCGGGTCCGGGGTGGCCATGGCGGAACCTTACCCAGAACCAGACGACTTCACACGTGAAGTCAAATCGTGCTACGTTGACTTCAAGCGTGAAGTCAACGAGAGGATCCACCATGACCCAGCCGGAGTTCTTCGCCACTCCCGGATACGGCGACCGGCAACTCGCCGAGATGCGCTACAGCCAGGCGGTGCGCGTCGGCGATCGCATCGAGATCTCGGGACAAGGAGGCTGGGACGACGACTTGAACTTCCCCTCGGACCTGGAGGAGGAAATCGTCCGGGCCTTCGAGAACGTCGAGCGGACCCTCGCCACCGCCGGCGCGACCTGGCGCGATGTGATCACCGTGAACTCGTACCACGTCCCGGAGACGCCGGGTTTCATCGGCGAGGTCCACAACCGCGTGATGGTCGAGCAGTTCCGCGAGCGCATGGGCGACCGCGCGCCGATCTGGACGGAGATCGGCGTCCCCGCCCTCGGCGCGCCGAAGATGCGGGTCGAGATCAGGGTCACCGCGATCGCCGGACCATCCCGCGTGTGAACGCCACTCTCCTTGGGTATCCCGAGACTGCACCCATGCTCTTGGCCAAGCTGGGAAACCCGCTAAGGAGACACGCGTGGGTATCACGGGAACACGGCAGGCTTACGAATTCCCCGCCGGCATCGCCCCGCCGCTGGGAAAGGTAAGGGCCTGGCTGCGAGAGCAGCTCGGCGAGGTCGGCCGCACCACCATCGCGGACACCGAACTGCTGACCACCGAACTGGTCACCAACGCGCACGAACACGCGAACGGCGTCTGCGAACTCAGGGTCTCCCTGCCCTCGGACAGGGACGTCGTCCGCGTGGAAGTCGACGACCACCGCCCGCTCCTGCGGCCGCGCCGCGTGACCGAACGGGATCCGACAAGCCCCCGTGGGCGAGGGTTGGCGCTGGTCGAGGCGATCAGCGCGCAGTGGGGCGTGAACACCGGCACCGAATACAAAACGGTGTGGGCCGAGATCCCGATGCTCTGACGAACCGGATCACCTTGCTTCAATCCTTCGCCTCGACCCGGCCGAGCGGATCCGGCGCCGCGGCCAGCTCCTCGCACGCCACCCGCCAGGCGCTGTCTCCCGGGTAAAGCTCGGAGCGAAGGTACGCCCAGGTGAGGCGCTGCACCGCGGCCACACGCTCGGGGTTCTCGTCCGTCGTCTCGGCGACGTCGTAGCCGGACACCCCGCCGAGCCCATGCTCCGCGTCGACCAGGGTGAGGAGCGTCTTGCGGCCCGGCGAAAGGAAGTACGGGTCGGTATGCCATTCCGGACCGCGAACCGTCAGATGGGTCGAGGCGTCCTTCTCCCCCGCGACGACGAGCGCGGGCGTCGTCATCGCGGAGAAGTCGGTGCTGAGGAAGAACGCGTAGTTCTCGGCCACGAATTCGGTGACGGCGTCGCCACCGCGGCCGGGTGCGGCGAGCAGGACACCGGCCGAGATCCGGGACTCGGCGAGGTCGATCTCCTCACCGCCGCGGGGATCGGTGTACCGCGCGCCCAGCAGAAGGCTCGCGGTGTGCCCGCCCATCGAGTGCCCGGCCACGGCGATCCTGGCCCGATCCAGCCGACCACGCAGGAAGGGGACGACGTCCTCGATCTCGTCGAGCCGGTCGAGGATCCGGATCATGTCCTCGGCCCTGGATCGTTGGTACAGCGGCGCTTCCGGGTCGCCGGACGGCAGGTTCAGTGTCCGCGAGCTCAGGTGCGTGGGCTGAATGACGACGAAGCCGTGCGCCGCCCAGTAGTTCACGAGCGGGGCGTAGCCGTTCAGCGACGAGAGATGGTTCGACGGGCCCTGACCGTGCGACAGCAGGATGACCGGCAACTCGCTTCCGGTCGTCGGCGCGGAGAGCCGCAGCCGCAGGTCCACGGCCCGATCCGGCGTCGGAAGGACCACCGGGGCGATCGAGAGGACAGGTGTGGCGCTCATGGTGAGTCTTGCCCTTTGCGTGACGGCGCCGCAATAAGCGGAGCGCTGTTCCACAAACATACGGAGCAGCGTTCCGCTTTGTCAAACGATCACCTCTACGCGAGGTACTTCCGTGCCCAGGCGGCGAAGTCGGTGAGCGGAACGCCGAGCTCTCGCGCGTATCGCGGCCGCCCCGGCTGGCCGACCACGTTCAGCCACTCGTGCGAGGCGCCCATCGGCGGCATCCCGGCCGCGACCGCCTGCTCCACGGTCATGTCCGGGGCGGGCAGCCGCGTGCCCAGCACATCGGAAAGGACCTCGGCGATCTCCGCCATGGTCAGGAAGTCGCTCGCGAGCTCGAGTTCGACGCCAGAGAACCGCTCCGGTTCGGCGATGGCCGCGGCGGCCGCGGTGCCGATGTCGTCGACGGCGGCCAGCGAGAGGGAAGTCGACGGCTTGATGACGCTCACCAGGCCGCCGCCGACCCCGCGCGGGAACAGGAACTTCATGTCGGGCAGGAAGTTCTCCATGAAGAAGCCCGGCTTGAGCAGGGTCCACCGCGGAAAGCCCGCCTCGCGGAGACGGTCCTGGATCGCCGCCTTGGCGCCCAGCGTGGGCTCCATCGAACTCCAGCGCCCTTCGGCCCATCCGTCCGCGTCCACGTGCTGACCGGCTCCCGAAACCGAGGTGTGCACGAACTGAGGCACGCCGGCCGCTTTCGCGGCTTCGATGAGATTGACGCCTTGAGTCACCTCCCCGACGAAATCGAACCCTTCCGCGCTCACGCCGGGCATCTGCACCGAGAAGACGGCGCGGGCCCCCTTGGCCGCCCGGATCACGGAATCGATGTCGTGCAGATCGCCGACGACGAGTTCGGCGCCGAGCGCCTCGACGGCCTTCGCCTTGGCCGGGTCACGCACCAGCGCGCGGACGGGAACACCGGCGGCGAGCAGGGCACGGGCGGTCGCACCGCCCTGCCTGCCGGTGGCGCCGGTGACCAAAACGGGTGCTGAGGACATGTTCGCTCCTTCGGAAAGCTAAGTGGCGGGGCCCGCCACTTATCGTCCGCTACCATATGGCGGGGCCCGCCACTTACGCAAACGCCGAGGTGAAGACATGTCCGACGGCCAACGCGCCGACGCACGGCGCAATTACGCGCGTATCCTCGCGGTGGCCGAGGAGGAGGTGGCGGCCCACGGCTCCAGCGCCTCCTTGGAGCAGATCGCGCGCACCGCCAACGTCGGCTCGGCGACCGTCCGCCGCCACTTCCCCACCCGCCGGGCCCTGCTGGAAGCGGTCTCCGCGAAACGGATCGCGGCGCTGTGCGCCCGCGCCGCCGAACTGACCGGCGAGGGCGACAGCCGGAAGGCACTCCTGACCTGGCTCGACGAGGTCGTCACCTACTGCGTCGCCGCCCGTGGCCTGGCGGCCGCACTCGCCTACGACGGCCCGACCCACGAGAACTCCTGTTCCGCCGCCATCGAGGACGCCGGAAGCCCGCTGCTCCGTCAAGCCGCCCAGGACGGCGTGGTGGCGCCGGAGGTCACCGTCGCGGATCTGATCACGATGATCGTCGGCATCGTCCTGGCGACCGAGCACCACCCGGATCCGGCCGCACAGGCGAACCGGCTGTTCCGGCTGGCCGTGGCGGGTTTGAGCCCCCGGACGTGAAAGAGGCCGGAGCGGTCGCCCGCTCCGGCCTCTGACGGCTTTCTCTACCTCGTACCGCGGCGGCCCGAGGAGACCACCGCCGGCACCGGTCCGCCGTTGATCACGAACTGCGATCCCGGCTCACGGACGACGTCGCCGCCCGCCGAATTCGTGATCGTCACGTTCGTCAAGGTCGCGCTGCCGCGGGCGCCGCTCATCGCGAGGATGCCTGCCCCGTTGTTCGACTTGTCGATCTTCACGTTCGTGACGGCCGCGGTCACGACTCCGCCACCCGTCTTGAACTGGATACCGTCGTAGGTCGAGTCGTGGATCTCCGTATCCCGCACCACGACCCCGGGAATGTCCTTGCCCTGCGCGAAGAACGTGATCGCGCCGAACTCCTGCTGCTCGCCCCAGAACACGCCGCCGCAGCGGTACAGGGCGTTGTTCGCGATGAGCGTCTGCCCGGAGAACGGCAGCGGATCGTGATCGGTCGCCAGCATGATGCCCGGATAGTTCATCGTGTCGTGGACGACGTTGTTCTCGATCTTGTTGCCGTAGCCGCCGTAGATCGCGATCCCGTTGGCACGCCAGGGAAGCTGGATCGTGTTGTTGGCGAACACGTTGTCGTGCGCGATGTCCTGCGACGGGTCCTTCACGTACTGGTTCGCCCACACCGCGAGCGAGTCGTCACCGGTGGTGCGGAACGACGAGTTGAACACCTTCGAGTTCCGGGTGCCGTTGGTGAAGTTGATGCCGTCGGCATAGGTGTTCCGGATCCGCATACCGCTGAACTCGAGGCCGTCGCCCGGGCCCCAGAGTGCCGGGAGGTTGGTGTAGTCCCGGCCGACCCACGCACCCACGTTGGCGTGCTCGATCCACACGTTCGAGATCTTCGTGCCGGTGCCGAACCGGCCGTTGAGACCGACGCCGCCTTCCGCGCCGCCGTCGCCGCCGCGGATCCGGCCGGAACCGAAGATGGCGATGTCGGAGATCTGCGTGTTCTTGTCGATGTCGAACCCGAAATTGCCTTCGTGCGGATGGTTGATGCCACCCGCGTTCTGCGGCTCCGTCAGCGAGTACAGCTGCGAATGCCACATTCCGGCGCCGCGGATCGTCACGTTGGAGATGCCGATCTGGTTGTACTGGCCGCCGCCGTTGGGCACGTTCGGGTCGTCGGTCAGGATCTTCTTCTCCTGCCGCCACTGCCCCGCCGGGATCCAGACACAGCCGATCACGCCGTTCTGGTCGTCGGTCACCGCGCGCTGGACCGCCGCCGAATCGTCGTTCCCGTCGTTCGGCACCGCGCCGTACTCCGTGATCGACGTGCAGTTCGCGGGCTTCGCCGACGCCGGGGCGACCTGCTCCAGATCGATGAGGTCGACGATGTAGAACGCCGCGTTGTCACCGCTGTCCCGCTGCAGCTTGAACTTCGTGCCCGGCGGATACGACTGCGACAGCAGCGCGTGCGACTCGTCGAACAGCCGCCGGGCGTTGGCCTGCGGGGTGTTGGTCAGGCCTTCGGGATCGTCGGTGCTGCCGTAGAGCCAGCTGTGTTTGGACGACAGCGTCAGTTTCTGCGCGAACGTCCCGTCGACGTACAGGCTGATCGTCGCGTCCTGTCCACCACCGCCGGGAGCGTCGGGGATGGAGTTGCGCACGACGATCGAGTTCGCCTGGTTCGCCGACGTGAACTCCACGTACTGACCCTGATTCGCCAGCCGCACGGATTCGCGGCCGGAGGACTCGGTCGCGAAGTTCGTGTGGCCGAAGGTGCGCAGCGGATCCGCCACCAGCAGTTCTCCTTGGTACTGCGCGGTTTCCGCCTCGTACTCGACGTACGGGACCGCCGCGCCGCGGCCAACCACGATCGCCCGCGAGAGGGCGTTGTTGGCCTCGTTGGTCTCCGTGACCGTGCCGGTCGCGTCGGCCGTCGCGGTCAGGGTCGCGCCTCCGTCCGCGGCGGTCCACGTGCCCGAGATCGCGACGTTCGCGGTGGCTCCCGCCTCGATCGCGCCGGTGGCGCCGGTCAGCGTGGTGCCGCCGACGGCCAGCCGGGTCACCGAGGCGCCCGCGTCGCTCGTGCCGCGGTTGTGCACCGCGACGGCGAACGACACCGCCGAACCGGCCGACGGGTTCGGCGGGTTCGAGGTGATGCCGGCGACCTCGAGGTCGGGACCCGGCGACTGCGCGACGACCAGCGGCGTCGGCGAGGTGTAGGTGTTGTCGGTTTCGTTCTGCTCGGCCACTGAGCCTGCCGGGTCGACGGTGGCGGCCACGGTATACGTGCCCTGCGGCCGCGTCCCCGCGTCGACCGTCACCGTGGTGGACGCGCCTGCCGCGAGAGCACCGACCGCCGCTTCGCCGACGACGGTGCCGCCGAGGGCGGCGTTCACGGTCGTCGCGCCCGCGTTCGCGGTGCCGATGTTCTTCACCGTCGCCGACACGGCGACCTTGCTGGTCTCCGTCGGGTCGGCGGGCGTCCAGCCCGTGCCCGTGACGACCAGGTTCGGATTCGGCGCCGGAGTGCCGATCACCTGGAACTCCGCGACCTGGCCGCCTGGCGCACCGGAGTTGGCGAAGAACTGCAAGCGCACGTCCGACGCACGCCCGCTGACCGGGACGACCACCGAGTTCTGGTTGGTGGCCGGGTCGAAGCGGTGATCCGCCCGCGCCGACAGGGCGGTGAACGCGGTGGCGCCCTGCGCGCGGCCGAGAATCTCGAAGTTCTGCGTCCGCGCGCCCCAGATCGCGTCCGGATTGAGTTTCACCACGACCGAGTCGACGTCCGCGTCGGTCCCGAGCTTCACCGTCAGCGAGTTCGGATAGCCCGCGGCGGATTCCCAGTACGTCGCGGTGTTGTTGTCGTTGGCGTTGGCGGGAACGAACGAGTGGACCGCCGAGGTGGCCTCGATCGGTTTGCCCGCCGCCAGGTTCGCGCCCGCGCTCGTCCCGGAGCGCACGACGTGGTTGCTGTCGCCGGATTCGTTGCCTGCCGCGTCCTTGGCGCGCACGAAATACTCGACCCGCGTCCCGGTGGGCCTGGCCTCGGTGAAGGTGGTGCCGGTGATCGAGGTGACCGGCGTGCCGTCGCGGTAGACGGTGTAGCCGGTGACCCCGACGTTGTCGGCCGAGGCCGCCCAGCTCAGCCGGATCTGCCCGGCGGCGGGCTCGGTCAGCGCGAGGTTCGCGGGCGCGCTCGGCGCCTGCGTGTCACCGGTGTCCGGCCCGTACAGCTCGAACTCCGCGAGCTGCGCGGCCGGCCATCGCGTGTTCGCGGTGACTTGCAGACGCACGTAGCGGGCCGACGCGGTCATCGGGATCGTGACCGTGTTCGAGCCGGGGGTGAACGTGTAGCCGACCGGCGCGGCGAGGTCGGTGAACGCCGCGCCGTCGGTGCTCCCGCGCACGGCCAGCGTCTGTGTCCGGGATTCCCAGCCCGACGGCAGTTTCAGCACGATCCGCGAGAGGGTTTTGGCCGTGCCGAGGTCGGCCTGGATCCACTGCGGGAACGCGTTGTTGGCGGATTCCCAGTAGCTCTCCTGATTTCCGTCGACGGCGTTCGCCACGGGGTAACCCGGCAGCGCGCTGCTCGCCGACACCGTGCGGGTCAACGGCACCTCGGCGAGCGCGGCGGGGCCTGGTGGGGCGGCGGGATCGGGAGGTGGCCCGCTCGCGGCGGAAGCGAGGGAGAGTCCGGCGACGGAAAGCCCCGTGACCAGGAAACCGGCGATGAGCCGGGACAGGCGCATACGTGTCATGGCGTCTTCTCTTCTTTGAGACGGCGGGGAGGGAGCCAGAGCCGTACGAGCATGCAACAAACCGGGGACAGGATGCAAGAAGTTGACACGTTTCAGAAATTTTGCGACTACCCACCTTGCGGGCTGGCCTGATGGGCCAGTCAGGTGTGCTATTCAGCCCACGAGCGTTCACCGGTTCTGGGCTTATTTCTTATGCAACAACGGAATGTGAGTTGCGTGTTCCGCTGACTCGGAGTACGGCTGTACACTCAAATCAGGCAATCCGCGTGGAGGTCGATTCCTGATGGACGTGACGAAAACCCTGAAGTCCGCGCTCACCGGGACGACAAGCGAGTCGAGGTCCGCCGTCCGGGAGCTGCGACGGGAGACCGAGGACCTCGTGGCCCGACGAGCGGGCAGGACGGCGAACCGGCTGACCGAACTCGGCGAGCACCTCGCCGATCTGGTCCTGGTCTCCGGGAGCAGGCTCGCGGGACTCGCCGATCGGCACAGCAAGCCCGTGGGCGAGGGCGTGCGACGGGAAGCGGGCCGGATCGGCGATTCGGTGGAGCGGCTGTCCGCCACGCTTTCGGACCGGGCCATTCTCCTCGCCGAGGAACTACTCGATCCCAAGCCCCGTCGTCGATGACCGCGAGGTCCGTGAAGGCCTCCTTGAGGGACCCGTATTTGAAAACCTGACGATGAGCGTCTCGACTGTGCTGTTCGAGATGGCCGCGTGGGGTGAGTGTGGAGGATTCGGGACGTTCACTGTCCCGAATCCTCCACACTCACCAGCTCATCGCCCGTAGTCTTGATCAACGGAGGATCGGGGACGTTGAGTGTCCTCGATCCTCCGTTGATCAAGACTGCCCTTCATCCCGACCCGGCCCTGAGGCCTTCACGGAACTACGGCAAGCCTTGAGACGCTGGTGAAGCGTCGCCGTAGCTCGTTCGGTGCGCCCAATGTGGCATTGGGGACGCTCAGCGACCCCAATGCCACATTGGGCGCACCTGGCCCAGGCCCCAGCCGCCTTCCGTGACACATCGGTGCCATCGGCACTACCGTGCCGAAAGCCCAGGTCCGGTGCGGCCTTATCCCGTCTTTAGTCGCTATCGACCGCCGTATCCGCCTGCCTAGCATGGGAAAACCGGTAACGGATCCGGCCGGGCGATCCCTGGTGATCCGCCGCGGCCGTGAACGGGTGATCCGTCGCTTTCCCCGATTCCCCTGCATTGGAAGGCACCCATGCGCATCCGAGTTCTCCTCACCGCCCTGCTGTGCGCGGCCGGGCTCACGACGGTCGCTCCGGCCGTCGGCGCCGCCCCCATCATCGACGGCGAATACGCCCAATCCGGCCCGTGGGCGGCCATGATCGAACAGAACGGCCGGCAGTGGTGCTCCGGTTCGATCATCGGCGCCCGCTGGGTGCTCACCGCCGAGCACTGCGTCGACGAGCCTGGCGCCGAATACTCGGTCCGGGTGGGCGATGTGGACCACCAGGCCGGGACGTACGCCGTGGTGGCCGACATCTACACGCCGTCCAGCGGCGCCGACATCGCGCTGCTGCGGCTCGACCGCTCGGTGAGCACGACCTATGCGTCCCTTGGCACCTCCGTCGCCGTCGGAGACACCGAATACGTTTATGGCTGGGGTTACAACGAAGACGGCGACCTGCAGCGCTACCTCAAGGTCGCCCGGATGACGGTGACCAGTGTCGGGAATGGACTGATCAAGGCACGCCGGGGCAACGGACTGACCAACGGCGGCGACTCGGGCGGGCCGGTTTTCGTCGGTGGCAAGCAGGTCGGCGTGCACATCGCCGGCAACAAGGTGGACAGCTCGACGCACACCGCGATCTCGGCGAACCGCACCTGGATCCGCAACACTTCGGGCATCTAAGCGTGTCCTCGGACGGGCTCGCCGCACAGCTGATCAGACTCGGCGTCGGCGAGACCGCCGCCCGGACCTATCTCCAGATGCTCGAGTCCGCGCCCGTCACCGCCGAGGGCCTGGTCTGCCGGGAGGACGACGCGGAGACGGTCCGGCTGGCACTGGAAGAGCTGGCCGACGCCGGACTCGCCGTGCCGTCCGGAGTGGACGGGGCCGAGTTCCTCCCCGCGAACCCGAGCGAAGCGCTGACGGCGCTGACCACGCGGCGGCAAGCCGAGCTGCACGACGCGCGGCTCGCGGTCCAGACCGCGTATCGCGTCTTCCGCCGGGCGCATTCGGGGATGCCGAACGCGCAGGACCTGTTCGAAGTGGTCACCGGCGACGCCATCATCCCCCGGCTGCGGCAGCTCGCGACCACGGTGCGGCATCAGGTGCGCCGTCTCGATTCCCCGCCCTACTTCACCGGTGGCCGCCGGAATCTGCTGGAGGAGGAGCAACTGCGGCGCGGGATCACCTACCGCTGCGTCTACAGTGGAGCGTCGTTCGGCAATCCCGGTTATCTCGCCGAGAACATCCTGCCGTGCCTTCGGGCGGGCGAACAGGCACGCCTCCTGCCTGAGCTCCCGGTGAAACTGACGCTCTTCGACGACCGTGCGGCCACCATCGCCTTGACCATCCGCGAGGCCGATCGCAACCAGTCCATCGTCGTCGTGCGCCCGTGCAGCCTCTTCTCCGCGCTGGAGGGACTGTTCGAAACGTCCTGGGCCGCGGCGCTCCCGCTCGACCGGCAAGGACGAATGGCCGAGCAGCCGATCCGGCCGATCGAGCGGCAGCTGCTGATCCTGCTCGCCGCCGGGCTCAAGGACGACGAGATCGCCGCCTCGCTCGGCGTCAGCAGGCGCACCCTGTTCCGCTACCTCGAAACCCTGATGGATCGGGCGGGCGTCTCCAGCAGGTTTCAGCTGGGGGTGTTCGCCGCCCACAACGGCTGGCTCTGACGACCCACGCGAGCAGTCCTCACCCGGATGGGGTCACCCGGGCAGCTCATCCCCGCTGCGAAGAACGCGCGGACGGCGGAAGGTGATCTTGAAGGGAGGGCGGCACCATGGGCAATCACCGACAGCACCACCGTCCGCACCACGGCACCGCGTCGCTCCGGATCGCCACCGCCGGTCTGCGGGTGTTCGCGGTCGTCGTCGCGGTCGCGGCCTGCGCCTGGCTCGCGCTCTGGCTCGCGTTCACCCTCTGAGTCCCGCCGGTCCCGGCTGGGCTTCCGGCGGGCTCTCGGGTTCCGGGACCGGGCGGTCCGGCCCCGGATCGGGGAGCCGTTCGGGCACCCCGGGGTCCGGGACCGGCTCTGGCCTGCCAGGGTCCGGCACCGGTTCGGGGATCCCGGGTTCGGGCATCCCGGGATCCGGCGGCATGGGGTCCGGCGGCGCCGGAGGCGCGGTCATTCGAGCACTCGTCATCGCACTACCTCCTGCTCACGCCACTACCCGATCCGCCACCGGCCAAAACGGCCCGCTAGCCCGTGTGAGTGACGATCCAGTCCGCGATGACGTCCGCGCGAGAGGTCGTCTCGATCCCGGCGTGCGGGCAATTCGGCCCGGTGGCCTCCAGCGAGACCAAGACGCCGCTCTTGCCTCCCGGGACGAAGTACGGCGCGCCCGAGTCGTAGGTGCAGGCGCTGGTCGTGATCGAGGGCGCCGCACCGCGGACACCGATCGTCGCCGGGGCCACCGTCGCCACCTGGACGGTGCCTTGCTGCATCCGGGTCGCGGGAGCGGGATTCGTGGCGGTCAAACTGCCCCAGCCCGCCAACGTCAGCTGCTGGCCGATCTTCGGCAGCACCCGGTTCACCGTCAGCGGGGTCACGGTGGTCACCGGGGTGTCCAGCTTGATGAGGGCGACGTCGTTTTCCTTCGCCTGCAGCACTTCGGTCGCCTTGCGGGCCACGCCTGATTCGGTCGCTTCGTCGACAAGGCCCAGCGTCACCATCGTCGGATACGGCACCTTGCCCGCGACCCGCTTGCGGTGCGCGTCGTGGAAGCAGTGCCCGGTGGTGACGACCCAGCCGGGTGCGATCAGCGCACCCGTGCAGTAGCTGTTGTAGGTCGAGCCGTCCGGGCGGGGGATCTTCGTCATCGCGATCTTCGCGACGAACCCGAACTGCCCGAGTGGGACATCGGTGCCGTGGGCGACGTCCGGCGCGGCAAGCGCGGCCGGAGCGGTGGTGATGGTCAGGACAGCAGCGGCCAGCAGGGCGCGCAGACGCAATTTCTTACCCTTCGTCGATGAGGTGATCCGAGGCTAGGACCCACTGCCCGACAAGGGGAATTCCCCGACCAGGTGTCACCCGATGGCACGCCGTGCGACTGGTTCACCGCGGCGGGCTAGCCAGTGGCGATAGGTGAGGCTGCTTTCGGTGTCGGACCGGTAAGCCGCCTCGGCCGCGGCGATCAAGGCATCGCTGTTCCCGCCGAAGGCACCGTCGACACTCCAGGCGATCAGATATCGCATCCACAACGGATCTCCCGTCAGCGCGCGGATCGCGATTCCCGGCGAGGCGGGAAAGGTGACCTGACAAGGAGAAATCGCCCGGCCCGCCGCGATCAGGCGTTGCAGTGGCCGCAGTTCCGTGCTCCGGTGCGCGACCTTCGGCCGGAATCCGGCCCGCGCACAGGCTTCCTCGAAGCACTCCGGCCAGCCTGCCCCGTCGGACGGTCCGAGCACCCATCGTTCCCCGGCGAGATCGGCGAGGTCGATCTCGCCGTGCCGGGTGGCCGGATGGTCCGCGGCGATCGCCACGAACACCGGTTGCGTGGCGATCGGCCGCGAGACCGCACCCGGCGCGGACGGCAGGACGTGCCCGGGATAGTCGGCGACGACGGCGGCGTCGAGCTGTCCGCAGGCCACGAGATCCAGCAGCCGCGACGGCGAGAACTCGGTGGTCACCGAAACCGCTTGCCCCCGGCCGGAATCGCCGAGCCGGTCCGCCAGTTCGACGACCATCGATCCGCCGATCCCACCCAGCGCGACAGGGCGTTCTTCGCCTTCCGCCAGCCAGCGTCCCGCGTCCCGGTGCATCGTGTCCGCCGCGGCGAGGACCGCCCGCGCGCGGCCGAGCACGCATTCGCCGAACGCCGTCGGGAAGACGCCGTCCCGCCCACGGACGAACAGGGTTCCGCCGAACGCGCGCTCGATCCGTTGCACGGCGGCGGTCAGCGCGGGCTGGGTGCTCCCGATCGCGATCGCCGCGCGCGTGATGCTGCCCGCGTCGGCGACGGCGCACACCACGCGCAGGTGACGTAACTCGACGTCCATCACGCGGACCTTATGGCCACTTGGGATGTGCCGGAAGCCGTCGAAAGTCGGGATCGTTTTTCGTACTCCCCCAACCTCCCCGCAAGGAGTACGCATGCGACGCGCCTGTCTCGTGTTCGCGCTGACCGCCACCCTCGCCGCCGCACTCGTTCCCGCGACGGCGTCGGCGGCTCCCCGGTTCACGACGTCGATGGAGGCCTTCGAACCAGGAGGAACCATCACCCGGGTGGACGTCACCCGGCCCGCTTCGGACAGAACCGCCGCGCCGCAGCAGATCGCGAGCGCCGCCGCGGTGACCCCGATCGAGACCAACGGCCCGAGCGAGACCACCTTCGATCTGGTCTTCGTCGGTGACGGCTACACCTCGACCCAGCTGGGCACGTACTCGCAGCACGTCCGCTCCAGCATCGCGGCGCTGTTCGCCATCGAGCCTTACAAGAGCTACCGCAAGCAGTTCAACCTCTGGCAGGTCGACGTGGTGTCACCCCAGTCCGGCATCACCAACGACCCGACGCAGGGGATCCGGCGCAACACCGCGCTGGGCTCGTACTTCTGGTGCGGCGGCATCGAACGGCTGTTGTGCGTCAACGAAACCAAGGCGAACCAGTACGCCGCGGCCGCGCCGGACGTCGATCAGGTCATCATGCTGGCGAACACCACGAAGTACGGCGGCGCCGGCGGCGGGGTCGCGACCTCCTCGGGCGGCAACATCCAGGCCAGTCAGATCGTCGCCCACGAACTCGGGCACTCCATCGGCGGGCTCGCCGACGAATACGACTACGGCACCTGCGATGCCCGCGAACCCCGGGAGCCCAACGCTTCCGCGCTCACGGCCGCGCAGATGCGGGACCGCCGCGCCAAGTGGTACACCTGGCTCGGCAAGCCCTCCCCCGACGGCGGCACGGTCGGCGCCTTCGAAGGATCCCGCTACTGCAAGACCGGGATGTACCGCCCCAGCGTGAACTCACTGATGCGCACTCTCGGGCAGCCCTTCAACCCGCCGAGTACCGAAGCGATGATCGCGGGCTTCCACCGCGAAGCCGCTCATCGGCACTGATCCTCGTCATGGCCTCTCGGCCGGGCCGCCGGCGTGGTCGGCGAGCCCGGTCGCCATGTCCCGCATGAAGCGGCGGAGGTACCACCGGAAGATCCACGCGTTTCCCTTGCCCACGCGATACGTTCCGTGCCAACGGATCCGCGTTCCCCCGCCGGGCATTTCGCTCAACTCGACCGAGGCCCGGTAATCGATCATCACCGGGACGTCCGCCCCCTCATAGGCGAACCGGCGTTCGGGGTCGAGGGCGGTGATCCGCTCCTTGGTGACCGTCTTGCCGGTGCGGAAGGCGCGGACCGCACCGACACCGTCGCGGCCGTCGGCGGAAAGTCCTTGCGACGCGGCGACTTCCAGTGACCCCACCCGTGACCAGACCGGCCAGCTGCGGGCGTCCAGCAACAGTGCCCACACCGCGTCGGGCGGCGCGGGCGATTCGGCGGTGACGTCGTACGACTGCGTTCCAGAACTACTCACCCGGCTCACCCTAGGAACGGGCGGCCGGGGTCACCATGTGCGGGATTGCGGGGCGGTGATCAGGAATTGCGGTAGTCCGAGGGGCGCGATCCGGTGTGCCGCAGGAAAGCCGCCGACAAGGCGCCGGGAGTGGCGAATCCGCATCTCTCCGCGATCCGCGCGATCGGAAGATCGGTGACGCGCAGCAGCCTTCGCGCCTCCTCGATACGGAGCCCGCCGAGAAACCGATGCGGTGTCTCGCCGGTCTTCTCCTTGAAGACCCGGATGAAGTGGTAGACGCTGAGATGCACTTCTCCGGCGATTTCGGCGACGCTGAGCGGGTCGCCCAGCCGGTCACGCATCATCACGACGGCGGCGCGGACCCGTTCGTCCTCCCGGCCGGCACTCGGCGGGTCCGGTTTCCGCGCGTGGCGCGTGAGCAGGTGCACGGTGAGGAAGGCGGCCGCGGATTCGGCGTAGAGGTCGTCGTTCTCCCTCGCGTTCCCGACCGCCCGGACCAGCTCGTCGAGCAACGGATCTCCGCCGGCCACGGACGCCGCCATCGCCTCGTGGTCCACCGCACGTCCGCCCAGCCGCGCGGCGACCGATTCCACCGTGGGGCCCGGGAGGTGCACCTGCAGGCTGCGCATCGACTCGTCCCCGCGGTAGCGGCGCAGGACCGGCCTGCGGGGAACGGCGAGTTCGAGCCGCCCCGGCCCCCAGTGGTGGCGGTTCCACCGGCCTTCGCCGCGGGTCTCCATCACCGCCCGCCCCGAAAGCGGCAGAACCAGATGCAGATCCGCGACGGCGGGCAGCCGCAGGTCCTCGGCGACCGGAACGTGCTCGAACCGCTGGACGAGCAGCGACTCCCAGCCGGAATCCTCCCAGCTGCAATAGGTCCGCCGGACATAACGGGACATGTCGAACCCGGTGTACGGCTGAAGGTCGAATCGCTCGGAATCGAACACCACGGTTTCGAGGCTAGCCGAGCAGCTCCTTCACGCGCGGGATGACCTGCTCGCCGTAAAGCCGGATCGAGCTCAGGCGTTGCTCGTGCGGAAGCGCGCCGACGCTGTACTTGAGCTGGAATCGCGACAGACCGAGGGTCCGCACCGCCCAGGCGATCTTCTGCGCGACGGTTTCGGGAGAGCCGACGAAGAGCGCGCCGCGCGACCCGGCCATGGCGTCGTAGTCGGCACGGGACATCGGGCCCCAGCCCCGTTCGGCGCCGATCTTGGCGAAGGCGGCCTGGTGATGCGCGAAATGCTGGGCGACGGCCAGTTCGTCGGTCTCGGCGATGTGACCAGGGCTGTGCATCGAGATCGGCAGCTCCTGGTGACCCGCCTCCTTCACCGCGCGCCGGTACAGGTCCGCGAGCGGGGTGAACCGCTCCGGCGACCCGCCGATCACGGCCATCACCAGCGGCAGGCCGTACGCGGCCGCGCGAACCACCGACTGCGGGGTCCCGCCGACGCCGACCCAGGCGGGCAGCCTGCCCGATTCGGTGACCGGGAACGCCTGCGCGCCTTCCAGCGCGGGGCGGACGGTCCCGGACCAGTCGACCGGCTTCTCCCCCTGCAACTGGGTGAACAGGTCGAGTTTCTCGGCGAAGAGCACCTCGTAGTCGTCCAGCGAATACCCGAACAGCGGGAACGACTCGGTGAACGAACCCCGGCCGAGTGTGACTTCGGCGCGGCCACGGGAAACGGCGTCCAGCGTGGCGAACCGCTCGTACACGCGCACCGGGTCGTCCGAGCTGAGCACCGTGACGGCCGTGCCCAGCCGGAGCCGTTCGGTCTGCCCCGCGATCGCGGCCAGCACGACGTCCGGCGAGGACACCGCCATCTCCGCGCGGTGATGTTCGCCGACGCCGAAGTAGTCCACGCCCACCTGGTCGGCGAGGACGCCTTCGGCCACGACCTGACGGATGGCTTCGGCCTGGCTAACCGGCTGGCCGTCCGCGCCGTTCTCGACGTCGCCGAACGTGTCCAGGCCGAAAGTCGGCTCTTGCCGGGTGCCCAGGATCTCGTACCCCATGTCCAACTCCTCAAGTAGTTGAACGCTCAAACGTCGGGTCGGGTGATCGTATTCCGCGCCGGTCCGGGGACTGCCGCGGTCTCGTAAGTCGCCGTTCGGTCCGGGTGGTCGTGAGTGGCGATTCGGGTTCTAACCCGAATCGCTACTCACGACCCCGCCGACCGACGCTTTCCGGCGCTCTGGTCGCTTGAAGTGCGTGAAGGAGTCCTTCACGGACCGGGACTACACGATCAGCCGAAGCCGGAATCCGGTAGGTACCGGAGCCACTCTCAAGCGCCGGCGATGTCCCTTGCCAGCTGACGGGCTTCGGTCACGGTGAACTTGCCGGTGATCTGGGTTTCGCCGCCGGTGATGGCGGACTGGATCATCGGCGCGGTCAGTACGCGGCTCTTCAGCACCATCGCGACCTGCTTGCCGACGTTCCCCGCGGTCCAGTCGGCCCACGTCCGCGCACCCGCGTCGGTAAAACTGAGCCCGACGATCGGGCCTCCCGATTGCGTGGCGAGCCGGGCGTTCGCCCGGCTGAGGTCGGCTCCGGTGAGGAACGCCGGGCCGAGCAGGTATTTGACGCCCTCCACCCGGTCGCAGCTGACCAGCGGGAGCGCCGGATCGTCCCGGCCATCCAGCGGATCCGGGCCCGCCGAACAGTCCAGCGCCGCCGCGGCGGCCTGTTGCCCGGCGGGATCGGTGCTCTGCCGGTCGGTCGCCGGACCTGTCGGCGGCCCCGGCGGGAGCTCGGCCAGCACCGGCCGGAACCGCAGCCGAGACCCGTCCTTGATCGTGAAGCTGTCGCCCTCGGGCTCGGCTTGACCGGACACCTCGCCCTGACAACCGGCGAGACCGAGCAAGACGAGCGCCACTACGACGGGAAGTATTCGCACGGGGTCATTCTGGCGGGTTCAGCGCCCGCGCGGGGGTGTTTCGCCTCGACGCCGGACCGTCCGTTCGAGAATCCCGAGCGTGGCCTTGAGCGCGGACACCGGGACCACAGGGAAGGTGAGGCGTTTCTTCCACTCCTCGCCGACCTCCGACCAGTCGTAGTACGACGTGACGAGGGTGCCGCCCTCGGCCGGAGCCAGCCGGTAGCCGTAGATGTGCCGGGCGTGCGGCCGGACCCGGCCTTCGACGGTCCAGGCGATCTCCTGTTCCGGGACGAGCGTGGTGATGACGACCTCGACGTCGTACTTGCCCAAGGGCACGTCCCCGAGCGCTTCACGGTCCATGTGGACGAGGAACCGGTCACCCGCCTGCCGGACCGGGTCCCCTTCCGCGTCGAGGAGCATCCCTGACGCGTCGATGTCGACATGGCCCTTCGGGTCACTCAAGACCGCGAAGACGGCCTCGGCGGAGGCCGGGATGAGCCGCGAGACCTCGACGCGCTCTTCACCCGGGGTTTCGGCCGTGGCGATCAGGACGGCGCGACCGAGCACATGCGAGGCCATGGCGAAGCCGAGGAACGCGGGCGTGGCGTCGGCCGGGACGCCGAGCGACTCGACGTCGAGGGCGTGCACCACGACGAAGTAACGGTGCACGCCGTGTCCGGCAGGCGGCGCGGCACCGAGAAAACGGGCCAGGCGAGCGTCGTTGGGCAGCTGGAAGGCGCCCTCGGGCAGCCCGGATCCGCTGTCGTCGCCGGCCCCCTCCGGCAGCTCGGTCACGGTGGCGGGGATGTCGGCGACCGCCCAGTGCCAGAAACCGGAGCCGGTGGGGGCGTCGGGGTCGTAGACGGTGACGGCGTAGCTCTTGGTGCCTCGCGGGGCACCACTCCAACTCAGTTGTGGCGAGGCGTCCTTACCGGCCAGCTGATCGGGCGACCAGGCGGCGCCTTCGGCGACAGACGTACTGGTGACAGAGAAGGAGGCCGCTTCGGGCAGCCGGGCGAAGGGGTCATTGACAGCGGTCATGAATCGACCATAACACAGATAATCGATTATCTTTCGATTCGTCTATATTCCATCGATGGCTTCACCGGATAAGCAGGTGTACACGCGCCTGCGGGAGGCGATCATGCGTGGCGAGCACGCCCCCGGCGCCGCGCTCAAACCGCAGGACCTCGCGAGAGAACAGGGCGTGAGCCTGGCGGTCGTACGCGTGGTCGGCGACGGCCTCGCCGACAGACTGCCCAACCGCGGTTTCGCCGTCCCGGCCTGGGAGGCCCGCGTACGCGCCGCCCATCACCGGCCGAGCCGGACGCCGCCGTTCGAATCCGACAAAGGCGAGCACCTCAGCGGTGCGTGGTCCGAAGCCCACCGCGTCTTCCACCGGACCTTGCTGGACGGCTGCGGAAACCCCGTCCTGCTCGAGACCTTCGACCGGATGTGGACCGCGAGCGAACTGGCCCGCGACGCCGACGCGGCGGCCGAGGCGCTGACCCGGCATCTCACCCCGACCGCGGCCGCGCTGCCGGACGAGTCATAAGTCCGCAGGCCCGTCGCTGGCGAAAATCACCCAGACCGACCTAGCCTTCGTCATCACATTGGGTGTTTCCTTGCTCGCAGAACGTCGTTGATCGACGATTTGGGGGCGGCCGATGTCCTTCGGGTGGGTACTTCGACTCATTCCGGTCATGCTTCTCGTGACCACGGTGGCGGTGGCGGTCCCCGCACCGGCGAGCGCGGCTCCCGCCGCCGAACCACCACTGGCACGGGTGTGGCCGACACCCCAGCAGCTGACGCCGCGACCGGGTCAGGTGACCATCCCGCGCACCGTCGTCGAAGTCGTCGGAGCGGGCACGGATCCGTCCGCGCTCGCCGTCGTCGACCGGGTGCTCCGCTCGGCGGGCGCGAGCACGATCGTCAAGATCACCGACAACGACCGGGCGGCCGTCGAGCGGGAACGCGGTAACGGCGGGCTCGTCGTCTTCGTCGGCGGTCCCACCGAAAGCAGGGCGACGGCCCTCGCGCTCGCCGCGCTCCGCGTCGACGGCCCCGAAGGCTTGTCCCCCGGCGGATACGTCCTCGCCGCCGACCGCGGCGTGATCGCCTTGTCCGGCGTGGACACTTCGGGGACGTTCTACGCCGCGCAGTCGTTCCGGCAGCTCTTCGTGTCCGGCAAGAGCCGCGCGTTCGGCATGCGCGACTGGCCGGCGGCCCCGCTGCGCGGCGTGATCGAAGGGTTCTACGGCGCGCCGTGGTCGCACGCGGATCGGCTGGCGCAGCTGGACTTCTACGGCCGCACCAAGCAGAACATGTACGTCTACTCCCCCAAGGACGACCCGTTCCTGCGTGCCCGCTGGCGCGACCAGTACCCGCCGGAACAGCTCGCGCTGCTCTCGCAACTGGTGGCCCGTTCCGCCGCGAACCACGTCGAGTTCACGTACGCCCTCTCCCCCGGCCTTTCCGTGTGCTACTCCTCGGACGCCGACAAGACCGCGCTGGTCACGAAGTTCCAATCACTGTGGGACATCGGGGTGCGGTCGTTCGCGATCCCGCTCGACGACATCTCCTACACCCGCTGGAACTGCGACGCCGACGCCGCGAAGTTCGGCACCGGCGGCGCGGCCGCGGGCGCGGCGCAATCGTTCCTGCTCAACCGGGTTCAGCAGGACTTCATCACCACACATCCCGGTGTCGAGCGGCTCCAGACCGTCCCGACCGAGTACTACGACCTCGCCGACTCCCCGTACAAGACCGCGCTGCGCACTCAGCTCGACAAGGCGGTGATCGTCGAGTGGACCGGTGTCGGTGTGATCGCCGGGCAGATCACCGAGAAGCAGGCCCGGCAGGCGAAAGAGGTCTTCGGGCACGACATCCTGATCTGGGACAACTACCCGGTCAACGACTACATCACCGAACGGCTGCTGCTCGGCCCGTACATCGGCCGTGAGCCCGGGGTCGCGAAGTATCTGTCCGGGATCACCGCGAACCCGATGGTGCAGGCGGAGGCGTCCAAGATCGCCGAATTCACCTCGGGTGACTTCCTCTGGAACCCGGATCGCTACGATCCGGACGAATCGTGGCTCGCCGCCATCGCCGACCTCGGCGGCCCCGCCGCGCCGGCGCTGAAGGTGTTCGCGGAGAACAACTATTCGAGTCTGCTCGTCCGCCTCGAAACCGGGAAGCCGGATCTGGACTCACCGGTGTTGCGCCCCCTGCTCGCCGCTTTCTGGTCCGCGCTGGAGAAGAAGGACCCGTGGGACGCGGCGGCGAAACTGGATCGCTATCTCACCGCGATGGCCTCCGATCCCGACGAGCTGCGACGCGGGATGGCGTCGAACCCGAAGTTCCTAGCCGAGGTCGGACCGTGGCTCGACCAGGTCGGCCTCTACGGCCAGGCTGGCGGTCACGCGGTGAAGATGCTGCTGGCACAGTTCGACGGCGATGGCGCGAAGGCGTGGGCGGAGCGCGGGAAACTCGTCGCCGCGCTCAAGCAGGCGCAGGCAATCCGCGTCCCGACCTCGCGCGGGCCGCGTAACCCGAGCACTTGCACGGCGGTCTGCGTCCCGTTCCTCAACAGCGCGCTGGCCACGGCAGACCGCTGGTTCGGCCTGCCAGGGGTCCGGCCGCAGCCGACGACGTCGCTGGGGACCTACACCGACAACGTGCCCGCCCGGATGGTCGACGGTGACCCCGAGACCTATTACTGGAGCGACTGGGCGCCCCGCGTCGGCGCCACCATCGGCGTCGACCTCGGCTCATCGCAACGGGTGTCCCATGTGGACATCCTGATGGGCAAACCGACCAGTCCGGACGACTTCGTGCGCGACGGCGTCCTCGAGTACTCCGCCGACGGCACGCGATGGACGACCGTGAAGACAGTCACCGAACCGGTGATCTCGGCGGACCTTCCGGACGGCGCCGAGGCCAGGTTCGTCCGCCTGCGCACGACCGGACCGCAGTCCTTCTGGGTCGTGGTCCGGGAATTCACGGTGTCCACACCGGACAGTCCGAAGTACACGGTCACCGGCACCCCGGCGGGATCGAACCTGGCCGCCGCCGCGGACAACAACGCCGATTCGCTGTATACGGCGGCATCGGCACCGATGCCCGGCGACGCGCTCGTGGTCACCTCCGCCACGCCGAAACCGTTGGCCAAGGTCGTCGTCCTGGCGGCGGAAGCAGGCGCGGGCGCCGACGTCCAGATCGAGGACCCGGCCGGAGGCTGGCGCACGATCGGCAGGATGTCGGGCGGCTACACGGAACTGCCCGCCGAGGGCGTCGTGACCGGCCAGGTCCGGCTCCTCTGGTCCCCGGGAGGCGCGGCGCCGAGGATCGCGGAGGTAGTGCCGAAGGTCTGACGCGTTCAACGGTCTGCCGGAAGCTCCGGAACGAGTGCCGTCCAACCCAAGGTCCGGACCTACGAAACCAGCTGCCCCATCAACGACCCGGCATCCTCGGCCAGGCTGGTCTCCTCGCCGGCGAGATGGTGCAGCAGCGCCTGCTGGAACAAGCCGTCGAAAGCCGCATAGGCGACCGGTCGCGTCACGACCGGCGACGCGTCGGCGAGTTCGGCATAGCGCTCGACGACGCGCCAGATCATCGCTTGCCGCTGCGTGTCGATCTCGAGCACGTCGGGGCGGAACGCGGCCTCGAACAGGCTCTGGTTCCGCAGGTCGTACCAGAGCCGGTGCATCGCGGCGTCGGCCCGCAGCGTGCCCGCCATCGCGGCGCCGAAGCCCTGCTTGAGTTCTTCGGCCGACCGCGCCGCGGCCACGGCCTCGTCGTAGCGGGTGACGCACACTTCTTCGAACTTGCGGACCGCGTAAGTCAGCAGTTCCACCTTGTCGGTGAAGTAGTAGTGCAGCACTCCGTGCGAGAAGTTCGACTTCTGGGCGATCTCCCGCAGGCTCGTCCTGGCGTACCCCAGTTCGGACAGCGCTTGCAGCGTCGAGTCCGCCAGTTCTGCCCGGCGCTGGGCGAACTTGTCCACGCTCCGGCGTGCGATCCGCTCGCTCGTCTCGGTCACCACGAGTTCCTGTCCGGTCCGGGAGCCCGCGCCTGCCGCGGGTGCCTCAGTCTAGCGTCGCGGAAATCTTGACGACTGTCCAAGATTATCTTGACGACTGTCCAAAACAGGCTCAGGATGTGACCCACACCGCAACCGCGGACCGTCTCAAGGAGGAGAAGTCCATGGGTTCGTACGACCTTTCGGGCCGGAAAGCCCTGGTCACGGGTGGAGCGCAGGGCCTGGGAGCCGGGATGGCCGAAGCGCTCGCCCTGGCGGGCGCCTCGGTGGTCATCGGCGACGTCCAGGAGGACCTCGGGCGCGCCACCGCCGACCAGATCAAGCAGAAAGGCGCCAACGCGGGCTTCGTCCGGCTCGACGTCACCGACGAACAGAGCTGGGAGCAGGCGGTCGCCGCGGTCATCGGCGAACTCGGCGGGCTGGACATCGTGGTGAACAACGCCGGTGTCGAGATCACCGGGCTCGTCGCCGATCTGGATCCGGCCGACGTGCGCAAGATGCTCGACGTCAACGTGCTGGGCACCGCCCTCGGCGTGAAGCACGCCTTCCGCGCGATGCGACCCGGCGGACCCGCGGGCACCGGCGGCGCCGTCGTGAACATCTCTTCGGTCGCCGCGACCATCGCCTTCCCCGGGATCGCGGGCTATTCGGCGACGAAATCGGCGGTCGACCGGCTGACCAGGGTCGCCGCGATGGAGGCCGGGAAACTCGGCTACGGCGTCCGCGTCAACTGCGTCTACCCCGGCCTCGTCCCCACCCAGATGGGTAATCAGCTCGCGCAGGACGTCGTCGAGGCCGGCCTGTTCCCCAGCGTCGAAGAGGCCATCGGCGCCGTGATCGGGCAGACCCCGGCCGGGCGGCTCGGGGAGGTCGCCGACATGGCCGACGCCGTCGTGTTCCTCGCCTCCGACGCGGCACGTTTCATCACCGGCGCCGGGCTTCCGGTCGACGGCGGAATGGGCATGTGACCAGCATTCACCGAAAGGAATCCCTATGAGCAGCCCCAAGCCCGTCGTGGTCTACGGCGCCTCCGGCTACACCGGACGGCTGATCTGCGAGTACCTGCGCGAGTACAACGTCCCGTTCATCGCCGCCGGCCGGGACAAGGCCCGCATCCAGGAGGCGCTCGACCACGTCCCCGGTCTCGACACCATCGACCACGAGGTCGTCGAGGTCTCGCACGACGTCGAAGCGCTCACCGAACTGTTCCGTGACGCCAAGGTCGTCTGCAACACCGTCGGCCCGTTCAGTGAGTACGGCCACGAGGTCGTCGAAGCCTGCCTGCGCACCGGAACGCATTATCTCGACACCACCGGCGAACAGGACTGGCTGATCTCCGCCGAAGACCGCTACGGCGAGCAGATGGCGGAGAAGGGCCTCCTGCTCTCCCCCGGCATCGCGCAGATGTACACCACCGGCGAGATCGCGGCGAACCTCTGCCTGGAGACCCCTGGACTGGACACTTTGGACATCCTGGTCTTCTGGAAGGGTTATCCCACGGTCGCTTCGACGAAGACCATCCTCGTCAACGCCGCACTGTCCGCCGCCTACTACCTCGAGCAGAACGAGTATCTTCCCTGGCCCGCGGACGGCGGCCTGCAGGACGTCACCGTGCCCGGCCACCACGAAACCGGGCTGGCCCTGCCGTGGGGCGGCACGTCGCATCCGGTCTGGTTCAAGAACGACGCCCGCGTGGCGAACGTCAAGGCCGTCGGCGGCGTCTTCGATCGCGCGCTCATGCAGGGGGTGCCGCAGATCGTCGCGGCCGTCCTGGAACAGGTGAAAGACCTGCCGCTGGACGAAAAGATGCGCGTGCTGGCGGAGCAGGCCGCGGCGGTGCGCGACGAGATGCCGCCGCGGGAGAACCAGCGGCTCAACACCTCGCTCGATTCTGTGCACGCCTCGGGACCGCTGGGCCGCGCGCACTGTGTCATCCACGGCACCTGCAACTACAAGCAGACCGGGCTGATGCAGGCATACGGTGCGTACTCGCTGCTGCAACAGCCACCGAAACGGGTCGGTTTCGCGTCCGGGTGCCAGGCTTTCGGCCACCGCGAGCTGCTCGGCGTGCTACGAAGCTTCGGGCTGGTTTCGAAGCCGGTCTTGACCGTCCACGACTGACCGGGAGGACGAGCGCGTGCGACTGACCGACTATCTCGACAAGGGCGCTTCACTCGATCCGGCGGCCGCTTGCCTCACCATGGGCGACACATCCCTCAGCTACGGCGAAGTGCGGGAACTGTCGTGGCGGGTGGGGCGGGCACTGGCCCGGTCGGGTGTCAAGCCCGGCGACAAGGTGGCGATCCTGTCCGGGAACGATCCGCTATCGTTCGGCTGCGTGTTCGGCATCGGCCGGGCCGGCGCCGTGTGGTGCCCGGTCAACCCGCGCAACGAAGCCGCCGAGAACAGGGAACTGCTCGACCTGTTCGACTGCACCTGCCTTCTGGTGCAGGAGTCTTTCGCACCGCTCGTCTCCCGGATGCTTCCCGACCTGCCGAAACTGTCCACAGTGGTCTGCCTCGACGGCTCGATGCCCGGCGCCGTCCCGTTTTCCGAATGGCTCGATGAGGCCGAGCCGTGGGAGGAGACCCCGCTCGACGACATGGTCCTGCTCGTCGGCACCGGCGGCACGACCGGCCATCCCAAGGCGGTGATGCTCAGCGGTACCAACGTCGAGACGATGTCGGCGCTCACGCTGATGAGCTACCCGTTCACCGGGCGGCCGCGCTATCTGGCGCTCGCCCCGCTGACGCATGCGGCGGGGGTGCTCTGCTTCCCTGTCCTGGCGCTCGGCGGCGAGATCGTCGTGATGCCGTCGCCGGACCTCGGCGAGTTCCTCGCTCTGGTCGAAAGCCGCCGGATCACGCACACCTTCCTGCCGCCGACCCTGATCTACCTCCTGCTCGACAATCCGGCGCTGGACAGTGCCGATCTTTCATCGCTGCAATGCCTTTGGTACGGCGCCGCGCCGATGTCGGCCACGAAACTCGCCGAGGCGATCACCCGGATCGGCCCCGTCTTCGGGCAGTTGTTCGGCCAAAGCGAAGCGCCCATGATGATCTCCACCCTCGCCCCCGCCGACCACGTCCATCCCGACGGCTCGCTCGCCCTCGAACGGTTCACCTCCGCGGGCAGGCCCACCCCGCTCACCCAGGTCGCGATCATGTCCGAGACGGGTGCACTGCTGCCGCCCGGCGAACGCGGCGAGATCGTCGTCCGCGGTTCGCTGGTGATGCTCGGCTACTACAAGAATCCGGCCGCGACGGCGGAAGCGAGCGCGCACGGCTGGCATCACACGGGCGACATCGGGTATCTCGACGAGCATCATTACCTCTACATCGTCGACCGCGCCAAGGACATGATCATCACCGGCGGCTTCAACGTCTATTCGGCCGAGGTCGAGCAGGCGCTCATGGCCCACGAAGCGGTGCAGGACTGTGCCGTGATCGGGCTGCCGCACGAGAAATGGGGTGAGCAGATCACCGCCGTGGTCCAGCTCCACACCGGGAAGACAGCGGTGGCGCAAGAACTCCGTGCCGTGGTCAAGGAGCGGCTGGGCAGCGTCAAGACCCCCAAGGAGATCCTGATCTGGCCGGATCTCCCCCGGTCCAAGATCGGCAAGGTGCTCAAGACCGAGATCCGGAAATCCTTGCTGGACAACGACTAGCGGCGTGCGAGTTCGTCCGCGGTCGGCAACGGCCACTCGTACCGTTCCTTGGCGATACGGAGGTGGACCCACGTTTCCGCGGTCACGACGTCGGGCCTGCCACTGATCTCTTCGAGCGCCCGGTCGAGGTCGCGGGCGGACTGCGCCGCGATGGTGGCGACGACGTCGAACCGGCCGATGGTCCTGGCGAGGAACTCGGTGTCGTCGCGCGCGGCGAGCGCCGACGTCACGGAGTCCCCCGCGCCCCGCACGTTCAGGCCGATCCCGCAGACCAGGCCGGCGTCCGGGCGGGCCCGGCTGAGTACCGGCGCGATCCGGATGACGTCGTGTTCCACGAGGAAGCGCACGCGGGTGCGGGTGGCCGACGGCGACAGTCCGACGTGTTCGGCGATGCGCGCGTAGCTTTCGCGCCCGTCGGCTTGCAACCGCAGCATGATCGCGAGGTCGCGGTCGTCGAGCCGCAGCCAGGGCGGCAGTGGACGGCCGGGCATGAACAGGCCCTTGACCACGTCCACGTAGACGAGCGTGTTGACCTGTTCCACCTCCGGCAGGCCGCGGATGTCCGCCACCGTGCGGTAAAGCTCCGGGGAATCGGGCAACCGCAGCTCGGCGACGGTCTGGTACTCCCCGCTCACCGCGGAGACGAAGGCCGCGGCAGGCAGCGCCGCGATGGCGTCCGTCGTCGCCTGCGAACGGCCCGACGTGCGGATCGCGAGATGCGCGTACGCGGTCAGGCCGAGGAACTCGGGATGGACCGCCGCGACCACGTTGAGCGAACCGTCGGCCTTCAGCTGCTCCAGCCGCGCCGACACGGCCGACCGTGACGCCCCGACGCGGTGAGCCAGATCGGCAACGCTCATCCGGCCGTCCGCGCGCAAAGCCGCGACCAACGCGTCGTCCACGGCGGTTTCCCCTCTGCTGAGTTTCCGACGGCAGACGGCACCATATCACCGGCCAGGCAGCCCGAACGACAGCCGAGTTGCGCGTTCTGTCCATGATCGCCGACATATCGATCGCGAACACGGTCCGTACGCGACCGATCTGATTGCGCTCGCGGTTCTCGTCGCTTACCTTCGCCCCACTTCACCGTCGAATCCCTGGAGTCCGCGCGATGCGTCTGTTGCCCCTCGATCGTTCAGTCCTCGACGCTAGAGCGACGATCCTGCTTCCCGACGAGCTGGTGACCGTCGACGACGCCACCGAAGGCGCCGGAGCGGTACTCGTGTTCGGCGAGGAAATCGCCGCCGTCGGCTCGGTCGACGAATGCCGCGCCCGCGCGGCGAGCCTCGGCCACCCCGAGCCGGAGGTGCGACGGCTGCCGGGCACGCTCCTGCCCGGCTTCATCGATCCGCACGCGCATCCGCTGATGTACGGGCAGATGATGACTTGGGTGGACTGCGGCCCCGAGCGCGCGTCGACCATTCCCGAGATCGTCGCGCTGTTGCACGAGGCCGCCGAGAACACCCCGGCGGGCAGGCCCGTCCGAGGTTACGGCTACGAGCACCGCAACCTCGCCGAGAAGCGGCATCCCCGCAAGGAGGAGCTCGACGCGGTCGCCGAAGACCGCGAGGTCTACCTCATGAACGCCAGCGGGCACGGCGGCGTGGTCAACAGCTTCACGTTGCGGCGCAACGGCATCACCCGCGACACCCCGGATCCCGACGGCGGCGTGTTCTTTCGTGACGAGCACGGCGAGCTCACCGGGGAGCTCTCGGACGCGGCGTGCAACATCCTCACCGGCGTCACCGGGGTGAAGGTCGGGCGGCACGGGCCGAACTTCCACCTCGAGGACGAGCCGGAGGAGCACGCGCGGCAGCTGGCCGCCGCGCAGGAGAAGTTCCTCGCCGCGGGCGTGACCGCGATCGGCGACGCCCAGGTCACGCGCCGCGAATTCGACATGTATCTGCGGCTGGACGAAGCCGGTCTGCTCAAGACGCGCGTCCACATGTACCTGCTGTCGCATCTGCTCGACCAAGCTCTGGAAATGGGGCTGCACGGCGCTTTCGGCACCACCCGGCTCGCGTTCGCGGGGATCAAGTTCTACGCCGACGGCACGCTCGGCGGCTGGACCGCGTACTTCCCGGACGGCTACGTCGGCGATCCGTGCCGCACCGGGCAGCTTTACCACGACCCGAAGGACTACTCCGCGCTGATCGGCAAGGCGCATGAGGCCGGGCTCCAGACCGCGACCCATGCCCAGTCCCCCGACGCCATCGCGATGGTGCTCGACGCCATCGAGGACGCGCAGCGGCGAAATCCCCGGCCCGACGCCCGTCACCGCATCGAGCATTGCGGGTTGCCGTCCCCGGAGCAGATCAAGCAGATGGCCGCGCTCGGCGTCCACCCCGTCAACCAGCCGCAGCACTACTACAACTGGGGCGAAGGCGTCACGGACGCGGTCGGCACCCCCGGCGAGCGATTCAACCCCCTCGGCGAGTTCCAGGCGGCAGGCGTCCCGATCACGCTGAGCTCGGACGCCCCGGTCGCGGAGCCGAACCCGCTCGAAGCCATCCAGACCGCGGTGACCAGGACGACCCGCCGCGGTCACCGGCTCGGCGGCGACGAACTGCTGATCGACGTCCGGTCGGCCGTCGCCGCCCACACGATCGCCGGCGCCAGGGTGCTCGGCCGTGAGCGCGACCTCGGCTCGATCAGCCCCGGCAAACGCGCCGATTTCGTGCTGCTCGGCGAGAATCCCCTCACCTGCGAGCCGGACCGGATCGCCGGTATCCGCGTGCTCGAAACCTGGATCGACGGCGAGGTGGCCCGATGACCGTCCAAACCGACACCCAGTCGCTCCGTCGAGCCCGCCGGGCCGGGCTCGCGGCCTTCGTCGGCACCACGATCGAGTGGTACGACTTCTACATCTACGCCACGGCGGCGAGCCTGGTCTTCGGCACCGTGTTCTTCCCCGCGACCGGCGACCGGCTGACCGGAGTCGCGGCGGCCTTCGCGACCTACGCGGTCGGGTTCTTCGCACGGCCGCTCGGCGGCATCGTGTTCGGGCACGTCGGTGACCGGGTCGGCCGCAAGACCGCGCTCGTGGTGACCCTGACCATGATGGGCGCGGCGACCTTCCTCGTCGGCTGCCTGCCCGGATACGCGCAGATCGGCACGTGGGCGCCCATCCTGCTCGTGGTGCTCAGGTTCGTCCAAGGGCTCGCCGTCGGCGGTGAGTGGGGCGGCGCCGTGCTCATGGCCGTCGAACACGCGCCGCCGGACAAGAAGACCTTCTACGGCGCCTTCGCACAGGCAGGGAATCCGGCGGGCGCGCTGCTGGCCACCGGCCTGTTCAGTCTCCTGAGCATCGGCGGCACCGAATGGCTCACCACGTGGGGCTGGCGGATCCCCTTCTTCGCCTCCGTGCTGCTCATCGGCGTCGGCCTCATCGTGCGCCTGAAGGTCGAGGAGTCGCCGGTCTTCGAAGAAGCCGCCGAGGAAACCGGCGCGCCGATCCTGTACGCAGTCCGGACGAACTGGAAACCGATCCTGCTGGGCATCTGCGTGCTGCCCGTCGCGGTCGGCGGCTACTACCTCGTCACCACTTTCGCGACGGCGTACGCGACCGATCCGGCCGTCGGCGTCTCCGAATCGCTGGTGCTCAACGCGCTCACCATCGCCGCGTTCGTCGAACTGGTCGTCAGCTTCGGCGCGGCCTGGCTCGGCGATCGCTTCGGCCGGGTGCGAGTGGTCGTGATCGGCCTTGTCGGCGTCGCCGTGCTCGCGGCACCGCAGTTCCTGGTGCTCTCGACCAAGAACGCGGCGCTGATCATCGCGGCTTTCGTGGCGATGCGCCTCGCGATGACGGCGACCTACAGTCCGATCGCCGCCATCCTGTCGCAGATGTTCCGCCCGCGGGTGCGGTACACCAGCATCTCGCTGTCCTACCAGCTGGCGGGCGCGCTCTTCGGCGGCCTCTCGCCGTTGGTGTCGACCCTGTTGTTCCAGGCGACGGGCAGTGTCTGGCCGGCGATCGGCCTGCTGATCGGCATGTGCGTGCTGAGCATCGTCTGCGTGCTGGCCGCTCCGCAGCACACAGACTCCCAGGACACGGCCTAGCGGATGCGCAACCGCCGCATGAGCTTCAGCCCGGACAGCATCCCCTCGACGTACTTCTCGTAGGTCTGGCCGCCACGGGGGCCCATGACCTGTTTCTTGAGCACCGCCACGTTCTTCACGTCGGTGTACTTGAGCAGGCCCTGGTCCCCGTGGCGGGCGCCGACGCCCGAATTCTTGACGCCGCCGGACGGTGTCCCCTTGGCGGCGTACGCGGTGGCGAGGATGTCGTTGATGTTGACGTTGCCGGACTCGATCCGCGCGGCCACGGCGCGGGCGGCGCCGACGTCGGCGCCCCAGACCGAGGCGTTGAGGCCGTACTCGGTGTCGTTGGCGAACGCGACGGCCTCGTCGACCGTGCGGTACTTGTGCAGCGCGACAACGGGTCCGAAGGTTTCGGTGACACCGCAGAGCATGTCCTTCGTGACGCCTTCGAGGATCGTCGGTTCGAAGAACGCCGGGCCGAGATCGGGCCGCGGCTTTCCTCCACAAAGGACGGTCGCGCCCTTCGCGACGGCGTCGTCGACATGCGACTTGACGCGGCTCATGTGGTCGACGGAGACGAGCGAACCCATGTCCGGCCCGAAGTCATAGGCGGCGCGGACGTCGAGCGCCTTGGTCTTGGCCACGTACGCCTTCTTGAACTCGTCGTAACGGGATTCCGGCAGGTAGATCCGCTCGATGTGCATGCAGATCTGCCCGGTGTTGCCGAAAGCGCCGAAGATCGCGCCCTGCACGGTCTCGGCCAGGTCGGCGTCTTCGAGCACGATCATCGGGTTCTTGCCGCCGAGTTCGAGACAGCAGCCGATGAGGTTGCGGCCCGCCCGTTCGCCGATCACCCGGCCGGTCGCCGTCGAACCGGTGAACATCACGTAGTTCGCCTGGTCGATGAGGGTGGGGCCGACGTCGGGCCCCTCACCGCACACCACCTGGAACAGGCCCTTCGGCAGCCCGGCCTTCTCCAGCAGCTCGACACCGTAGAGCGGGGAAAGCGCGGTCTTGTTGTCGGGTTTCAGCACCACCGCGTTCCCGGCCATCAGCGCCGGGACGGCGTCGGAAATGCCGGTGGCGAAAGGAAAGTTCCACGGCGCGATGATCCCGACCACGCCCTTGGGCTGCCGGACTTCGGTCGACGTCGTCAGGAACGGGACCGGCCCGCCGCGTTTGGTCGGAGCCAGCAGTTTGGCGGCCCGCGTGAGGTAATGGCTCATCACCATCGCCGGATCACAGGTCTCCTCGATCGCCATCCGCCGGTTCTTACCGCTCTCGACCTGGATGAGGTCTGTGACGGCCGGCGCGTTGTCGACGAAGAGCGTGTGCGCCCGTTTGAACACCTCCAGCCGCTGCTTGAGCGGTGTCGCGGCCCATTTCTCCTGCGCGGCGCGAGCGATGGTGAACGCCTGCTCGATGTCGGCGGGTGTCGACTGGGGCAGTTCGACGAGCAAATCACCGGTGTAGACCTCGGTGAGCTTCCAGGTCGCGCCGGACGAGCCCGGCACTCGGGCGACGAGGCGTCGCAGGAACGCGTCGGTCACCGACGCCGGACGGGTGAGCGCGAGCGGTGTGACGGTCATGGCCCTCTTTCCGTCAGTTGTCCGACAGGACGAGCTGCGCGCCCATCTCACCGATCATGATGGCGGGCGCGTTGGTGTTGCCGCCGGTGATCGACGGCATGATCGAGGCATCGCAGACCCGCAGGCCGTCGACACCGCGGACCTTCAGGTCGGGACCGACGACCGCGAGCTCGTCGACGCCCATCCGGCAGGTGCCGACGCCGTGGTAGACCGAGGTCGCGCGGTTCAGGATCGCGTCGCGCAACTCCTGGCCCCGCAGTCCCTTGCCAGGGTGGAGTTCTTCCTTGATCGAGCCGTTGAACGCCCCCGAGGCGAAGATCTCGCGGACCATTTCCGAGCCCTCGCCGAGCACTTCGAGATCGGCCGGGTCGGACAGGTACTGGGGGTCGATGAGCGGCGCCGCCGTGGGATCGGCCGAGGCGAGACGCAGCGTGCCGCGGCTCTTCGGGTAGATCAGCGTGGTCAGCACGGTGAGCGCGGGCCGTTTGTCGACGTCGTGCCGGATCGGCGCGTCCTGGTTGGGCGTCACGTACGCCCACGGCAGGAGGTGCAACTGGAGGTCGGGCACCTCGGCGGCTTGAGAGGTCTTGAGGAAGGCGACCGCCTCGAAGACCGAGTTCGCCAGGAACGTCGTGCCGGGCCGCAGCAGTTCGCTGACGAGGCCGCGCGCGAAGTACGGTGGCGTGCCCCTGTTCTTGCTCGACGACGCGCGGAAGGTCAGCGCGTGGAACATGTGGTCGTGCAGGTTGTCGCCGACCGGCAGGTCCGCGACGACGTCGATGCCGTGCTCCTTCAGGTGCTCGGCGTGGCCGATCCCGGACAACATCAGCAGCTGCGCGGACCCGACGAAGCCTCCCGCGAGGATGACCTCCTTGCCCGCGCGCAGCGTGCGCTGTCCCCCGTTCGCGTCGACGACCTCGACGCCGACCGCACGGCCGTTCTCGATGAGCACCTTCTTCGCCAGCACTCCGGACTGGACCTGCAGCGTGGCGGGCGCGAGATGGTGGATGTAGCCGCGCGAGGCGCTGTACCGGAGGCCGTCTGCGGCGTTCTGCTGCATCCGGCTGACGCCCTCTTGGGACTCGGCGTTGTAGTCGTCGAGGATCTCGCAGCCGATCGCGTCGGCGGTCGCCTGGAGGAATTGGAGCGTGCCCTCCTGCGGGGTCTTGTTGCGGGTGACCCGGATCGGCCCGCCCGCGCCCCGGAAGTCGCTCTCGCCGTCCTCGAAGTCCTCCATCCGCTTGTACGCGGCGTTGACACTGTCGGCGTCCCAGCCCTTGTTGCCCTCGGCGGCCCAGGAGTCGAAGTTGGCGCGGTTGCCACGGACGTAGACCATGCCGTTGATGGAGCTGGAGCCGCCGACCACCTTTCCGCGCGGCACCGGCATCCGCCGATCGAGAACATGTTTCTGCGGCACCGAGTAGTAGCCCCAGTCGAAGGGCTTCTTCAGCTGGGGCACCGCGTGCATCGGGCCGACCAGCCCCGGCTTCTTGACGAGCATCTTCTGGTCGCTCTTGCCCGCCTCGAGCACGATTACGCTGGCTCCGGACTCCGCCAGCCTGCCCGCGATCGCGGCGCCCGAGCTGCCCGATCCGACGACCACGTAGTCGGCCTCGTCGCCGCGCGCAGCCCTGTTCGCCATGTCCGCTCCTCGGTCCGCCCACCGTGCAGAACTGTAACCTGTTCTAGTTCTGTCACCGTATAGCGAGACCGGCCGGTTCCGCAACGGGCCGTCGCTCCCCGGCCGGTCTTCGAGACCTCAGCGCAGCGGCTCGAGCACCTTCGCCAGCGGCTCCAGCACGGCTGGGGTGTGCGGCGGCGGCAGGTAGATGATCGCCAGGTCAAGGCCCACTTCACCGAGGGCTTCGACGCCTGCGGCGACCTTGGCGTAGTCACCGTCCGTGCCGAGACGCACGTGCGAGGACAAGGTGATCTCGTTCGGATCCCGGCCGATGTCCGCGCAGTGCCGGTGCAGCACCTCCCGCTTGTGCGCGAACTCCTCCGGCGTGCCGCCGACGAAGTTCCAGTGCTGGGCGTACTTCGCGGCCGTGCGCAAGGTCCGCTTCTCGCCGCTGCCGCCGATGCAGATCGGCGGATGTGGCTTCTGCACACCCTTCGGTTCGCAGCGGGCGTCGGTCAGCTGATAGTGCTCGCCCTGGAAGGTGGTGCTCTCCTGGGTCAGCAGGCCGACGAGCACCTCGCAGGCCTCCTCGAACCGGTCACTGCGTGCCTTGATGGTGCCGAGTTCCATGCCGTACGCGCCGGATTCCTCCTCGTTCCAGCCCGCGCCGACGCCGATCTCCAGCCGGCCGCCGGAAACGATGTCGAGCGTCGCGGCCATGTTCGCGAGAAGCGCGGGGTGCCGGTAGTGGATCCCGCTGACCAAGGTGCCCAGCCGGAGTCGTTTCGTGGCCTGCGCGAGCGCGGTGAGGGTCACCCACCCTTCCAGGCACGGACCGGTCGAATCCGAGAAAATGGGATAGAAGTGATCGAAGGTCCAGCCCGATTCGAAGAGTTCGATCTCGTCGGCGGCCTGCCAGACGGCGAGCATGTCGGACCAGACGGTGTCCTGCGGCGAAGTCTTGATGGCGAATCGCATGATCTCGAGCGTAAACCTGGAGTTCCTCCAGTCGCGCCGATTTGAATTCAGCCTGCGATACCGCGGCGAAGGTACTCGTCGGCGTCCACTCCGGACTCGACGAGCAAGGCTCGAGTGTGTTCCCCCAGCGCCGGGACGTCGCCCATGCACGCCTCGAAATCGTCGAAGGTCACCGGCGGCAGCAAAGCGTCGATCCGGGCGAACTCGGTGCCGACCTCGCGCCAGCGATCACGGGCCCGCAGCTGGGGATGATCGGCGACCTGGCCGACGTCCTTGAGCTGTGCGGCGGGAACCCCGGCCGCGGCGAGCCGTTCGTCGAGTTCATTGTTGGACCACCGCGAAGTCCGGGCGGCGACGGCGGCGTCGCATTCCGCGCGGTGAGCCACGCGTCGCACGTTCGTGGTGAAGCGTGGATCGTCGGCGAGTTCGGGCGCGTCGAGGACGTCGGTGACGAGGGTGCGCCAGCCGGTGTCGTTCTGGACGCCGATCAGCATCTGGCCGTCACGGGTGGGAAAGGCGTCGTACGGCGCGATCGAACTGTGGCTCAGGCCCATGCGTTCGGGCTCGGTTCCGGCGTACATCCGGGTGTTGAGCGCGTACCCCATCCATTCGATGGTGGCCTCCAGCATCGAGACCTCGATCGTCGCGCCCTCGCCGGTGCGCCAGCGGCGCAGCAACGCCGCCAGCACCGCCTGCGCGCAGTACATGCCGGACGCGATGTCCGCGGTCGGGATCCCGGTCTTCGCCGGAGCGTCCGGGGTGCCGGTGATCGCGATGAGCCCGGCCTCGGCCTGGACCAGCATGTCGTAGGCCTTGCGCCGCTCCATCGGCCCGCCCGCCCCGAATCCGGACAGGTTCACCACGACCAGCTCGGGATGGTCCGCCCGCAGATCACCGAAACCGAGCCGCTCGGCCGCGCCGGGAGCGAGGTTCTGCACGAACACGTCGGCCTTCGAGACCAGCCGCCGGACGACGTCACGGCCTTCGGTGGTCTTGAGGTCGACGGCGAGCGACTCCTTGCCTCGGTTCAGCCAGACGAAATGCGCGCCGGTGCCGTGTACGGCGTGGTCGTAGGCACGCGCGAAATCCCCACCGTCGACGCGTTCCACCTTGATCACGCGCGCGCCGAGATCGGCGAGGTTGCGGGTGGCCAGCGGAGCGGCGACAGCCTGTTCGATGGCGACGACGGTGACCCCTTCGAGCGGCCGGGTCATGCTTTCTTCTTCTCGGCCCGCACCAGACCGCCACCGATGATCAGCCGCTGGATCTCGCTCGTGCCCTCGTACAGCCGCATCAACCGGACGTCCCGGTAGATGCGCTCGACCGGGACCTCGCGCATGTAGCCGCTTCCGCCGTGAACCTGCACCGCCAGATCCGCGGCCTTCCCCGCCATCTCGGTGCAGAACAGCTTCGCCGCCGACGGCGCGATCCGCCGGTCCTGCCCCGTCACATACAACCGCGCCGCCTCACGGGCGAGCGCCCGGCCGGCGAGCACACCGGTCTGCTGATCGGCGAGCATCGCCTGCACCAGCTGGAAATCCCCGATCGGCGTGCCACCCTGAGTCGCCGTCGCGGCATACGAGACCGACTCGTCGAGCGCCCGCTGCGCCGCCCCGACCGCCAGCCCCGCCATATGGATCCGGCCGCGCGCCAGCGACGTCATCGCTGCCTTGTAGCCGACATCCCCGTCCCCGCCGACGAGTGCTTCCGGCCCGACACGCACCTGCGAGAAGGCGACATCCGCAGTGCGCGAGCCTTCCTGCCCCATCTTCGCGTCCTTCGCGCCGACCGTGATACCCGGCGCGTCCGCGGGCACCAGGAACACCGCGATGCCGGTGCCCATACGCGCGAAAACCACGAAAAGACCTGCCTCGGTGGCATTGGTGATGAACTGCTTGCCGCCGTCGATGACCCAGCCGTCGCCATCCGGCTTCGCGCTGGTCCGCAGCCCGGCCGGATTCGATCCGGCACCCGGCTCGGTCAGCGCGAACGACGCGACGATCTCGCCCGACGCGATACCCGGCAACCACCGTGCCCGCTGCTCGTCCGTGCCGAACCCGACCAGCACCTGTCCGGCGATCCCGTTGTTCGTCCCGAACATCGACCGCAACGCCAAGGACGTGTAACCGAGCGTCATCGCCACCTCGACGTCCTGCACCAGATCGAGGCCGAGTCCACCCCACTCCTGCGGGATCGCGTACCCGAACAACCCCATCGCCGCGACCTGCGCCCGCAGATCGGCCGGGATGGCGTCCGTGTTCATGATCTCCAGCTCACGAGGCATCACGCGGGTACGGACGAAGTCGTCGATCTGGCCGAGGACGGCCGCGAACACGTCGTCGGGGACGTCGGGGTTGCCGGTGTACATGACCCTCACTATCGATCACCGGCCGGACTCCGGTCCACTCCCCAGAGTGGATCTGGCCGCGAGACCTACCGGCGATGTTGATCATCGTCCTAACGTCGGAGGATGCGTACACGTACCGCTTTCCTGGCCATTGCCAGTGCCGTCGCCCTCTGTTTCACGATCCCCGCGACGGCCTCCGCGGCCGAAGGTGAATTCACCTACCGCTACTACGACGAACACGAAGAGCTCCAGGTCGGCACCCTGGTGGACCCACCCAGCGGCGAATGCATCGAAATCCCCGAAATAGCCGACTGGGACGTCGACGCGTTCCGTCCACGCAACGACACCGGCTCGACCGCGGTGGTGTTCCTGGACGACGACTGCGCGAGCGACTCCTACTTCACGCTCCGCCCCTACGGTGGCCGAGGCTCGGACAGACTTCTCCTGCGCTCGGTCATCTTCAGTTAGGCCAAGCGGATCTGGACAATTCACCCCGCGCTGGAAGGATGACTCCCGGGGTGATGGTCATGGCACGGCGTGGTCTGACTTTCCTGGCTCTACTCACCGTCTTACTGGGACTCGTGGTTCCCCGCGCTTCGGCGGCCGGCCCGGTCACCAGATACGAGGGCGAACTCGAAGGCGCGCGTTATCTGGTCCTGGTACCGGAAAACTGGAACGGCACGCTCATGCTGTGGAGTCACGGGATGTACTCCCTGGCGTATCCGGAGCCGGAGCGGATCGCGCTGACCTCACAGCCCACGACCGAGTCTTACCTGCTGGAGCAGGGCTACGCGCTGGCCGCGTCGCAGTATCGGACCGTGCGCGGCTGGTCGATCGAGGAAGCGCTGACCGACCAGATCCGGTTGCACGACTGGTTCGCCCGCACGGTCGGAACGCCCCGGCGGACCATCGCGGCGGGCGAATCGGTGGGTGCGATCACCGCGACCCTGCTCGCCGAGCGGAACCCGCGCCGGTTCGCCGGGTTGATGACCTTCTGCGGCAACCTCGCCGGCGGGGCCGCGCACTGGAACTCCGGGCTCGATCTCGGCTACGCGCTGAACACACTGCTCGACGCGCGGCTGGAACTGGTGCGGATCACCGACCCCGCGGCCAATGCGGGCAAGTTCGCCGACGTGGTCCAGGCCGCCACCGCGAACCCGCAAGGCCAGGCCCGGCTCGCGCTGGCGAACGCGCTGGCCGAGATCCCCGGCTGGTTCGACGCCACCCGTCCCCGGCCGACGGACGTCGCGGAACAGGTTTTCTGGCAGAGCGTCTGGGATCGCTTCTATCGCGCCAGCGCGTTCGGCGTCGACAGGGTCGCGTTGGAACAGCGCGCGGGCGGCAACCCGAGCTGGAACGTGGGTGTCGACTACCGGCGGATCCTGGCGAAGGCAGGCGAGCGGCCGCTGGTGGAACGCGCCTACGCGGAAGCGGGCCTCGATCTCGGCGCCGACCTCGACAAGTTGGCGAGGGCGCCACGTGTCGCGCCTGATCCGGCCGCGGCGGGTTACCTGGCGCGATTCGGGCTGCCACTGGGACGCACGCCGTTCCCGGTGCTGACCATGCACACCGTCGCGGACGGCACCGCGCCGGCGGCACACGAACGCGCCTACGCCGAGCGAGTCGAGCTGGCCGGAGACCCGGGGAACCTCCGTCAGCTGTTCGTGAACCGGGCCGGACACTGTGTGTTCACCGCGTCCGAGGAGATCACCGCCCTGCGCACGCTGGAGCGGCGGCTGGACCGCGGACACTGGCCGTCGAGCGGACCTGCCGCGCTGAACGCCGAAGCCGCCGGGCTCGCCGCGGAACACCAGACGATCTTCGACGCCGTCGGGGAGGCCCGGGTCACGACCACGCCCGCGTTCGCGCGGCACTCCCCTCCCCCGTATCCGAGGGCGCTGCCGTTCTAGGTTCCGGTGAGGATCGTCAGCCCGTAGGCCGACAGGACGCGGTTGACCGGGAAGAAGTAGGTGGTGCCGCCGCTGGAACAGTTCCCGCTGCCGCCGACCAGTACTCCCTGCGCCTGCGTCCCGCTGACGAACGGCCCGCCGTTGTCACCCGGCTCGGCGCATACGGAAGTGCGGGTCAAGCCGGTCAGCGTTCCTTCGGGGAAGGTGATCGACACGTTCTTCGCCTGAATGATCCCGCAGTGCCAGCCAGTGGTCGCGCCGTACCGGCACACCGACGAGCCGACCGGCGCTTCGACCGAACCGGTGATCGTCACCCGGCTGTCGGTGGGTGGGATCGATCCCACCAGCCGCCAGTCGGTCGTGTTGGTCACGCGGATGACGATCGCGCCGGTCGGCGGGACCTGGGCGCCCACGACCACCCCGACCACCCGGCCCGCGCTGCGGATGGTGTCGCCGGGTTTGCCGCAGGAGGAACTCGCGATCAGGTAGCCGGTCTTGCCGGAGACGGCGGCGAATCCCGCCGTGCACCGGGACGAGACGCTGGTCTGCAACACGCTCCCGCCGCCGAGCGGGGCCGGCGCGCTCGCTTGCGCCGTCGGCGGCAGGGCCAGGCAGAAGACCGAGGCGAGGCCGAACAGGAAGTGGAATCGGGGCAGTCTCATGGGACCCTCCGATGGCCGGGGATCCCCTGATCGTAACGAGCGAAGCGCCCCGGCCCATCCGCCGAATCGCGCATTCTCAGCGCCAGCCGAGCTCCGGCGCCACGTGCGTGAGAATGCTCTCCAGGACGTGCGCGTTGTACTCGACACCGAGCTGGTTCGGGATGGTCAGCAACAAGGTGTCCGCGGCCTCGATCGCCTCGTCCTCCTTGAGCGCCCGCACCAGCTCATCCGGCTCCGCGGCATACGACCGCCCGAAAATCGCCCTGGTCGTCTCGTCGATCATGCCCACCTGGTCGCGCGAGTTCCGATCACGCCCGAAGTACGCGCGGTCCAGGTCGTTGGTCAACGCGAAGATACTGCGGCTGACCGACACCCGCGGCTCCCACGCGTGGCCGGCCTCCTTCCAGGCTTCGCGGTAGGCCTCGATCTGCTTGCGCTGCTGAACGTGCAGCGGCTCGCCCGTCTCGTCGTCCTTGAGCGTGGAACTCTGCAGGTTCATCCCCTGCTCCGCCGCCCAAACAGCGGTCGCGTTCGAGCTGGATCCCCACCAGATCCGCTCGCGCAACCCCTCCGAGTACGGCTCAAGCCGCAACAACCCCGGCGGATTGGGGAACATCGGCCGCGGATTCGGCTGCGCGAACCCCTCGCCGTCGAGCAGCTTGAGGAAGACCTCGATGCGCTGCCGCGCCATGTCCGCGGCGGTCTGCCCCTCCGCGGGCCCGTAACCGAAGTACCGCCACCCGTCGATCACCTGCTCCGGGGACCCCCGGCTGACCCCGAGCTGGAGCCTGCCCCTCGAGATGAGGTCGGCGGCGCCCGCCTCCTCGGCCATGTACATCGGGTTCTCGTAGCGCATGTCGATCACGCCCGTCCCGATCTCGATCCTCGAGGTCCGCGCGCCGATCGCCGACAGCAACGGAAACGGACTGCCCGCCTGCCGCGCGAAGTGATGCACACGGAAGTAGGCACCGTCCACGCCGAGCTCCTCGGCCGCGACCGCCAAGTCGATCGACTGATGCAGGAAGTCCGCGGCGGACCGGGTCTCGGAGTGCTCACTCGCCGACCAGTGGCCAAACGAGAGGAAACCAATCTTCTTCACAGCACGTGTAAGCGCTCCGTGACCGGGTTTGATTCCCCGCCGCCCACGACCTTCTGTCACCGCCAGTCACGCTACGCATTACTGGCTTCCGACCTGGGGACTTACCCGTATTATCCATCCACCCGGAGGCACAAAAGCTGTCGGAGGGTAACCGATCATCGTCTCAATGTAGGTCTGCGTGACGACACAGACCCCCCTGATTGAGGCCTCCGAGGCGCCGTATACTCTTCTCACATCAGCAAGTCCGAGTGGCGGAATGGCAGACGCGCTAGCTTGAGGTGCTAGTGTCCTTAACGGACGTGGGGGTTCAAGTCCCCCCTCGGACACCCGCATTATTCACACGCAAAGAGGTCGTCGCGTAGACGGCCTCTTTTTCGTTGTCGTACCGCAGGTCAAGCCTCAGAGCCCGATAGAGCCGTGCCAGCTTGCCCGGCTGACTGTCAGCGAGGGCAGCCCCGATGTCACCCAGCGAGTCGATCATCGCGTAGACCTCTGCATCGGTGATCCCCGCAGGCTCGCCCGCGGCCGCTAACGCTCCCTGCGCCGCCGCTCGGTCAGCTTGGGCCTCGTTGATGCTTTCGACCAGTGCTGTCGGGGCGACGCCTGCAGCGATGGCGTCTTGGAATCGCCTGAGCTTGGCTTCTGCCTCCTCCAGTTGCTTGCTTGCGACTCCATCGCCCCCGGCTCGCACCGCTGGCTGAGCGCCCACGAGCTGGCTGACGGTCTGCTCAATGTTCTGCTGATCGAACAGACCACCGATCCACCCGTTCACCGCGTCCCGCAGCGGCTCCTCCCGGAGATAGATCGTGGGCGGATGCGTCAGCAAGGCCGGTGCACCCGGTGCCAGGGTTCGGGCCGGGCATCGGTAGTACATGCCGTATTTGCGCGGGCTGCCTTCCATCTTCCGTTCGCATGCGGCACACCGGATGAGACCGCGGAACAGGTACACGTGCTTCACCGGGCGGCCCGCGCGTTCGGCCTTGCGAGCCGTCCGGAGGCCGCCGGCCGCTTTGGCTCGCCGGATCAACTGCGCCTGTGTGAAGTCCTCGACCGAGACGATCTTCGGGTGAGCGGGCTTACGTGACCGGACCACCCGATCCGGCTTGGCTCGCCGAAACCGCACGACGTTGCCAGCGGCGACGTCATCAGGGTCGAACAGCATCTCCTGCCGGGCCGACCGCCCGAAGACCGCGTAGCCCGCATAGCGCGGATTCTCCAGGATCGATCGCGTAGTGCTGCCCTGCCATCCATCGGCGAGCCGATGCCGGTTCTGCTCCGGCCGCCGAGCCGACGGACACGGGATCCCATCGCGATTGAGCCCGCTCGCGATCGCTCGATCACCCTGCCCGTCCAGGTACTCGGCAAAGATCCGGCGCACGACTTCGGCGGCTGGCTCATCGATTGCGAGCACCCGCAGACGGAACCCCTCCGCCGCCTTCCTCGGGTTCGGGTGGGGCCCGCCATCTACGACCACGTACCCGTACGGGGCGCGGCCACCCTGGTGACGTCCCTCATTGACGACCTGTGCGTCCATCGCCGCCCGGACCCTCGCCTGAACGTGCTGCCGCTCCGACTCACTCATGCCGCCGAGCACGCTCATCAGCATCTTGTGCGAAGGGTTCCGCGGGTCGAACCGTCCGCCGAGCTCCGGCACCCACAGCTCCACCCCGTACGCAGCGAACCGCGGGGCGATCAGCGAGAACTGGTTGCCGAACCAACAACGAGTGCCCTCGCCGACGACCAGGGCGTTCCACGTCCGGCGCGGATTCTTCAACTCGGCGAGCAGACGCGATGCTTCCGTCCTCCGCTCCCACGGCACTGATCGCGACTGGCCCACGTCGAAGTACTCGGCCACGATCCGGCCGCCCAGCGGCTCGACGAACTTGCGCGCGTTGCCGATCTGCCAACCTCGCGAGGTCTCCGGGTCCTGGTTGTCTTCAGTCGAGCAGCGACCGTAGACCGCCAGCGCGCCGATCCCGTCGTCCACGGGCTCGGCTACCTCAAGACCGAGGATCTCGTCCAATTTCGACCATGGGTCGCTGATTTCAGCGGTCATCGGTCGCCTCCCTCCCTGGTCCGTCGAGGACCGGCACCTCAGTCAGGTCGATAAGAACTTAAGCAACTGCCCCGGAAGCACAGACGAAACTATTGATTCAATGGCTGATCGATACTGGGTATTGCTCCCTTGCAGAGCTCGCTCAAGCATGCTGCTGAAGCTTCGGTGATCAGCCAAGTGATCAACGGTTACTACCACGTGGCCGTCTAGTTGATCATTGACGGCGGCGGCTACTGCCGCTCTTTTTTGAAAGATGTACTCGTGTCCCGATTCAAGGCGGGACATTAGTTCATCTCTGCTGCGAATAGTCTCCTTGTATTGATTCTGGAGTACAAGCAACTGCTTCTCTTGCTCGTCCATCATTGCGAGTTGAGATCTAATGTTGCGCATTTCGGCCGTTACAGCACCAAGGCCAGACTCGGCAGTTTCCAGCTCTGCCCTTATTGGCTCGGCAAACTCTCGAAGACTTAGCGTGCGAGCGTCAATATCGTTTCGCCGAGCAGCAATTTGTGCCCGAATCTCTGCAATCTCTAAGGAGAGCTCAGTTGCAATATTTAGAACTCTTTGCGTCCTGACGGGGATAGTTGAAGAGCGCGACGAATGAGTATCAAGTGCATCTGAAAGAAGTGCTTGAACTTGCTCGACTGCTATACCCACTTCCGTGAATTGAGCATGCGATCGAGACAGGCCGCGTAGTTCAGCCTTCAAATTCAGCAAGGATCTCTCTAGTTCGGTAAGTTCCTGCCTCTTTTTGGACAGCAGCTCGTTCCCGCCTCGCAGGAGCTCTTGTTCTCGCGCTGCCGTCTTATCAAGATCCACATTTAGCTGCAGTCGCTGCTTTAGGATCTCTGCCGATGCCTCAATTTCATCCCTATAATTGGCAGCTCGCCTAGTCAGCTCTTCAATTTTTGTCCAAACCTCAACTGCAGGCGATATGTTGGCACGTAAGTCTATTAAGTTTAGTCGACTATCCCGATTTGACGCGATTGCTTCCAGTTCGTTTTGTGCAAGCATCAGTGCTGCGACAGCGTACTCTTTCTTTCTTCCAGTTCCCGTGGCGTCTACTGCGATTCTTTGAGCTTCACCGTCGCATTCTAGGTCAACAATAACCTCGCCTGATCCCAAAATTGCGCGCACAAACTCCTGATGCTTTCGAGCACTAGGTGCGTCGGCGTGGGATACGCCAAGAGCGTGCCTGAGCAGTTCCAGAAGCGTCGTTTTACCCGCCCCTCGGGGTCCGATAACTACATTGAGCCCCGAGTTCAGCGAGATATCGACGCCAGACAGAAATCCGCCAGTTACTCGAATGCGGGAAATTTTCACCGTTGACTTCCTTGTCGAAAGTGTAAAGTGGCGAACTCACTCAGATCGCGTACGAGCGGAAACTGGTCTGTGGGCCCTACGTGACCCGCGACTGTGCACGGCTGCCAGCACCTAGGTGTATTGACCCGGGAGGTTGTGAACGGGGGCGACACGTGGGTCGATGATCTTGGAATAGGGGAGGGCCTCCGGGTTCGGTGTGGATTGCGACATCTGCACCGGCTACCTGGAGGCCCTCGTGACTCACGCTAACGCAC